>CAJJAI010000024.1 GCA_905182215.1 Flavobacteriales bacterium UBA6772 | reverse complement strand
AATTCAGAGACACTTTAGGTAAGGCTCATTTTAAGATTATGGACACAATAAAAATCAATCTATTAAACGACCAAATTCTTAGATTAGCTTTTTGTAATGATTGGAAAACACAAAACATCATACTCGTAACAGATGAAACTGATAATAATTTTGGCGAGATTTTAAAACCTTGGTCTTACAATGAAAATCGAACAAAATTAGTTGAAATTGACCCCACTAATTTGGATTGTTTAAATAGAGATTTAATGGATTAAACTACCTAACAACACCTATACTTAACACCTGTTTTAGGGTAAATAAAACTCAATACTTTTAATCCCCATACTTACTATAGTCTTGACGATGTCTATTATTTAAAAAACAATGCAGTTGATTTTATACCAATTTTTGGTCTATTTGAATTAAACTCACTAAGATGAACAAAAACACATCAATATCACTCGGGAATTATTTTGACCAATTCGTTCAAAGTCGAATAAGTGAAGGTCGATTTAAAAATGTTAGTGAAGTTATACGAGCAGGATTAAGGCTTTTAGAAGATGAAGAAAGTAAAGCTCTCGCATTAAAAAATGCAATTCAAGAAGGAATGAATAGTCCTAGAGTTGAAAACTTTGACTTTGACGAGAATTTAAAAAAACTAAAAGCAGAAAAAAGAAAAAATGGCTAATGTTATATTAAGACAAGAAGCTGTAGATGATTTAAATAATATTTGGGATTATACTTTTGAACATTGGTCTGAAAATCAGGCAGATTTATATTATGGAACAATTAAAACTATTTGTAATGAAATTGGAAATAATCCTGAGCTTGGAAAAACATATTATATTCTATCATATAGTTGATGATGCTGAAATAGAAGTTATCAGGATTCTACACGGGAGAATGGATTTAAAAAGAAAACTGACTTAAAAAAAAAAGGGCTAATCTATCGATCAGCCCTTTTTTTTATGAATAACAATCACCTAAGCAAGATAGGCGTTTATGTTTTTTTCTACTCTATTCAATACATCCGTAACATCTGCTTTTACAAATGCATCACCAGTAATTTGTTCGTAAAGCTCAATATAACGCTCCGAAACAGAAGCAATAAAGGCCTCGTCCATATCTGGAATACTCTGTCCTTCTAAACCTTGAAAACCATTAGTGATTAACCATTGGCGAACAAATTCTTTAGACAATTGCTTTTGAGAGTCATCAGCATCTTGACGGTCTTGGTAACCTTCCATATAGAAATAACGAGAAGAATCTGGTGTATGGATCTCATCTATTAAGGTAATAGTACCGTCTTTATCTTTACCGAATTCGTATTTAGTATCAACCAAAATTAAGCCCATATCGGCAGCTATATCAGTACCTCTTTGAAATATCTCACGTGTGTATTTTTCCAACATTACGTAATCAGCTTCCAAAACTAATCCTTGTGCAAGAATTTCTTCTCTAGAGATATCTTCATCGTGACCAACATCTGCTTTGGTAGTAGGTGTAAGTAATGGCGTAGGGAATTTATCATTCTCCTTCATTCCATCAGGCATAGCAACCCCACAAATCATTCTTTTACCTGCTCTGTATTCTCTCCAAGCATGACCAGAAAGGTATCCACGAATAACCATTTCCACTTTAAAAGGCTCACAGTGTTTACCTACAGTAACCATAGGGTCTGGCATAGAAATCTTCCAATTGGGAACGATATCGGTAGTTGCATCTAAAAACTTAGCTGCAATTTGGTTCAAAACCTGTCCTTTATAAGGAATCCCTTTAGGCATCACTACATCAAATGCAGAAATACGGTCAGAAACGATCATCACCAATAAATCGTTGTTAATTGTGTACACTTCGCGTACTTTACCGTGGTAAACTTTTGTTTGACCCGGAAAGTTAAAATCAGTTTTTAGTATCGTGTTTCCCACTTTATTTCTCCTTTATTGTTCTTGTTACTTCTTGTTTGTAAGCTTGTATAATCTGCATCACCAAATTGTGGCGAATTACATCTTTTTCGTTTAAATAGACAATTCCTATATCATTTACTTTAGATAAAAGCTCTAAACAATGAGCCAATCCAGACTTCTGTCTCGCAGGCAAATCTATCTGTGTTACATCGCCGGTAACCACAAATTTAGCGGAACGTCCCATACGCGTAAGGAACATTTTCATTTGCTGTACGGTTGTATTCTGTGCTTCGTCTAATATAACAAAAGCATTGTCTAATGTTCTACCTCTCATAAAAGCGAGCGGTGCAATTTGTATTACTCTTTCCTCAATTAAAGCCTTTAACTTTTCGGATGGAATCATATCGTTAAGCGCATCGTACAGAGGCTGCATATAAGGATCTAGCTTATCCTTCATATCGCCAGGTAAAAAGCCTAAATTCTCTCCTGCTTCTACAGCAGGACGCGTTAAGATAATTCGTTTTACTTCTTTGTTTTTTAAAGCTCTTACTGCCAAAGCTACGGCGGTATAAGTTTTTCCTGTTCCAGCAGGACCGATAGCAAACACCATATCTTTAGACAAGCATAAATCAACCATTTTACGCTGATTTGAAGTCCTGGCTTTTATAAGCTTGCCATGATTTCCATGTACTATAACATCGTCGTCTAATTCTAAAACCACGGTATGGTCTTCCATAATTAAACGATCTATATTACTCTCGGTAAGACGGTTGTATTTATTAAAATGCAAAATCAAAACGGCTAACTTAGTTTCAAACTGCTCAATAACCTCTTCTTCTCCTAAAACTGTAATTTCACCGCCACGAGCAATAATCTTAAGTTTTGGATAATACGACTTTATCAAGTCCAATTTCGAATTTCTAGTCCCATAAATTTCAATGGGATCTATACCGTTTAGAGTAATCTTTTTTTCTGCCAAATAGTTGGTTTTTATTGAGTTGAATGAATTTAAGTAAAATTCTTTTCAACTTAGATTATTTGCTTAGTTTTATACTCCCAAAATAACAAATTTCATCCAATAATTTCAAGTAAAATTAGCTGTTTTTCAGCAACATGGCAATCATTACACTTACAAGCGATTACGGTACTAAAGATTATTTCACCGCAGCCATAAAAGGGGCGCTGTTATCGGAGGCTCCAGAGGTGCAAATTGTAGACATTTCTCATGAGGTATCTCCATTTAACACTGAGGAAGCTGCTTATATCTTAAAAAACGCTTATCACCATTTCCCTGAAGGCACTATTCACATGATCGGAATTGACGCTGAAGCAACACCAAACAAGCTGCATGTGGTATGTAAAGTAGATGGTCATTATTTTATTGGAGCAGATACGGGTATATTTTCTTTAATGTTTCCTCATTTTAAAGCGGAACAAATTATTGCCTTAAACATATCGCAAGACGACGACAGTATTCCATTTCCAATGAAAGATGTGTTTGTGAAAGCGGCATGCCATATTAACCGCGGCGGAACATTACAGGTTATTGGACGACAAATAAACGAGCTAAAAGATTTAATAGATTTTCAACCTACTTTATCGGCAGATAGAAAAATAATAAACGGACAGGTAATCTATATAGATCACTACGGAAATTTGATTAGTAATATTACCGAAAAAGTATTTAAAGAATCGTTTGCTGGAGCAGAGTTCGAACTAAAACTCCCTCGTAAGTACAGTATTAAAACACTACATAAATCGTACAGTCAGGTTAGTGAAGGAGAAATGTTGGCGCTTTTTAACTCTGCTGGTCACCTAGAAGTGGCTATGAACAAAGGAGACTCTAATCATGCAAACGGAGCAAGCGGACTATTAGGTATAAAAGTAAAAGACCGAATAAGTATAGAATTTCTATGATTACAAGAATTGTAAAACTGAGCTTTAAAGACGAACATATAGCCGAGTTTAAAGCTATTTTTGAAGAAAGTAAACAAAAAATTATTTCTCAAAAAGGATGTCAAAAAGTAGAAATGCTACAAGATATTTCGGCTAAAAACATTTTCTTTACCTACTCTTGGTGGGATTCAGAAGAGGACTTAAACAATTACCGAAACTCAGCCCTTTTTGCGGGAGTTTGGGCACAAACAAAAGTATTATTTAACGACAAGCCTATGGCTTGGAGTACAGAAAAATTAAACGAAGCGCTATGATTAGCATTCTAAAAAAAGAACTCAACAGTTTCCTAGGCTCCCTTATCGGATATATGGTGGTAGTAGTTTTCTTACTTTTAAATGGTTTATTTCTTTGGATCTTCCCAGGATCATTTAATTTACTCGATGCAGGTTATGCCGGTTTAGATGGTTTATTCTTTTTGGCTCCATGGGTATTTCTATTTTTAATACCCGCGCTAACTATGCGGTTTTTTGCAGATGAAATAAAAACAGGAACTATTGAGCTAATTCTCACAAAACCTATTAGCGAATTAAGCCTTGTACTGGGTAAGTTTTTTGCAGGTTTAACTCTTTGCATTATCGCTCTTAGCCCTACATTAATATACGTAGTGAGTATTTATTTCTTGGGGCAGCCTCAAGGAAATTTAGATTGGGGCGCAACCATAGGCTCCTATATTGGCTTAGTTTTCCTATCTGGAATATATGTTTCTATTGGCGTTTTCGCCTCTAGCCTTACAGAGAACCAGATTGTATCTTTTATACTGGCACTGTTCTTTTGTTTTTTCTGCTTTTCAGGATTCGAACAAATAGCAACTCTCCTATCGCATACAGGATTAGAATTAAGCATTGACAAACTCGGAATTAGCTACCACTACAATGCCATAAGCAGAGGGGTAATAGACACTAGAGATGTACTTTATTTTATAAGTGTGATGAGCCTATTTATTTACGGAAGTAAACTTTCACTTCAAAGCAGAAAATGGTAATGAAGAACAGAAAGCAAGATATACTACAATTTATAGGAGCCTTACTTATACTCCTACTTCTCAACTTTATTGGATCTTTTGTACACAACAGATACGATTTAACCAAAGAAGGGCGCTACTCCTTATCGGATGCTACCAAAAACCTGCTTAGCGAATTAGACGACTATATTTATGTAGAAGTTTATTTAGAAGGTGACTTTCCTGCTGGGATAGAACGATTGAGCTTAGAAACCCGTCAGATTTTATCGGAATTCAAATCTCAAAATAATCTACTACAATACACCTTTATAAATCCAACAGAGAGTACAGATGAGGAAACTCGCAACCAGATTATAACACAGCTTTACGAAAAAGGCTTGAGCCCTACCAGCTTACAAGTTAAAGACGGAGATACATATACCGAAAAAGTTATTATTCCGGGTGCTATTGTAAAATTTGGTGGAAAGGAAGTTGCAGTACAATTATTAAAAAACCAAATAGCATCTAGTCCTTCACAAAACTTAGAGCAATCTATTAGAGAGCTAGAGTACGAATTTACCAATGCGATTAAGCAGTTAAAAACGCCAATAAAACCAAGTATTGCATTTATTACTGGTCATGGAGAATTGGAAGATAAAGAGTTGGAAGATTTAACAAAAAGTCTTTCTGACCAATATTCTGTAGCAAAAATTAACCTACGAGAATTTGAATTAGATAGTTTAGGAGAAGCCGACTTAGCGAAGAAACTAGAAGAGCTAAAAAGAAAGAAATTACTTCTTATTGCAAAACCTACTGAAACCTTCCAGAACCTCGACAAGTACTTTATTGACCAGTATATTATGAGTGGCGGTAAGGTTATTTGGATGTTAGACGCTACCAATGCAGATATGGATTCTTTGGCAAACAAAGGTTCCTTTTTGGCCCACCCATTAAGAGACTTAAACTTAGGCGACCAACTATTTAAATATGGAGCACGTGTAAACAGCGATTTAATTGAAGACATTTCTTCTTCTAAAATACCTATTCCTGTAAGCTTTGTAAACGATATACCTAAATGGGAATTGAGGCCATGGCGCTTTTTCCCCGTTTGTATTCCTACTTCAAACCACCCTATTACGAGTAATTTAAACGCTATAAAATTCGACTTTGTAGGCTCAATAGATACTGTTAAAACGAGTAGCGCTGTTCGAAAAACAGTACTACTCCACAGCTCTCCTTACACAAAAGTAGCAAACACGCCTTACGAAGTAAGCTTACAAAACGCCTTAGACCAACCAGTACAAGCGAATTTCTCAAATGGAGAACAAGCTACAGCTGTTTTATTAGAGGGTGTTTTTGAATCTATTTTTAAGAATAGAATAAATGCTTTGAGCAAAAAACTACCCTTTACCGAAACGAGTAAACCTACCAGAATGCTGGTAATATCGGATGGAGATATAGCCAAAAACCAAATTATTAGAGGGGTCGTTTTACCATTGGGTTACGACAATTACGAAAAGCGTCAATATGGAAATAAAGATTTTATCTTAAACTCTATTGACTACCTTTTAGAGGAAGATGCCCTAATTGACGTAAGAACACGAGAATTGAAAATGCGTTTATTGGACTCTCAAAAAGTCAACAAGGAGCGCAGCTTTTGGCAGCTCCTTAACTTACTTGCACCTATACTACTAATCCTAATTTTTGGACTCGTAAAACACTATTTAAGAAAGAAAAAATACGCATATGAAAACTAAAAATATACTTTACTTACTCGCTATACTTTGTTTAGCGTTTGTGAGTTATAAGCTGACAAATAAAGAAACGTCTATTACTAGAACAGATAGAAGAGATTTTGCTATTGCAGACACTAGTAATGTGGTAAAAGTTATACTGAGTTCTAAAATGCCAGAAACGGCAATTATAGAACGTATAGGCACTAATAACTGGACGGTAAATGGAGATTATAAAGCACGTAAGGCAGCAGTATTCTACTTATTAAAAACATTACAGCGAATGGAAATTGCGCATCCTGTGGCTTTAACTATGCGCGATAATGTATTAGGAAACTTAGCGGTTCGTGGAATAAAAGTTCAAGTTTTCTTGAAAGATGGAACAGAAAAAACCTTCTATGTAGGAGGCGAAAACCAAGAACTTTCTGCTACATTTATGATGCTTCAAGACGCTACAGATCCCTATGCAATACACATACCCGGATTTAAAGGTTATTTATCAAGCCGTTTCTTTACGGCAGAATATATATGGAGAGATAAAACGGTACTAAATTACGACAACCTAGCCATCAACACTGTTAGTATGCGTTACTATGCTCCCAAAATGATTGATGAATCCTTTGTTCTAAGTAGAGAAAATGAGAATGAGTTTTCGCTTAGTAATTACAAAGGAACTACTCAGCTAGAATTAAATCCAACTAAGCTACAAACGTATTTAGGCTCGTTTAGAAAATTAAATTCTGAAGGTTTTATTTCTGGTTCTTTAAATGTAGATTCCATTTTAAATGTTAAACCAGTTTTCGACTTAGTGGTTAGCAATAATAAAGGCGAGGAAACTACAGTTACTGCTTATTATAAAAAAGCAAAGGATGGCACACATGTAGATGGTGATGTAACTATGAGGGACCCAGAGCGTATGTACGCACACATTAACAAAACCGACTGGGTAATCATACAATTAAATAGCTTTGGTAGAGTAATGAAAAGCCTGAGTGACTTAAAAAAATAAGTAAATCTATTTTTTGTATTTGTTCAAAAGTCCTTTGGAATTGTGAATAAACGAAGAGAATAGAAACGCTTTTGATTTACGCTTAGTTCTATATTTGATTTGTTGAAATTAAACCCAAGACACAATGAAGTTTATTGTATCCAGCTCGAAGCTTTTAAAGCAATTACAAACCATTAGTGGTGTAATTAACTCTAGCAATACCCTACCGATACTCGACAATATCTTGTTCGAGATACAGGATAACAACCTAAGTATTTCTGCCTCAGATTTAGAAACCACGATGTCTACTACCTTAGATGTTGAAGCAGATAAAAATGGAAATGCAGCAATACCAGCGAAACTTCTTTTAGATACTTTAAAGACTTTCCCAGAACAGCCGCTAACTTTCCTTATCGATACCGATAAGAATAATATAGAAATTAGCTCCGATCAAGGTAAATATGCCTTGGCATTCCAAAATGGGGATGAATTCCCTAAAGCTCCAGGAATTGAAGCTGCAAGTACAGCTCTAATTCACTCTGATATTATCGCTACAGGAATTAACAAAACCATCTTCGCTACTGGAAACGACGATTTACGTCCAGTTATGTCTGGAGTGTTCTGTCAGTTTAGCGAAACTGGATTAACTTTAGTTTCTACCGATGCACATAAATTAGTTCGTTATACACGTCACGATGTGGTAAGCGAGCAAAGTGCAGAGTTTATTTTACCTAAAAAACCTTTAAATATCTTAAAAGGAATTTTAGCGGTAGCAGATGAAGAGGTGAAAATTGAATACAACGAAACAAACGCTAAATTTAGCTTTGGATCTATTATTCTTACCTGTCGTTTAATTGATGGTAAATACCCTAATTACAACGCGGTAATACCACAAGAAAACCCTAATAAACTTACAGTAGATCGTTTATCGTTCTTAAATTCTGTAAAAAGAGTTTCGATATTCTCTAATAAAACTACACACCAAATTCGTTTAAAAATCGCTGGTAACGAAATGCATATTTCTGCCGAAGATTTAGACTTCTCTAACAAAGCAGACGAACGTTTGTCTTGTCAGTACGAAGGATCGGATATGGAAATAGGGTTCAACTCTCGTTTCCTAATGGAAATGATTTCGAACTTAGAGACCGCTCAAATCCACTTAGAGATGTCTGCCCCTAACCGTGCAGGTATTTTACTTCCAGAAGGAAACTCTAACGATGGAGAAAATATCCTTATGTTGGTTATGCCAGTTATGCTGAATAACTAAACACATATCACTTTATAAAAAAATCCACTCTTTGAGTGGCTTTTTTATTCTCCTTAAAAGCATATTAATACTGGTGTAATAGTGTAAAAAGAAGCTGTTAAAAAAGTGTTTCCAATCTTAAAAATAAATGGAAACTCCTCATCTGCAATCATGAAAAATTAAGATTAATGTAAATTAAGTCATTAATGACTAATGAAAGAATAGGTCATATCACTAAAACAACAATTAATATCACCCATTACTGTTTCAACTTTTTGTCATTCTAGAGTGAAGATTAGAATTAAAATAAAAGGCTCCTTTCGGAGCCTTTTATATATTTATGTGAGATTGTTATTAGTTAAGGAATTTCTCAACAGTTCCATCATCGTAAACCTTGAATAGAACTTCTCCTTTGAATGTATCATCATTCGAGTTTAAATCTTGACCTAATACATTGATCACTTTCACTAATACTCTATCGCTAGAATTAAGCTCTGTAACAACATTGTTAGACTCAATTGTAGAAGCAACGTTAATTGCATCTACATTGTAAGAAGCAGAACCTTCAATCCATTCAGTAACTGTGAAGTCGCGAGTTGTACCTGATTTCCATACTTTGAAGGATGCTACTTCAGACACTTCTAATCCATCTTTAGATGAAGTAGTAGCATCGTCACCCCATACAGTAAGAACTGTTACTGGACTAGAGTAGATTGCAGAACCTATTAGGTTTCCAGCTTTATCGAAAGCAGCAAGTTCTGATCCTTCCGTTGGAAGTACATCCCAAGCAGCGTCTTCAATAACAACAGTCATGTTGTTATCAGTAGGAGCTACTTTTGAGAAGTGAGCTACATTGTTCTCAACGATTTCCATCTCAGCCAAACGGTAAGAGTCATCATTAGACAAGTAGTTCAATACATCATCATTGTTCACTTTCAATTGGTAACCTTCACCTGGGTGCATATCACCAATACCGTTAAAGCCCCATGCTGGTAGGTAAGCATTACCTTGATAATCTTTAGCGATTACAAGGTTTTCACCATTAGCCCAAACATTAGCCATAACAACCATCGCATCAGCTGGTTCAGTTCTTAAGTAACCGATCATATTCCAACCAGCAGTTAAGTTAATTGGATTGTCCTCTGGGAATGCATATTCACCTGCAACGGTAAATTCAACAGCAGCATCAGTCTTGATTTGGTAACCTTGGCCAACAAGTGCATCTCCAATACCGTTAAACTCCCACGCAGTTAAGTAAGCTAAACCAGCGTTGTTCTTAATGATAATTATGTTATCGAAGATAGGCGCAATGATATCAACCATATCCATACTCTCAGCGATCATGTATGCAGAGAACATAGACCAACCAGGAGGTAGACTCAATACTTGCTCAGAAGGACCCATTAGGTATTCACATGAACCATCATCATCTGTAGCTTCTGTATTATAATTAATTGCTGCAGCATCGGTACAACCAAATACAGGAGTTACAATATCTGTACAATCTTCTTCAGTATTCAATCCGAAGCTTAATAATCCTTCTGATCCATCTTCTAATGTACCTGTGAAAATTAGATCTCCATTCGAAGTTGTAATGGTTGCAACATTACCGTTCCAACCATCACCGTAAGAATCCGCCATATTAAATGTGTGACAACCGTCTTCTAAACAAGCTTCTGTTGATCCTTCACCTCCGGAAAAACCACCAACTGACCATGAAACTTCGTATGACCATGAACCGCCACCTACTTCAATTGTAACGGTTGTTAAACCATCACAATCAATTGGGTATTGACATGATCCGTTATCTTCGGTAGCCTCAGAATTGTAATTCAAGGCTGATTCATCCGTACATCCCGCTAAAGGATAAGTACATGAAGCATCATCAATTGTTGCATCAACATCGTAATTAAGTGCGAATGAATCGGTACATCCGTATACGATATTATTACAATCGTCTAAAATTGTAAAGTTATTACCATGTGAATAAGAGGTAGGAGGCCAAGGCTCCTCTTGAATATAAAATCTAAACACATCCGTAGTACCTTCGGTAAAACCGTCAACCTCCCAAAGAAACTCTCCTGAATTTGTCATAGTTACTATGGAAGAAAGTGAAACATTCAGGGTTACATTAGTCAAAGAAATAGTTACAGTTGTATTGGGGTTAGCTCCAGTCCAAGTAATTAAGACAGGCTCTCCTAAACATAATACTGTAGGTACATCTATAAGAGATAAACCAGAGTATTCACAAGTTCCATCGTTATAAGTAGCACTGCTATTGAAATTTAATGCATTTGCATCATCGCAACCCAATACATCATAGTCGTAATAACATAAACCATCATCTTCTTCGGCATCTGCATTGTAGTTTAATGCTTCAGCATCTGTACAACCCATTACTGGATAAGTACAAGACTCATCGTCAAAAATAGCTTCTGGATTGTAATTAAATGCATTCGCATCCGTACAGCCGTAATAAGCATCACATCCACCACTTACAGAAAAAGAACCTGAATTAGAGCCTTCATCAGCAATTAAGAAGGTAGATGCGAGATATAAATCCCACGAAGTTTCATTTATATAAAGACCACCTCCAAGGGTATATGAATAACAATCTGGAGCTAAACAAAATTCCGTAAATCCTTCTGTACCGCTATTTAAAGTGATGCTTTGAACTAAGTTTCCTTCAACATCTACAATATCTAAATAGTTTTGATTCCAACCATCTCCATAAGAATCATACATATTTAAAGTTGCCGTAATGTCATCACCACAATCTAAAGGATAGGTACAAGAACCATCATCGTCTATGGCATTTGAGTTATAATTAGTCGCTAATGAATCTGTACAACCATAGGTAGCAAATTGTTGCCCAGCCATAATCGATTCCCCTGGATTGGTATTGTAAGCATAATCGATAAGTGTTACCGCATCGCCATTTTCACCAACTTCAAACTGCATCCATCCGTAATGGAATTGGTCTGCAATGGTGAATTTAATTCCTGCATAAGCAGTTTGTCCATTCCACTCCGTATAATCTGGAGAAGTAATAACCAACTGTGTTTCGAGTTCTGTAAAGTAATCCCAGTAACTATTTTGACCAATCTCTTCGGCTGCTACAAGTACATCTAAATCTGTAGTTCCCGCATTACAAACACCCGACTTAGCATACGTTTCGAATCTAAAAAACTCATCCACATACCATAAACCATACGCAGCATCTCCTATGTCTAAATTAAAATATTTCCAGTTATTCCCTAAATTCGAAACACTAATCTCTTCCTCGGCACTGCTATTTACATATTCTATATGGTAAGAGTCTTTAAAATCAATTCCCAAATCACTTGTTAAGTCCATACCTGTAGGAGGGTCGATAATTAAAGACTCTTCTAAAACAAGATTCAAATAATTATTATCAGAATTATTGGCATGAGCTGTAGCTGAACCAATAAACGAAAGAGTTACTTGTGTGTCTGACTCCTTAACCAATTGAGCAGTCAAGCCATCAGGAACACTGGAAACATTAAATGAATCACCTTGATTTAAAGTTCCAAAATCGGAAAATTTCCCACCAAATATATCAATGACTCTTTCAGATTCTATTGCGCCATCATTTAGATTAGACTCATAGAAAACTGTTTTAGAATAAGCTAAAACTGGGCTTTGCACTTCCCCAGTAAGAATAGAAGAATTTGGAGCTTCATTGTATGCCATGTCTAAAGCATAATAATGCGTTCCGTCTTCACTCACTTTTAAACGTATCCAACCATAATGACTGTTACCATTTTTTTGGAATTCAATACCTGCATAAGCAGTTTGACCATTCCAGGCTGTATAATCTGGATTAGATAAATCTAATTGATCACCATACCAAGATCCTGGATCGGTTATCGTGCTCGAAGGACCAACTTCAGTACCAATTGCCAAAGGACTTAAATTAAAAGTTCCCGCTTCGCAAATAGCACCATTACCGTAAGTTTCTAATTTTATATTAATCATCTCATAGTGGAACAATCCAAAATCTGCACCCCCAGAACCCATAGAGAACCATTTCCATTGTTGCCCTTCGAAGAAATTATGTACATCGTCTACCAAATCAACAAACACAATTTCGTAAGGATCGAAAAAGTTTACCGTTAAATTAGTTTTCGATGGATTGTAAATCTCATCGTAGGTAACTCCAACAAAAGGGCTTTCTGTGAAATGGATTTCTAAACCTTCTAAATAATCAGCTTCAGCGTGATTAACTACAGAACCAATTAAAGTAATTTCTGCATGTGTTTCATCTATAACGGAAACAGTAATAGCAGACCCTACTGGTAAATTGGCTGAGGTGAAATCTACCCCTGCTATTAAAGAGCCTGTGGAACTAAAAGTTAAATCAACCAATTCAACTCCGATAGAACTATTTATAGAACCATCGTTATCTGTAGATTCATTAAACGATTGGGCATTGTAAACTAAGCGAGGTAAAAATTCTTGATCGATGAAAACCAAAGAGTGATTTTCATCAGTCCATAGATTATTTCTTCCACCCACATCAGAATTTAAAGCTGCCAACATACGTGTTTTTTGTCCTATTGTAAACATATTAGAACAGTTGGAATAGTCCATGTAATTTTGAACATTGTCTTGCGAACCACATGAAGTAGCATCAAGGTCGCAACCAGTATTACCAATTGTATTTGGCGTGTCTTCTACCCCATCATCAAACGAGCAACCTGCAGCGGCCTGATTACCAGAATCATCTCCCCAAGTATGTTTTAAGTTTGCCCAGTGCCCAATTTCGTGGGTTAATATTTTATAATGAGTCCAAGCAGCAGTTTCTGTTCTACCGACTGCCCAGTAAGAACTAACTACACCATCGTATACAGAACTAGATCCTTCTACACTTGCAGGATAGTAAGCAAAAGCAGAACCGTTTCCACCATCAGATGAATTTACAACCCAAATATTTAAATACATGGTAGGATCCCATTGTACCATTTGTTTTAAAGCAATCTGACTTCCGTTAAAAGTTAGATCAGATTGAATTCGGTTTATACCCGTTGTAGGTTCACCATTAGGATCGAGATCAGCTAACCTGAAGCTAATTCCTACATCTGCAATTAATGACGTAAAGTTTTCTTGTACATCCGATAATCCTGCATTTATAGCAGTGAAATCTTCATTTATTTGCACAATGGATTCTAAAATTTGAGCATCCGAAATATTCTCTTCTCCATTATCGTGAACGATATGATAAACGATAGGAATAACTAAATCTTGACTAGATTTAGAGTGCCCCATATTACTGTACTCTTTCGTAAAATTTTCAAGATAACTTGTTCTAACAACTCTCTGACTCTGAAGCTCAGGAGTTTGTTTATGAAGCGTTTTTGTTTGCTTTTGATGCACACAAGAATTTTGTGCTTCTAAAGAAGTTAGAAGGAGTAGAAAACAGAATAACGAAATAACTTTTTTCATAAGGGGTGCATTAATTAAGAATAACAAATATATACAAACCTAAATGAGAATAATTGTTAAAAATTTACAATAATTAATACTATTTTGACAATGCAATAACTCAGCGATTTTATTCGTATTTTTAATGACTATTTACAATAGACTATGACAAAAATATACACCCTTATTTTATGCCTAATTACATTTATTATTACTGCCCAAGATTATTACTCGGCAAGTGAAAACTTGTATGGAAATGAGCTTAGAAATCAACTACATAATTTAATTGATGGACACACTATAATTAGTTATTCTAATTGCATTAGCGCTCTAAAGCAATCTGATAAAGATGTAAATAACTCGAATTTAATTCATTTAGTTTACAAAAACACCTCTATAAACAACACTAATTTTGCTTACGACATAAATAATCCTGTTCATCTAAACTACTGGAACAGAGAACATATTTGGGCAAAATCTTTAGGGAATTTTGGTCCTGGAGGGAGTTTTGAAAATAGTCCAGCGCACACAGATTTGCACAATCTCAAACCTTCTGACATGAGTATTAACTCAGACAGAAGTAACAAAGGGTTTGACAATGGTGGAACACAACATAATGAAGCAGTAAATTGTTATTACACTAACAATTCGTGGGAAGCACCAGACAACGTAAAAGGTGATATAGCTAGAATTCTATTTTATATGGACATTCGATATGATGGTTCTAACAACGAACCCGATCTTAATTTAACTGAAGAGATAGACACTTATCCAAACCCTCAAATTGGAGTATTATCAACTTTATTAGAATGGCATATAAACGATCCAGTGGATGATTTTGAAGAAAACAGAAATGAGGTTATTTACCAGTGGCAAAACAATAGAAATCCATTTATTGATCATCCAGAATATGTAAATCTAATATGGGGAGAGGATAGCGTTCAACCTACAAATGATACTTCTCCATTAATAATATCAGAATACATTGAAGGGAGCGCTAACAATAAGGCAATCGAATTATACAATTCAGGGAACGACACCCTAAATCTTAGTGAATATAAACTATTGAAAATTTCAAATGGTGGTTTTTGGTCTGAAGAAATCTTCGATTTAACCGGACTCTTAGCGCCACATCAAACTTATATTATTGGGCATTACAATGCGAGTAATTACATCATCGATTTATGTGATTTACAAATCAATTTAAACCATAATGGGAACGACGCACTTGCCATTAGTCACAATGGAATACGTATAGATCAAATAGGTCAAGATGGTGAAGCTCCGACAGATGGATGGACTATTGCAGGGATTCCTAAGGCCACAAAAGATCACACTCTAATTAGAAAAACAACTATAAACTCAGGAAATATTGATTGGCAAATTTCTGCTGGCACACAAAGCTCAAATTCTGAGTGGATAGTTTTAGAGCTAGATGACTTTTCCAATCTAGGAATTCATAATTCATTCACAGTATTAGAGACACAAACAATAGAACTCCCTATGGGATGGTTTCTATTAGGGCTAAATATAGAACCGATACAAAACGAACTTTCAAGTATATTAGAAACTATAATTAATGATGTTGAAATAGTAAAAGATTATCTCGGCAATGTTTACTTACCAGAATTTGAATTTAATAATATTGGTGGTTTCAATATCGAACAAGGCTACCAGATAAAACTTACAAATCAACATACTCTAAATATAACAGGACATACAGGACCAACATCAAGCGCCATACCCGAAGGCTGGTTTATCTTCACACCCCAAACTAGCAATCTTCAAAATATAGAAGTCCTTTTCGAAGACCAGACAACAGATATAGTAATCGTAAAAGATTATCTAGGGAACGTCTATTTACCAGATTGGGAATTCAATGGGATAGGAAACATAGAAAATGGGAATGCATATCAAATAAAAAGTAATGCAGATTTTAGTATCAACTGGTAATTAACTACATCTTCTTTACCCAACTATCTATACCTTTAGTTTTAAATTCTGCTAAGCATTTTAAAGCATCATTATAAGCTTGATAACTTTTGAATGCAACAAAGTACAAATCGTCTTCTTTACCTACTACCGATGCAGTATGCGAATCGTTTATTAACTGATTCACTAAGCGCTCTGCGTTTATTAAACTCGAAAAGCAACCGGCAATTAAATGGTATGCAGTATCAACATCCTTCTTTTTAGAATTAGCAAGAATTTCGGAAAGTGTACGTATAGACTTCTTTACTTCTGGTTCCTTTTTTACTTTTTTAACCGTAACCAAAGCAGATAGGTGATTCATTTTCGCGTTAAACCCTAAATTTAAATGGGTAACTTCATTTTTTTGCGCAAAACATAATCCTGAAATAAAAATAAAGGAAAGGAGTAATTGAGTACAAGTCTTCATATGAGGGGATTTAATAAAGCCCTAAAATTACATAATTCGCATCTTAATAATACACACAAGACTAATTAGTTCAAAAAAAAATGAGGATGACTAAGTCATCCTCATTAAATAAAATACCCCCCCAGATATTTTACTTCAATAAACAATTACTTAAACTCATTAGCTTGAGTAATTATAGAATGTAAATATGATAAATTACACTATCAACAGCAAGATTAACATGTAAACAAAAACTAAACAAAGGGATAAATAAAACTAAACAAAAAAACCAAAAAATCAACAAATACAGCACTTTAAAGACAAGCTATAGTGACGTGCAAAACTAAATAACTGCATACATGCTAAAAAACACATCGGAATTGTTACGATGAAAAACAAAAAGGTTAAAAAAAAGGAGAGACTATTTTGAACGTATACAAGTATGAAATTACATAATTACTTGCACTCAAAAACAATATGCAGCTAAAAAAAAGTATCCAAATAAAAAAAGAGCTCTAATAAATTAGAACTCTTTTTTTTAGTAGCGAGAACGAGAGTTGAACTCGTGACCTCCGGGTTATGAATCCGACGCTCTAACCAACTGAGCTACCTCGCCATTCCGATTAAGGGCTGCAAATATAATGGTTTTAAACTCTTTTAAACAAGTACTTTTTTCATTTTTTTTGAATCCATTGAAATCCCCCTTCTAAATAATCGCAATATTAAAGAATAGAACCTTTGTGAAAATCAATTTTTAACTATATTGCAGCAACAGAAATACATTAAATACTAGCTATGGCTTCGAAGAATAAATTTGAAATTGAATTTCCTATTCGCTCATCTTTACGAATTTTATACAATCAAATAAGTTCGCCAGATGGTTTATCGGAATGGTTTGCAGACAATGTAAACCTTAGCGGAAAGATGTACACTTTCTTTTGGGATGGTGACGAACAAGAAGCTGAGCTGTTGAGTAAAAAGAACAATCAAGGTGTGAAATTTAGATGGTTAGACGAACCGGCTGACACCTATTTTGAGTTAAAACTCGAAGTGGACGACATCACTCAAGACATCTCGCTGATAGTAACTGACTTTGCTGAAGACGAAGAAGAGGAAGAAGAGGGCAGATTATTATGGGATAAGCAAATAGAAAAGCTTAGACAAAGTATCGGTTCGTAAAAACACTTAGTTGTATATTTGCGTAAAGCAAAACTATTGGATTGAAAACCCTACACAAACTCGTATTAAAATCATTTTTAGGTCCTTTTTTTGGCACCTTCTTTACTATGCTCTTTGTTTTACTTATGCAAAGTGTATGGAAATATATTGACGATTTAATAGGTAAAGGTTTAGAATGGACTGTAATTGTTGAGCTAGCTTTTTACAGCATACCTACACTTGTACCACTCGCACTACCTCTAGCAATACTACTATCCTCATTAATGACTTTTGGTAAACTCGGAGAAAATTATGAGCTTACAGCTCTTAAATCTTCAGGTATATCACTCTATAAAATTATGCGCCCACTTTTTGTTATGGTCAGTATAATTGCCATTACTGCTTTTTTCTTTTCCAACCACGTAATTCCGTATTCCAATATGAAGTTTAAAACACTTCTGTACGATATTATGAACAAGAAATTGTCTTTAAACATGCGTGAGGGGATCTTCTTTAACGATATAGAAGGTTACAGTATTAAAGTAAATCACAAAAGTGAGGATGGAAATTTACTTGAAGATTTATTGATTTACGACCACAGCGAAAAAATGGGCAATACTAAGGTTATAAAAGCTCAGAGTGGTAAAATGTACACATCCGGCAATGATCGCTATTTATACTTAGAACTATTTGATGGATATAGCTACGAAGAAGTAGACATAAAGAATCCTAAAAAGAGAGTAAATCTTCCCTTTGCTCGATCAAGTTTTAAAGCACAAAAAATACGCTTCGATATGGCATCTTTCCAACTGGAAAGATCTGATGAAGAACGGTATTCGAATGCTGCACAGTTTATGAACTTATCACAACTCCAGCAGAATTCAGACTCCCTACAGCACATCATAAAACATAGATTGGAAACCTATAACGAAAAACTAGTAGCCTACTATAACTTCATGGCTAAAGACAGCTTGAGAAAGGACTCAGTTGTGTACTTTAAAAATGACTTACATTCGTTTAGTCAACATAAAAAAAATAGACTTTTTAAAGCGAGTGCGAACTTAATTCGAAGCAGTAAATCGTATGTATATAATACGCAGCGAGAATTAAAATACAAACATAAAAAGCTCAAAAAAACACATATCGAATGGCATAGGAAATTCACACTTGCATTTGCCTGCCTAGTACTTTTCTTAATCGGTGCACCTTTAGGTGCTATTATTAGAAAAGGTGGAATGGGAATGCCTGTTTTAATTTCTATTATTTTCTTTTTAGTCTATCATATATCTTCTATTACGGGAGAAAAAAGCGCTTTACAAGGAGTCATAAGTATTTCTCAAGGAATGTGGCTTTCATCCTTTATACTAGCCCCTTTAGGTTTATTTTTTAGTTATAAAGCGGCAAATGATTCTAGCGTGTTTAGCAGTGCTAGAATTTCAATTTTATTAAAAAAAACAAAGGGATTATGGAAGGTAAAAAAGTCCTAATTCTAGCCCACAAACCTCCGTACCCAAAAAATGATGGAGGTTGCATAGCTATTTCTCAGATGATAGAAACTCTTCTAAACTCTGAAGTTAATGTGCATTTCTTAGGAATGGAAACAAAAAAACACCCATCCAAAAACCCAATCACACATACTAAACTCAACTATAAAACGGTTAAAGTAAACACAGAAATAAACTCTGGGGGAGCTTTGAGAAATTTACTTTCTAAATCTTCCTATTTCACCTCTCGATTTTCACAAGTAAAATTCGAAAAGGAGCTTGTAAAAACACTCCAAAGCCAACATTTTGACTTAGTTATTTTCGAGAGCCTTTTCGTTAGTAGCTATATAGATACTGTTAGGGAATATTCGAATGCCAAAACCGTTTATCGTTCGCATAATATAGAACATGAAATCTGGGAAAGCCACTTATTGACTGAACGAAACCCGCTAAGAAAAACCTATTTAAATGTTCAAATAAAACGTTTAAAAAAAGAGGAATTAGCATTTTGGAATACAGTCGATTCTATCGCCTCAATTTCTAAAAAAGACAGTGAATATATAAACCTACATACCCGTAAACCAATTAGTACAATTGGTTTGTATTGTAATGATGATTTCTTAACAGAAAAAGAACAAAACGATAAGGTTGATTTTTTCCACCTTGGAGCCATGGATTGGCAACCGAACCATCAAGCTATATCTTGGCTTCTAGAAAATGTATGGGGCGTTTTTCAACAGAAAAACACAGCAGCTGAACTACACATTGCAGGTAGAGGAATGTCTGATAAATTAATAAACACTAAGCTCCCTGGGCTTACAAATCATAGAGAAGTTGTAGATGCAGTAAAATTCATAAGCGCTCATAAAATAATGCTCGTGCCCCTCTTTTCAGGCTCTGGCATTCGTGTAAAAATCATTGAAGGTATGGCTCTTGGAAAATGTATTATAAGTACTACCATTGGCTGTGAAGGAATAAATGTAACACATTTAGAAAACATACTTATTGCCAATACAAAAGAAGAATTTATTGAACAGATGCACTATTGCTTAAACAAACCAAATAGCATAGCGGAAATTGGAGCTAATGCACGCAGATTTGCAATTAGCAACTTCTCTAAATCTGAAATTATAGATCAGTTAAAAAGCCTGTTTAGATGAAGTTATTTATAATTACATCGCGGATACCTTACCCATTAGACAAGGGAGATAAACTGAGGATATACCATCAGATAAAATCCTTAGCCAAGGACAATGATCTCTATTTATGTGCACTACAAGCTCCTTTTACTAAGAAAACTGAGGAGTCTAGATTAGAATTAGAATCATTCTGTAAAGAGGTGCATTTCATTAAGCGAACATACTTACAAATATTCTGGAGCTTACTTACCGCATGTTTTTCCAAAACGCCCTTTCAAACGGCACTATTTACGAGCACAAAAAACAAAAATAAAGTAGCGAAATTGATTCAGTCAATTCGTCCAGACCATATTTACTGCCAACTTACTAGAGCCGCAGAATTCGTTCGATTTGAAGATCTACCCAAAACACTAGATTATATGGATGCTTTTTCGAAAGGGATGGAACGTAGAACTACGACTGCTCCTTTTTATAGCAAATGGCTTTATAGATGGGAAGCGAGGAAACAAAAACAGTACGAAACCGATTTATTTAAAGATTTCGATACCCATACAATAATCACAGAAGAAGACAGAGGTTTTATAAACCACCCATCAAGTTCTACCATTAAGATCATTAAAAATGGAGTGGATTTCGATTATTTCAAGCCCGAAATAAAACCAGCTAAATACGATATCGTTTTTGTTGGAAATATGGGCTACGCACCAAATATAGATGCTGCCAACTATTTATGCAAAAATATTCTTCCTCTAATACAAAAGAAAAAAGCAGATGTAAAAATACTCTTAGCGGGAACTAGCCCATCAAAATCGGTACTCAAATTACAGTCTAAGTCGGTTATTGTAAGTGGATGGATGGAAGACATAAGAGAAGCATATGCAGATTCTACACTATTTATAGCACCTATGCGAATTGGTACAGGATTACAAAATAAAATCCTCGAAGCCATGGCAATGAACAAACCATGTGTGAGTACTAGTCTTGCAGCCAAGCCAATAAAAGCACCGAATAAAGCCCTACTCGTAGGCGATACCGAAGAAGAACTTGCAGCTATTTGCCTAGAACTTCTTCTTAATAACGATAAAAGAAATACCCTTTCTACTAGTGGACATCAATTTGTAAAAGACAGTTACAAATGGGCGAAAACTACCGAGAGACTAAACAATTTGTTCTTTAGTAATTAGTATCTTTGCAAAAAAATTAGCTATGCTCAATCAGCTCAACACAATAGAAGAAGCCTTAGAAGACATTCGCAACGGAAAAGTTGTGATTGTAGTAGACGATGAAGATCGCGAAAATGAGGGTGACTTTGTGGCTGCCGCAGAAATGGCGACTCCAGAAATGATTAACTTCATGGCTACTCATGGTCGTGGTTTAATTTGCACGCCTATTTTAGAGGAGAGAGCAGATGAGTTGGAGCTTGAAATGATGGTGGGTAAAAACACCGACCCTAATCAAACACAGTTTACAGTATCTATAGATTTAATTGGTCACGGCTGTACTACTGGGATTTCTGCGAGTGATAGAGCAAAAACTGTTTTAGCACTTATAGACGAAAACACTAAACCTGAAGATTTAGGAAGACCTGGACATATATTCCCCTTGAAAGCTAAAAAGGGTGGTGTTTTAAGACGTACTGGACATACTGAAGCTTCTGTTGATTTAGCGCGTTTAGCTGGACTTAAACCTGCAGGTGTAATTGTAGAGATTATGAATGAAGACGGTACTATGGCACGACTTCCTCAACTAAAAGTAATCGCTAAAAAACACGATTTAAAACTTATTTCTATTGAAGACTTGGTTGCATACAGAATGCAAAAAGAAAGCTTGATAGAGAAAATGGAAACCATAGACCTACCCACCGAGCATGGGGACTTTACACTTACCGCATACAAGCAAATAAATACGGGCAGATACCATGTAGCCTTACATAAAGGGGAATGGAAGAAAAACGAACCCGTTTTGGTACGCGTACACTCT
>CAJJAI010000023.1 GCA_905182215.1 Flavobacteriales bacterium UBA6772 | reverse complement strand
AAAGTTTGGAAGGAATTCATCCAGACTTAACCCTTATGGTTTTTCAAAAAGAAGCTACTGAATTTGGAGTACCTATAGAGGTTTACTGTTTTACTAAAACTACCGATTGGGGAGAATACGAAAATTTACAATCAGATATTTTCGATCATTTATATGCTGCCGCACCAGAGTTTGGTTTAGAGGTTTTTCAACAACCTTCTGGAGGTGATTTTAATAAGTTGGTAAATAATTAGATGCCTACTTGTATATAGTTAAACAAATACAAGCTAAGGACTGTTATGCAATTCGGCAACAGGTTTTATGGCAGCATAAAGCCATAAACAATTGTGGAATTGATGTTGATGCGCAGGAGGGAGCCTTCCATTTAGGCGTTTTCCAGAACGATGAATTGCTATGTATAGGATCTTTCTTTAAGCAGAAACACGCTCAATTTTCGGAGCAAGATCAATATCGTTTGAGAGCCATGGCAACTGTGCCCAAGTTTCATAAACGAGGCACTGCTAGCCTATTATTAGAATTTGCAATTCAAAAACTACACAATGAGTACCAAGAACTACTTTGGTGTGATGCACGAGAAGTAGCTGTTGGGTTTTATGAGAAATTAGGATTCTCAAAACAAGGCAATCCATACGAAATTCCAATTATAGGAATTCATTACCTTATGTACAAAAAACTATAAGTTAAGACTCTGACTCAGTACTTAAATGTTGCTCTAAGGCATACTCATCTGGAATAAGTACTTGTCTGGCTTTACTCCCTTCAAAAGGTCCTATAATACCAGCAGACTCTAATTGGTCTACAATTCTACCCGCTCTGTTGTAACCTAGTTTTAGTTTTCGTTGTAATAAAGAGGCCGAACCTTGCTGATGCATTACAATTAGTGAAGCCGCTTCTCTAAAGAGAATATCACGATCATTTTTATCTATATTTCCTACCGCTTTGGTTTCTTCACCCACATATTCTGGAAGTTCAAATGCTATAGGATACCCTTGTTGGCTTCCTATAAATTCGGTTAGTTTTTCTACTTCTGGCGTGTCTATAAATGCACATTGCAAACGTGTTATTTCATTTCCATCAGAAATAAGCATATCCCCTCTACCAATTAATTGGTTGGCTCCAGCAGAATCTAAAATCGTTCTAGAATCTATTACTGAGGTTACTCTAAAAGCAATACGAGCAGGGAAATTCGCTTTTATAGTTCCAGTAATAATATTGGTGGTTGGTCGTTGGGTTGCTATAATTAAGTGAATACCAATAGCACGTGCCAATTGTGCTAAACGCGCAATTGGAGTTTCAATTTCTTTTCCTGCGGTCATAATTAAATCCGCAAACTCATCAATTACCAATACTATATAAGGCAAGTATCTATGTCCGTTTTCTGGATTTAACTTACGGTTTACAAACTTATGGTTGTATTCTTTAATATTTCGTACTTGTGCAATTTTGAGTAAGTCATATCGTGCATCCATTTCTATACACAAAGAGTTTACTGTATGAACAACTTTTGTAGTATCTGTAATAATAGCCTCTTCATTGTCTGGGAGTTTGGCTAAAAAATGACGTTCAATCTTATTGTATAATGTTAGCTCCACTTTTTTAGGATCTACCAATACAAATTTTAATTGAGAAGGGTGTTTCTTGTAAAGTAATGATGCTAGTATAGCATTCAATCCAACCGATTTCCCTTGCCCTGTAGCACCCGCCATTAGTAGGTGAGGCATTTTGGTTAAATCTGCAACATAGGTTTCGTTCGAAATGGTTTTCCCTAATCCTATTGGGAGCTCATAGTCGGCATGTTGAAATTTTTCTGAAGCCAAAACAGACTTCATTGATACAATACTTGGCTTGCTATTAGGTACTTCTATACCAATAGTACCCTTACCTGGTAAAGGTGCTATAATTCGTATTCCTAAGGCAGCTAAACTCAAGGCTATGTCATTTTCTAAACCTTTAATTTTAGAAATTCGTACTCCCGGAGCAGGTATTATTTCATAGAGAGTTACTGTAGGACCAACAGTAGCTTTAATTTTAGAAATCTCAATTTTATAATTGTTGAGTGTTTCAACAATTTGATTTTTATTGGCTTCTAGTTCCTCTTTATTAATGGTTACTTGAGAGTTAGGATACTCTATCATTAAGTCTATAGTAGGGTGCTTGTAACGCCCCAGATCCAATTTCGGGTCGTACTCACCAAATTCTTCTAAAGCTTTGTTAACTTCCTTATCACTTAAAACTTCTTCCTCTTTAACTTCTACCGCAAGTTCAACTTCCTCAGGTGTTTTTTCAATTTGTACTTTGGGTTTTGTAGGCTCTATAGTGAGTTCTTTCTCCAAGGATAAATCGCCAATATTAGCTGCTTTTTCGGGTTTTGATATTTTGGTATGTAAATCTTCTTGTTCTTCTACTTGAGGTTTTTGTGAGATGGTTTCTTCGAAGTCGAATGTGTCACTGTGGCTTTCAATAGCATCGTTTTTTGGTTTTATAAAACGAAGTATAGATTTAAAAAAGTTCTGAATTTTTTCTGGAGTCCAACGATAGTAGATACCTGAAAAAATAAGTATCGTAAATCCTAGGATTATAAATGCACCTGTTATACCTAATGTAGCACTTAAAAATGTGGCGCTTTGCAAACCATTAAATCCACCTAAAATAGAAGAATTAGAAAAGCTAAGTCCTAAAAAAGTACTCAACCATAAGCATAAGAAAATAGAATTTCTAAAGAGTCTGTTTAACTTGAGTATATGTTCTTGGGTAAAAACTTGAATTCCGGAAACAGCCAAGAAAAAGGGGAGTAGTAAAGTAGAAATCCCAAACTGTTGGTAGATAAAGAAATCGCCCATTCGAGCTCCAAATTTCCCCAATAAATTATTCACCAATAAACTATTGTCAACTAGTAGAGTAGATGCGTCGAGTTGCACCAAATCGAAGTCTTGCCTCCAATTGAAAATAAAGGATATAAAAGACAAGAATAATACTATTGCAAAACAGATTAAAATCAAGCCAAATACTACATGAGCAGTTTTGTTCTCGAAATTTAAACTTAATTGAGGGTATTTTGATTTTTTATTTTTAGCCATAGGAATATATAAACAGATTCAAAAATAGCTAAAATGGTTTTTATATGGAGATAGATTGACAGCTTTTATTCACGAGGATATGCACAATTACAATAGATAATAGTAAGTCGCTAGGGTCCTATCTTTATTCGTAAGATTTTACGATGAAAAATTAAGGATAAAGGATTGAAAATCGTCTATATGTTAGCAAATACCCAATTCTCATTGTTTATGGTTTTTAATTTTATCTCCTTCGGATTCACAAAATTAGAAAGTGACTGTTTGCTTCGTATTATTTTTCAAAATTAACATTAACAAGTCCTAAATTATTAAATTTGCGAATCTTAAATTAGAAAGCAAGCAATTCCATGGAAATTCCTAAGAAATACGACCCAATACAAGTAGAAGATAAATGGTATTCATATTGGATGGAGAACGATTATTTTAAATCGACTCCAGATGAACGTGAATCGTATACTATTGTAATTCCACCACCAAATGTAACGGGTGTATTGCATATGGGGCATATGCTAAATAATACTCTTCAGGATGTATTGGTTAGACGTGCTCGTATGTTGGGTAAGAATGCTTGTTGGGTTCCTGGAACCGATCACGCTTCTATTGCTACCGAAGCTAAGGTAGTTGCTAAGCTTAAGGAAGAAGGGATTTCTAAAGACGATTTATCTCGTGAGGAATTCTTGGAACACGCTTGGGAATGGAAAGAGAAATACGGTGGAGTTATCTTGAGTCAACTAAAAAAACTGGGAGCATCTTGCGACTGGGATCGTACTTCGTTTACAATGGACGATAAACTTTCGGCTTCTGTATTAGAGGTTTTCGTTGATTTGTATAAGAAAGGATTAATCTATCGTGGTTTCCGTATGGTAAACTGGGATCCGGAAGCAAAGACTACTGTTTCCGACGAGGAAGTAATCCATAAAGAGGTAAACTCTAAATTATACTATGTAAAGTATCAAGTTGAAAATTCTGATGAATTTGTGACTATTGCTACTACGCGACCTGAAACTATTTTAGGAGATACTGCTATTTGTATCAATCCAAACGATGTGCGTTTTACGCATTTAAAAGGTCAAAAAGTTATTGTTCCTATTTCTGGAAGAGTAATTCCGATTATAGAAGATGAATATGTAGATATTGAGTTCGGTACAGGTTGTTTGAAAATTACGCCTGCACACGATCAAAATGATAGAGTAATAGGAGAGAAGCATGGCTTACCAATTGTAGATGTCCTAAATGACGATGCGACTTTAAATGAACACGGTTTACATTACCAAGGAAAAGATCGTTTTGTAGTTCGTAAAGAGATTTCTAAGGAATTAGATGAATTAGGTATTCTTGTTAAGGTAGAAGACTACCTAACTAAAGTAGGTTGTTCGGAACGTACCAATGCTGTAATTGAACCTAAGGTTTCGGTACAGTGGTTTGTGAAAATGGAAAACCTAGCTGAACCCGCATTAGAAGCTGTAATGAACGATGATGTTCAGTTGGTTCCTGCGAAGTTTAAAAACACCTACCGTCACTGGATGGAGAATGTACACGACTGGTGTATTTCTCGTCAGCTTTGGTGGGGACACCAAATTCCAGCCTATTTCTATGGCGATGGATTGAATGATTTTGTGGTTGCTAAAACCATTGAAGAAGCAGTAGTACTTGCGAAAGTAGCTACTGGAAATAACGATTTAACTACAGCTGATCTTAAACAAGACGCTGATGTACTCGATACATGGTTCTCTTCGTCTCTATGGCCTATTTCTGTTTTTAACGGAATTATGGAACCAGAAAATGAGGAAATTAATTATTACTACCCAACCAATGATTTAGTTACAGCTCCAGAGATTTTATTCTTCTGGGTAGCACGTATGATTTTGATTGGTTACGAATACAACGGCGCTAAACCTTTTGACAATGTTTACCTAACGGGTATTGTTAGAGATAAGCAAGGACGTAAAATGTCTAAGTCTTTAGGGAACTCTCCAGATCCTATTGAGTTGATGAAGAAGTATGGTGCAGATGGTGTACGTGTTGGTATGTTGTTCTGTTCTCCTGCCGGTAACGATTTGCCATTTGATGAAAGTCTTTGTGAGCAAGGTCGTAACTTCTCTAATAAAATTTGGAACGCTTTCCGTTTGGTAAAAGGATGGGAGGTTGCAGAAATTGAGCAACCAGAATCGAGTAAAATTGCTATCGACTGGTTTGACTCTAAATTGAGTGAAACTATAGAGTCTATAAATGCCAACTACGACAAGTTCCGTATTTCGGAAGTCTTAATGAGTCTTTATAAATTAGTATGGGACGATTTCTGTTCTTCGTATTTAGAAATGATTAAGCCAGCATATCAGAAACCAATAGATAAGGCTACTCTAGAGTCTACTTTAGGCTATTTTGAGGAAGTATTGAAGTTGTTGCATCCATTTATGCCATTTATATCTGAAGAGATTTGGTCGCTAATTTCTGAACGTGAAACAAAAGCAGCGCGTTTAATTGTAACTCCATGGCCTTTAGCTAATACTATTGACGCTACTATTTTAGAAAATGAGAAAGTAGCTTCGGAAGTAATTTCTGGTATTCGTACCATACGTAACGAGAAGAATATTGCCAATAAAGATCAGGTAGAATTGTTTGTGAAATTAAATAAGGACACAGACAAATCGTTTGATTCGGTAATAACGAAGTTGGGTAACTTAAGCACATTACAATACGTAGATGTTAAAGTAGAAGGAGCTTTATCTTTTAGAGTAAATTCTAATGAGTATTATATTCCTTTAGCTGGAGCGGTTAATATAGAAGAGGAAATAGCTACTTTAAAACAAGAATTAAAATACACACAAGGCTTCTTAAATTCTGTAATGAAGAAGCTGAGTAACGAACGATTTGTAAACAATGCACCCGAACAAGTAATTGTGATAGAACGCAAAAAGCAATCGGATGCAGAAGACAAAATTAAAACGATAGAAGAGCAGTTAGCTGCTATTGAGTGATTTGTAGTATTCCAATCAAAAAAGCCTCTTCATTTTGAAGAGGCTTTTTTGATTTATGAATCAATTTTAAGCTGAAGTAATACTCTTATCCACCAACCATTTCCCTTGTACTTTCATGGCTTGTTCTATCACATCTCTTACGCAAGCTTCCCCACCATTTTTATGCGATATATAATCGGAAATGTTTTTTATTTCTTGAGCGGCATTATTAGGACAAGTAGGTAAACCAACCTCTTGCATTACTTCGTAATCAGGAAGGTCATCTCCCATGTATAATATTTGCTCAGATTTTAATGAGTAGATGTGCATCAGTTCTTTTAGGGCAACTACTTTATCACTGCAACCTAAATACACATCGTGCACGCCAAGTTTAGTCATTCTAGTTTTTACTGCTCCAGAGCTCCCACCAGAAATTACTGCCACTACATAGCCTTTTTTTACTGCTAATTGTAAAGCGTAACCATCCCTAGTGTTCATGGTTCGTACTTGTTCGCCATTCGGTAAAAGAGTAACACAACCATCTGTAAGAACACCATCGCAGTCGAAAATGAATGCTTTTATATTTTTTAATTTAGTTTTATAATTCATTTTTGTTCTTGTCTAAAATAGTTTCTGTAAGAATTTTGTAGATATCAAAATGTGCGCCCTCTTCTAAGTAATTTAAATGCGAACTTATGGTAGATTTATCTCCTCTAACAGCTGGGCCTGTTTGAACCTCTTTAGGTTTTAGCTTCTTAATTTTAGAGGCTGTTTCTTTTATGAGAGGTTGTAGAATCTCCAAAGGGATTTTTTCCTTTTGTAAGATGTCGTCTGCTATCATATACATGAAATTACTAAAGTTACATGCAAAAACTGCGGCAACGTGAAGTACTTTTCTTTGATGCGAGTTGATGTTGTATACTATTGGACTCAATAGGGTAGCCAAACGCATAAGGGTATTGTAGTCTTCGCTTTTGGTCGCTTCTATACAAAAAGGAATATTTTTAAAATTAAGCTTTTTCTCTTTAGAGAATGTTTGAAGTGGGTAAAAAACACCATTTCTCTCATGCTTAATACAATCCTTTTCTATTGCTCCAGAAGTATGGACTACGAGTTTATTTTCAAGTACTAAGCTTTCTGACACTTGTTCTATAGCAGAATCTTTTACAGCTATTATGTACAAGTCTGCATTAGTATTAAGTGCATCTAATCGAGTTGTAAAATCACAGTTTAATTTACGAGCAAGAGTCATCGCAGGCTTTACCGATCGGTTAAAGATCTGTAGTATTTCCTGATCGTTTTTTTGCAGTTCTTTAGCAAGATGCCAAGCAACATTACCAGCGCCAACTATTACAATTTTCAACTTTAATTTACTCAAAACGTGCTTATTTCTTGTTTCTAAATAGTTGTATCATGGCTATCCCAGTTCCTAGAGCCATCATTATCATCCCTATCCACAACACATTAATATAAGGGAATATTATAGCCTTCATTACTATAAATGGCTTTTCGTTGTCTATATGTTCGTATGCTTTTATTTGTATGCTTCCTGCTTCCGGATTTACTTCATCAAACAAAAACTTATATTTCAAATCTCCATCTTCCATAAATCCAGGGAAAGACTGCGCCATATTGTTTTTAACCGCATATATAGATTGTGTCGTACTAAACTCCCCTTGCATATTCTGCATTCGTAATTTAGCAATAAGCATCACGTCTAGTGCTTTGGGGCTATCTATATTCGTATTGGCATTTACCATTAAGCTGTCTAAGTATAAAAAATGCTGGTTGTAAATTACCGAGTCACCTTGTTTTATGTTTATTAGACTTTCGTGATGGTACGGGTTGTTAGTGTCGTGCACATCTGTATCTGCGTAGGTAAGATGTGTGTATACATCGTATAATGCAAAATGTTCTGTTGCAGGCTCAGCTACATTACCCATTATTTCATTTAACTGAATAAAAGGATGTAAGGTAAACTGATACGCATAAGAACTGTCTTCTAATAAGTTGAAATACTCAACTTCGTAGGTTTTGTTAATCCCCAATAAGGTATCAGATTTATAAAGAACATGGTAGTTACCCATGTGTGTAGTATCACCTTTTTCTAAGAGTATGTTCTCGTTACTCGGAAAATCTTTTGCAATAAACCCTTCATTACTCGAAATGGTTCTCTTATTGGCATTACTCAATAAAGCTCCCATTATAACCAGAGCGAAACCTATATGTGCCACCGATGCACCAGAATGATTCCAGCTACCTTTTAGTATTTTACGCCAGTACTCGAAATTTGCAATGGCCGCAAACAATGTTGCCCATAATAGAGATAGGTATAAGGCATGCCACATTTGAACCGTATAGGCAATATATAACGCTAAGACTCCAGCAAGGATTAAGCTAAAAGCAATTTGTTTAATCAGTTTTTTAATGTCTGTTTTCTTGTAGCTAAGGTATTGTGTTATTCCTACTAAGAATACGATCAGTAAGGCAAGAGGTGTTTGCCAAGAATTGTAAAGTGCAATTGCATCTAGCGGAGGAGCCATATTGGTTCCAAATACTTTATTAATTACAGGTAAAGAGGTGAACCATGTAATTTGAAAAGCAGAGATAAAAAGTACCATGGAGGCTATGAACATCCAAAATTCTCTTGAACTCGTATTATCGTCTTTTTTGGTCGTTGGTATATTCCTTAATCTGATAAAGAATAATAAGATCGATGCAAAAGTGAAAGTCAATAAATAAACCAATAACTGACTTGAAAGTCCACCAGCAAAGGCGTGTACCGAAGTATCGCCTAAAATACCACTACGTGTTAAGTAGGTAGAATAGATGATGAGGATAAAGGCTAATATGGTTAATGCAATTGTGGTAGGTAAAGCTGTTTTTCGAGCTCTATGAATAAGCATTAAATGCGCCGCTGCAATCAATATTATCCAAGGAACTAAAGAGGAATTCTCTACAGGATCCCAAGCCCAGAACCCACCAAATGAAAGTGCCTCGTAAGCCCAAGCTCCTCCCATTAGTATTCCAGTACCTAAAACCATTATTCCAGCATAAGTCCATGGAAGTGCTTCTTCAATCCATTCTGAATATTGTTTTTTCCATAAGCCAGAAATAGCGAAAGAAAAAGGAATCATAGTAAGTGCAAATCCTAAAAATAAGATAGGTGGATGAATTACCATCCAATAGTTTTGTAATAAAGGATTTAAGCCTTTACCGTCTAAAAACTGGGGTACTACCTGAAGGTAATTAACCAGTTCTGTCCAAGGTAAACCTACGTTTTCCTCTAAGTTTCTGATAAGAACAAAAGGACTACTTCCTAATTTGATTCCAAATACATAGATTCCTAAAATCATAGAAACTAAAAACACCTGTATAACAGACACGATTGTCAATACAGTAGGTTCCCATGTCTTACATGTCTTCATCAAAATACTACCTAAAATAATATTCCAAAAAGTCCAGAGTAGGAAACTCCCTTCTTGACCTTCCCAGAAACATGATATCATATAATGGGTAGGGAGCTCTAAAGAGGAGTGTTGCCATACATATTGATATTCAAAGTAATGATTGTATATCATTATGAACATACAGGAAATAATTCCTATAACTGCTAGTCCATGCGTGTAAAAGGCGGCACGAGCTACAGGGAGCCAAATAACTTTTAGTTGTTCGTTTCGGGCACTTTTATAAAAAGAAAAAGCAGCCAATAAAATAGCTGCAAAGGCAATACTAATAAAAGCTTGACCTAAATTTCCGATAAGCGTATGTTCTCCAATAAATTCCATATTAATAGGTAGGGCTAGTTGTTGTGTCGTGTTGAATGGACTGTTGTTCGTTGTATTTTGAAGGACATTTCATCAAAATAGTTCTGGCTACAAAACCAGAATCTGTTGCGAATCCTGTCATCGTAATTTTTTCTGAACGCTCAAAATCTTGCGGTTTAGCGTCGTGGTAAAAAACCTTGCGTTGGTTCTGTAAAGAATCTTCGGCAAAAAAGGTTAATAAGTTTAATCGAGGGTCAAATAGAATATCCTTTTCCTTATTAAGCTCACCAATAACTGTAAACTCTTTACCCATTTGTTTTTCTGCATCTGCAAAAGTAATATAGGTACTGGCATTAAAAGTAAGCGACATAATTACACCAATAATTACGGCTACTAAGAGAATTAAAACAATTTCAGTTTTTTTCATCTATTCTTCTAGTTTTTGTACTTTTTTATCCATGCGAATAAGGAAGATCATAAGACCTACAAATATGGTTGCTATTACAGCTACTACCACATATATTTTCCCGTTAGAGCGCATAACATCAGCCATTTCTTCATTCTGAGCCATTGTTAAAGTGCTGCAAAATAAACTGAATAAGAGTGTGATTAAAAGCTTCATACTTATTTATTTTCCTTGTTAATTTCCAATACTTTAATGCGGTAAGACAACTGTGCTATCCATGATCCTATAAGGATCCATCCAATAACAGCTGGGTAAAACACCATACGCATATTACTGTCTAGGTCGTAGTTTCCAAAACCAGGATTTCCACCATTTCCGGGGTGTAAGCTATCAGTCATGCGTGGGAGTATTCCAATAAAAACAATCATCATCACAAAAGCGAGTATATTGTAAATGGCACTCACACGTGCTCTACTGTCTTCGTTTTCTATACTATTACGCAAAATAAAATACGCTAAGTAAATAAGCATTGTTACTGCAGCACCGTTCAATTTTGGATCGTTTACCCAAAATGTACCCCAGGTAAATTGTGCCCAAATCATACCAGTTGTTAAACCTAATGTAGCAATAAATATACCTGTAGAGGCGAGTGTTTCTGCTTTTAAGTCTCTTAGTTTATCAAAGCTACTTAAATAGCGAATGCTCTGAATTAAAGACATCAACATTAAAAAGATCATACTAAACCACATGGTAACATGGAAGTATAAGTTTCTAATAGTTTCGTTTAGAATATTTAGTTTGGGAACAGGCATTAGCAAGCCTGCGATTATACTGTAAAGTACGAGTAAAATTCCGAGGATTTTCCACCATTTTATCTTCATAGAAATAGCTGTTTTTAGTCCCGCCAAAGATACGGAAATAAAAGGTAAGAGAGTAAGGCACTAACAATATTTAACAGTGCTAAAAATACGAGTTGATTGACTGCAACAAAAGCAATGTCGTTGTTTAAACAAAGCTTCGATGTTTTAATTAAATTGAGCAGTAAAGGAAAGAGTAAAGGCATACTCAAAACAGCCATTAAACCTGAACTATTATTCGTTTTTGAAGCTATAGCAGCTACCAATGTAAGCGTAGATGCTATTGCAGAACTCCCTAAAATAATACACAATACAAAAGATAAATGAGCTGTGATTGGATTTCCTAAAAACACACTGTAAATACCATAACTTAATAAACTCAGTAAAATTAGCAAACCACTATTGTATATGGTTTTAGAGAGAATAATAGCTCGAGGGTTTGCCAAAGTATAAAAGAAAAGAGCTTGTTGGTTAAGCTCTCTTTTAAAGCTTTGCAAACTCGCATTCATCGCAGCAAAAAGAACGATAATCCAAAATAATGCAATCCATGAATTGTTGCTTATAACACCTTCAAAACTTAAATAAGCAACATAACTTGTACTTAATACGTACAATAGCATGCTGTATAAAGCGTAACGCTCTCGCCAGTTAAGTCGAATGTCTTTTAATACCAGTTCTTTTACTTGCTGAATCATGGTAGCAAATATACAGTTTCCATCAGAACTGCTTAAATTTAGTAAGCTTAAATAGTGAAGCCTCTTTAATGTATTTTTTATAGTAAGTTAATGTAATATATGGCTGTTTATATTTGTCTAAGCCTTAACGATTATTAACCCACATTAACTAATTGTTTTTATTTACGTGTAAACAATAATCAGTAATTTCGCTGAAAATTAAGATTATGAAAAATTATTTGATTCTCCTTTTATTGCTCCCAAGCATCGTTTTTGCTCAAGGGAAAAATAAAAAGAAAATGCGTCCGGAGTTTACTGTAATAGGTTCGGTATTAGATTCTTTAAGCGATAAAGCTTTGGCATTTGCTACCGTTAGTTTTTTAGATTTTGAAAGTCAGGCTTTAGTTACGGGTGGTATTTGTAATGAGTCAGGAGTTTTTAGCATAGAAAAAGTTAATAGTGGGACTTATAAGTTACTAGTTGAATATATTGGATATGAGCCAAGAATACTTAATAATTTAAAAGTAAGTCCTTCTAGAGGTAGTGAGGTTGATAGGATGTATGGAGCTACTACAGTGGGAGATAAATCTATAAATCTAGGAGATTTTAAATTGTTGAAATCTGTAGAGCAATTACAAGAAGTAGAATTGATAGAGGAGAAATCTTTTGTCGTACAAGGAATAGATAGGAAGATATATAATGTAGGACAAGATATTACCAATTCAGGTGGCTCAGCCATAGAGTTGATGGAAAAACTACCATCTGTACAGGTCGATATAGATGGTAATTTAAGCCTTCGAGGATCCAATCAAGTACGCTTGTTTGTAGATGGAAAGCCTTCGATGTTAAGCTCTTCTGATTTACTAGAAACGTTGCCTTCTTCAATGATAGAGTCCATTGAGCTTATAACTAACCCATCAGCAAAATTCAGCCCGGAAGGAATGGCTGGTATAATTAATATTGTCTTAAAGAAAAATGAAAAGGCTGGATTTAACGGTACTATAACTGGTACTTTAGGTTCTCCAACTCGAACTAATTTTACAACTCTTCTTAACCGTCGTTCTGAAAAATTGAATGTTTTTGGTTCTTATGGATATATGGATCGTACTACCAGATTTAAATCTGAAAGTGAAAATCATACCTACTTTGATGCAGATACCTTTGATTTATTTCAAGAAAAATCGGGAGAGCAACTAAGAAATTCACATACTTTTAAGGGAGGTTTAGACTTTACGCCTAATGAAAGCACCACATTTAGTCTTCAAGGGAATTATAGTCCTTCCCAAAGGTCAAAATTGGATACTATTAATTATTTAGAAATCAACTCTTTAGATTCGTTGAGGTACGACAGATTTTCCGACTCGAAAACTGTTCAAGACAATTGGAATATTGATTTTAATGGAAAGAAAAACTGGGAGAGTGGTTTGCTTCTTAATTTTAGTATTGATCAATCTCAAAACATCATTAACAAATCGAGTTTATTTACCCAAACACCTATAAATAATATCAATACTGGAGAAGAAAATTATTTTTCTATAGAACAACTCAGTAGCGATAAGGTAAACAGACAATTTGAGGCGAAGCTAGACTTCTCTTATGGTAATGAAGAAGATGGTAAGTTTGAATGGGGATTTAGTTCTAGAACGCGAACTATGGATCAAGACCTTTCGTCAGAAGATTCTACATCGATAGAAATGGTTGACAATTCTAATTTAGAAAATCAATTTTTTTATAAAGATGATGTACATGCTGCATTTGGAACCTATGCAAAATCATTTGGACTTATAGCACTTCAAGCTGGTTTAAGAGTAGAAGATGTGTATACTGTTTCAGAACTCAAAAACGACTCATCTGAGTACAATTATGATTATTTCGAATTGTATCCGAGTTGTTATTTAACCTATAATTTAGACGAGACTGAAACCATTCAAGCAAGTTATTCTCGTAGAGTTAACCGACCTAGTTTCCGGACTCTAAATCCATTTCCAGAATACTCTGATCCTTTCAATCTAAGAATGGGAAACCCTTATTTAAAACCAGAATTTATAAATTCCTTTGAAATTGCTTACCAGAAGTTTTCTAAGGGAACTACAATTAGTGCCTCTGTTTACGCAAAAGATTTAAATAATATGCAGCGCAGGTTTATTGCTGTAGATAGTAATTCTGTATCTACGGTAACCTATCGAAACCTAAATGGTTCTTTAGATCTTGGTGTCGAACTTATGTGGTCTAAGCAGGTTTCAAAAGCCTTCAACTTTATGCTGAGTACAAACATTTATCATTCTCAAATGGACGCATCTAATTTAACCACTGAGTTCGACGAATCTACCTTTAGTATGTGGTCCAACTTTAATATTGCTTATAAACGAAAAGGACAAAAGTTACAGTTTTCGGGTTGGATTAGCCCAGGCACCTCTGTTGGACAAGGTACTATGGAAACCATGCTAAGTACAGATTTAGCTTACAGTCGACCTGTTTTATCTGATAAGGGAAGGCTTACATTAAAGATTAGTGATCTTTTTAATACACGTAGATTTGGAATTGATACAAGTGGTGCAAATTTTGAAAAATCTTTTTTCTACAAAAGACAAACTCAAACTATAAATTTAAGTTTAAGTTATAACTTTGGCGATCAAAGCAACAACAAACAACGTAGAAGTGGCTCCAGAGATGGTGGTGGTGATATGGATGGTGGATTCTTTTAACAACTTTTGATGAAAAAAATACTCTTTTTAATACTGTGCATATCTTCAGGTTTAGTAGCACAAAACAAGTTTACGATTAGTGGTTTCGTTAAAGAAAAATCTAGTGCTGAGGAATTAATAGGAGCAAATGTAGTTAGTGAATCTCTACGCATAGGGGTAACAACCAATGTTTATGGTTTTTATTCTATAACCTTGCCCGAAGGAAATTATAAAATTCGTTACTCTTATATTGGTTACCAAGACAAGGTTGTGGAATTCGCTTTATCTAAAAGTATTCGTTTGGATGTAGAAATGGATTCTTACGCTCAAGAGCTTTCTGAAATTGTATTAGAAGCCGATGCGATGCATAAAGTACGCTCAATAGAAATGAGTGTGAATAGCTTAAATGTTAAGTCTGTAAAAGAATTACCTGCCGTAATGGGTGAGGTTGATATTATTAAAAGTATTCAACTCTTACCTGGAGTTACGAGTGTAGGAGAAGGGGCTAATGGCTTTAATGTTCGTGGAGGTTCTTCAGACGAAAATTTAGTTTTATTAGATGAGATGAACCTTTTTAACTCCTCTCATTTATTTGGTTTCTTTTCTGTTTTTAATGCTGATGCTATTAAAGATGTGAAGCTATATAAAGGAGGGATTCCTGCTGAATATGGTGGGCGTATTTCTTCGGTATTGGATGTTCGTCAGAAAGAAGGGAATGCTAACTCGTACCAAGCTTCTGGTGGAATAGGCTTAATTTCTAGCCGCTTAATGGTAGAAGGTCCTATGTGGGATAAGAGTTCGTTTATGATTGCAAGTCGTAGATCGTATGGCGATTTGTTTTTACTCCTTTCAAATGACGAATCTATTAATTCCAACCAGTTGTACTTTTATGATTTAAACATGAAGTTTAATTCTTGGATAGGTTCTAAGGACCGAGTATTCTTATCTACTTATTCTGGAGATGATGCGTTTAGGTTTGGTGATTTGTTTTCTTCTTCTTGGGGAAATAAGACATTAAATGCACGATGGTTACATTTGTTTTCTGATAAGATGGTAGGTAACCTATCTTATAATTATAATAACTACAATTATTTGATATCTATCAATCGAGACAATTTTTCGTTTGATTGGGAGTCAAAAATTAAAAACCAAAAATTTAAATACGATCTGTCTTACTTCCATAGTAATAAACACGAATTTAAGATGGGAGTATCTTTAAATACCTATCATTTTATACCTGGAATTATTACGCCAAATAGCGATAGTTCTTTAGTAAACGTTATTGAAATGCGTAATAAATTTGGGTACGAACCTGCTGCTTTTATACAAGATGAATGGAAAATTTCGGAGCGTTTATTGGTGAAAGCCGGCTTGCGTTGGTCATCATTTTACAGAGTAGGAGTTGATACAATGACTGTTTATGCAGATGGTCCATTAGTATATGATGAACTTCAGAATATTTATGTTAATGGCGATGCTATAGATTCGGATATTTACGCAGAAAATGAGATTGTAGAATCTTACAATGCTTTTGAACCTCGTTTGGCTATTCGTTATCAATTAAACGATTTAAGTTCAATAAAGACTTCTTATCAAAAAATAAACCAATACATGCATTTAATTACCAATGCATCTTCTCCAACCCCCTTAGATATATGGGCTCCAGCGGGGCAATTTATAAAACCTCTTACTGGGCAACAATTGGCTTTAGGTTATTTTTATACGTCAGAAAATTTAAAGTGGGATTTCTCTACTGAGGTTTACTATAAAAAACTAGACAATGTTTTGGATTATATTGACGGAGCCGATTTAGAATTTAACGAAAACTTAGAAACTGAAATTCTCTATGGAGAGGGTAGAGCTTATGGTTTGGAATTGATGTTAGAGAAAAAAGAAGGAAAAGTAAAAGGTTGGATTGCTTATACATTAGCTAAATCTGAAAGTTTAATCCCAGGTATGTCTGATGTTGATCCTGGTATTAATTATGGGAATTGGTATAATAATCCACAAGATAAAACGCACGACTTGTCTATTGTAGCTTTTTATAAACACAATAAAAAATGGTCTTTTTCGAGTAGTTTTGTCTTTGCTACTGGTATTCCAACCAATTACCCAAGTTCTAAATACGTTTACGAAGGAATAACGATACCTAATTATTCTAATAGAAATGAGGCTCGGCTGCCTAATTACCATCGTTTAGACTTTGCAGCTACATTGCGCCCTTTAAAAAATGAAAATAGAAAATGGTATACTGAATGGGTTTTTAGTATTTATAATGTTTACAATCGTAAAAATGCATCCTCTCTATATTTTAGAGAAGGTGATGATGGTGGTACTAAAGCTATACAATTGTCTATATTTCCAATTATTCCTAGTGTTTCATATAACTTCAAATTCTAATGAATAAGTCATTTATATATATCGTAAGTCTAGTATTGTTTGCTTCTTGTGAAACAGTAGTTGATATCGATCTTGAAGAAGGTCAAAAGAATTTAGTTTCTCGGTCTGTTTTAGAATTTCCTTTAGGAGATGACTACGGAGTGGCAACCGTAGAACTTTCCGAAACATCTGCTTTTTTCTCAGATATGGATAATCCAGTTGTTTCTGGTGCCCATGTGGTTATAAACGACATCTATGTACTTTTAGAACAAGGAGAAAACTCAGGTATTTACACACTTGATTCAATCCCTTTAACCGAAAATGGAATCTATAATTTATCAATTGAGGCATCTATTGATGGACAAGAAGGGGCCTGGAAAGGATCTGATTATTTTACTGAAATACCTCCTGTTGATACTTATATATCTTTAGAATCAGGGCAAGGTCCTTATATGAAAGACGGATATATTGTTAATGTTACTTTTACTGATCCTGGAGATGAGGTGAATTTCTATCTTCTAGAAACCTCAAGGCCATACACACTTGACTCTATTGATGGTAGAAGTAATTATCCAAACCTTCGTCCTTATGATGATGAGTTTGTAAATGGTAATGATGTAAATTTTCCTATTTACAAACTTTACAATATTGGAGATTGCGTGAGTATTAAATTCTCTAGTATTTCTGAACCAACTTTCTTGTTTTACGAAAACCTGTATCAATTGCTTTATCAAACTATTGGTATTGGAGCAGCACCTCCCTTTGCTTTGAGAGGAAATTTAGTTTCTGAAAATGAGAATTTTGAAAATGCATTTGGGAATTTTAAAGTGAAAAATGTATTCCAAAGAGATCTTGTTATAGAAGAATAGTACTCGTTTTTATTTGAGTTCTTAGTTAAATGGTGTTAGCTAATTTGTTGTATTTTTACTGCTTAAACCCAATTATGCGCTATCTAATTATTCTTCTTACTATTTGTTGTACTTCCCTTAGTATTGCTCAAGTTCATATTCCTCGATGTAATTTTGATTCTTTGTATTTAGAAGAACTAAAATCACCTGCTTTTAGAGAATTACAAAAAATTGAAGAGGTTCATTTTCAGCAATACTTATTAGAGAAATCTGATACACTTGAAATTTTAACTATTCCTGTGGTTGTTCATATAGTAAAAAACATGAATGAAGTAGAGATGAATATTACTGATGAAATGATATTTAGACAATTGGAGATTTTGAATGAAACGTATAATGCACAAAACACCGATATTGCAAATACACCTGAATCTTTTGAGCCTTTAATAGGGAATGTAGGCATAGAGTTTTGTTTAGCTACCGTAGACCCAAACGGATATTCAACCACGGGTATTACCAGAACCACTACCGAAGTAGATATATTTTCTACAGTAAGCAATACAATTAAATTTACCAGTGATGGTGGAATGGACGCATGGAATACAGATCATTATTTGAATATTTGGGTAGGTAAATTATCCTCTAGTATATTGGGGTATTCACACCTACCTACGGGATCTATTCCTGCAGAAGAGCACGGTTTAGTTGTAAACTATCCATACTTTGGAGAAAGTGATCATGTAGCGTATGGAATGGGGAAAACAGCTGTCCATGAAATAGGACATTATTTAAATTTAAAACATCCTTGGGGTACTGGAAACTGTGATGCAAACAACGATTGGGTTGAAGATACTCCTATAACTGAATCTGCTTATGGTGGAAACCCTGAACATCCACAAACATCATGTGAGACAGTAGATATGTTTATGAATTATATGGATTATGTATACGATGAGAGTATGGTGATGTTTAGTGCTGGACAGGCAGATCGTATGCGTTTTGCTTTCCAATACCATAGACCTGAATTACAAGAATCTAATGGCTGTGGAACACCGCTACTTCTATCTACTTCACAAATCATTCATGCTTCATCAGAAAATGCAAACGATGGAAGTATTCATTTAAATGTAGTTTCTGGAATTGCACCTTTTACTTTTATATGGGAGTCTGGTGTAGAGGTGGATAGTATAGGTGATTTAGCTATTGGAGACTATTCTGTACTTATCACCGATGCTATTGGACAGGAGTTAAGTTTAGATTTTACAATCTCATATTATGGGTTAATTCATGATTCAGATAATTTTGAATCGTATTCTATAGACTCACTTTTGTACTTACAGTCTAACAATTGGCTTGCCTACTGTACAGATAGTTTTGCAGCTAATATTTCAGATTTTGCCGCACCAGAAGGTTCTCAGTATATAGAAATTAATGCAATTGATGGAGATAATACAGTTGTAAGAGAAATAGGTGGTTTGTATGAAAATGCATACGATTTATCCTTTGAGATTTATTTAGCTATCGGAAGATCTGCCGCTTATACCATTTACCACGAAGCTTCGTGTATAGAACCATTAAGTGCTTTTCAAATTCAATTTGGAGTAAATGGAATTGGTACAATAAAGCGTGGAGGAAATTCAATTTCTTTTAATTTCCCTCAAAATCAATGGAGCACAGTTAATCATTTAATAGATTTAGATAGAGATATTATAGAGCTTTATATTAATGATAATTTGATAGATGATTGGACTTTTAGTGAGACAATAGACGATGCTTATGGAAACAATAAATTACACAGTATTGTATTAAACGACTTTGTAGACTCATTAAGCCAGGTGCATTATTTTATTGATGATTATAAAGTAGGATTAAGTCAAAGTTCAACTATTAGTGTAAACGAGCTTATTAATAATTTAGAGCTGATTGTTTTTCCTAATCCAACTAAGAGTATAATTAATATTCAGTCTCAATCTATAATTGGAGAAGATTGTACGGTGAGTCTTTTAAATATTATGGGACAAGTTTTAGATAGTAAAACATGGAATACTAATAACTCCAATAATTTACAATTTACTATTGAAGCCTATCCGCAAGGGGTTTATTTTATCCGAATTCAAGCAGAGTACACAACAAAAGTCATAAAGTTTATAGTAACTAAGTAGAGCTGTTAACATCATACTCCTTATTTTAAATATCTTTGCCAAATGACTTCAAAACAAGTAACGAGTATCCAGTTAAAAGAACAAGTTCAAAAAGGGCTTTCTCTACCTATAATGGAGCATTTTTATACCATACAAGGAGAAGGAATGCACTCTGGTGTACCTTGTTATTTTGTTCGTTTAGCAGGTTGCGATGTTGGTTGCCCTTGGTGCGACGTGAAAGAAAGTTGGGAACAAGAAAAGCATCCAATATTTAAAACGGAAGAAATTGTACAATGGGTAGCAGAAACTAAAGCACCTAAGGTAGTTGTAACTGGAGGCGAACCTCTAATGCATCAGCTCGGTTTACTTTGTGAGCTTTTTCACCAAAAAGGAATTGACTGCCATATAGAAACTTCGGGAGCACATCCTTATAGTGGTAATTGGGATTGGTTTACCTTATCTCCTAAAAAGAGAAAGTTACCTATGACCGAAAACTATGCTAAAGCAGATGAGTTAAAAGTCGTTATTGCTCGTTCAAATGATTTTCGTTTTGCTGAAGAGCAAGCATCAAAAGTAAGTTCAAACTGTATGTTATATATGCAGCCTGAATGGTCTAAAGAGAGTGAGATTTTAAAAGAAATTATTGAGTATGTAAAAGAGAATCCTAAATGGAATATCTCTTTACAAACCCATAAATACATGGATATACCATAGTATGCGCTTTACTTTTGTACTCTTAGTATTTATATTCAGTTTCCAGTTAAATGCTCAGGAAACTACAAGGTCTCGTAAAGCTGCAAAGACTTATAGAGCTGCTAAATCTGCTGTAGCTATACAGGATTTTAAATCTGCCAAAACACTTTTAGAAGAAGCCTTAGTTATTGATCAACGATTTGTAGAGGCGTGGATTTTACTAGGTGATGTAAGTATGGGCTTGGGAGATAAAAGTTTTGCGATTGATGCTTATAGAAAATCAATCCCTCTTTCTCCAAGGTTTTCTTACCCTATGTATTATCGCTTAGCCAATGCCGAACATTCTTTAGGTGAGTACTCTGAAGCACTCCAGCATATCCGGAAATACCTAACTTCTAATAGTATCTCTGAGAAGTACTGCAAAAAAGCAAATACTCTAAAAAAGTCATGTGAATTTTCTATCAGCGCTAAACGTAAACCTGTAAGTTTTGATCCTGAAAACTTAGGACCTACTATAAATACAGATGCTGATGAATACCTACCAGCACTTTCTGCCGACGGCAGTACATTGATTTTTACTAGAAGTAAAAAAGTAGATGGTTTTAGAAACGAAGATTTTTATTTATCCTACCACGATACAGATAATTGGTTAGCTGCAAAGAATTTAGGAAAACCTATAAATACAGCACAAAACGAAGGTGCTCAATGTATTACTGCCGATGGTTTGACCATTTATTTCACTGCTTGTTCCAGAAACGACTCCTATGGAAGATGTGATATTTATGAGTCTAATTTTGTAAAAGGGAATTGGACTGAGCCTGAAAATTTAGGCGGAAATATAAATACCGAAAATTGGGAGTCTCAACCTGCTATTTCTGCCGATGGTAGACAGTTGTTTTTTGTATCCAATAAATCGGGTGGTATAGGAGGTAAAGATATCTGGGTATCCTATAAGAATACAAATGGTTCATGGACTAAGGCGAAAAATTTAGGAAAAGACATAAATACCTCTAAAGATGATATATCTCCATTTTTACATTGGGATAATCAAACACTCTATTTTGCCTCTAAAGGCTATGTGGGTATGGGTGGATTCGATATTTTTCTTTCTCGATTAGATGAGTCTGGTGATTGGGGAGATGTGAAAAATATAGGATATCCTATAAATTCTCCTGCCGATGAGAATTCTCTTATAGTAGCAAAAGATGGAAGAACCGCTTATTTTGCTTCTGCCTACTTTAATGAGGGAAGAACAGATTTAGATTTATATACTTTCGACTTACCACAAGAAAGTAGAGCTAGAGAAGTAGCTTATGTTCAAGGTGTAATTACAGATGCTAAAACGAAAAAATCTATAAAGGCTACAATTGAATTAGTGGATTTACAATCGTGTAGGTCTTATAAAAGTTCTCGTTCTGATGCAGATGGGAATTATATGCTTTGTTTGCCCTCAGCTGCAGAATATGCTCTTACGGTAACAAAGAAAAACTATCTTTTTTATTCAGAGAATATTCAATTACAAAAGGAGGGAAGCATTTTAGTGAAAAACTATCAGCTTCAATCTTTAGAAGTAGGAGAGCAAGTACGCTTAGATAATATTTTCTTTGAGTTGGATGCATTTAATCTTAAGGATGCATCTGCAACAGAGTTGAATAAGATTATTCAATTTATGGAATCTAACCCATTTTTAATTATTGAAATTGGTGGACATACCGATGCTACAGGAACTAAGAAATATAATTTAAATTTGTCTGAGCAAAGAGCCAAGTCTGTAAAAAGAGCTTTGGTGCAAAGAGGTCTTAAGCAAGAACGTATTTTAACGAAGGGTTACGGCATGTCGAAAACTTTAAATGCGAATAATACAGATCTTGAACGCGCAGTGAATAGAAGAACAGAATTAAAAATTATTGCAGTAGAATGATAGAAGTTGTTGAATGCCCTAGAGATGCGATGCAAGGAATTGCAGAGTTTATACCCACAGATTTGAAAGCCGAGTATATTAATATGCTTTTAAAAGTTGGTTTCCATACCATCGATTTTGGCTCGTTTGTATCGCCAAAAGCAATACCACAAATGCGTGATACTGCAGAGGTTCTTTCAAAATTGAATTTAGACGATACAGACTCTAAATTACTTGCTATTGTTGCCAATAGTAGAGGTGCAGAACAAGCAGTTTCATTCGATGAGATTCAATATTTAGGGTACCCTTTCTCTGTTTCCGAAACTTTTCAACAACGAAATACCAAACGGTCTATTGAAGATTCTTTAATCTTGGTAGAGCAGATGCAGAATTTATGTGCTACCAAAAATAAAGACTTGGTAGTCTATCTTTCTATGGCTTTTGGAAATCCATACAATGAAGCTTGGGATGTAGATATTGTAGCAAAGTGGACTGAAATTCTAGCTGATATGGGTGTAAAGACTCTCGCTCTTTCCGATACGATTGGTGTTTCTTCCAAAGAAACAATCGCACCTTTGTTTTCTCAGTTAATACCAGAGTTTAATGAGGTGTCTTTTGGTGCACACCTTCATACGACTGCTGAGACTTGGCACGAAAAAGTATTGGCTGCTTATCAGTCTGGTTGTACACGTTTCGATACAGCAATACAAGGATTTGGAGGCTGTCCAATGGCCACCGATACACTAACTGGGAATATGCCTACCGAAAAAATGCTATCGTTCTTAAACGAGCAAAAAGAAGTGTCTGGATTAAATGCACTGGCTTTCGAATCGGCTTACAATAAAGCGAGAGAGGTGTTTCTTTAGCGGAATACTGAAAATGTATCCTTCGATAAACTCAGGATGACAATTGTGTTTGTTTGGTGCCAGTCTGAGCCTGTTGAAGACCCAGTTTCCAATTCAAAACTTACAACTCCTCACTCAAAACTTATTTTGTCACCCTAGTCCTTAAACAACCTTTTGACAGTAAGACTATTTTACCTGTTTCGGATTAGTAAAACTACCTTGTAGCATTTCTTTATTTCCTAAGATCTTCCATGTCTAGTAGAAGTCCATCCATTTTTTTGAGTATTCTACCGTATACTATATTGAGATCAAAATTTCCTATAGCTGCTCCAAAATAAGAAATTACAGCTAGTATAAACACAAGTCCAATAAGTCCGAAAAATGGAATTCCGAATACT
>CAJJAI010000022.1 GCA_905182215.1 Flavobacteriales bacterium UBA6772 | reverse complement strand
TATTGATTCCAGCTTATTCAGAAATTCTACCTCGCGATGTAAAGATTACATCGAAATTCTCTAGAAACATTACTTTAAATACGCCTATTGTATCTGCTGCTATGGATACGGTATCCGAATCGGCTATGGCTATTGCTATTGCTCGTGAAGGGGGTATTGCTGTTTTGCATAAGAACATGAGTATTGCTGCACAGGCAAAGGAAGTTCGTTCGGTAAAACGTTCGGAGTCTGGAATGATCTTAGACCCTGTAACACTTTTGCATACTGCTAAAGTTGCCGATGCTAAGAAGATGATGAAGGAGTTTAGAATTGGAGGAATTCCTGTAATTGATTCTGAAGGAAAACTTATTGGTATTGTAACTAATAGAGATTTACGTTTTGTGAAAGACAATAATTTGTCTGTAAATGACGTAATGACTAAAGAAAACCTGATTGTTACCAAAGAGAAAACAAGTTTAGCGCAAGCAGAAGAAATTCTTCAACAACATAAAATTGAAAAATTACCTGTAGTTGATAAAAACAACAAATTGGTTGGACTTATTACCTACAGAGATATTATTAAAGTACGTGTGCAGCCCAATGCCAATAAAGATACTTTTGGTCGTTTAATGGTTGCTGCAGGTGTGGGTGTTACAGCTGATGTAATGGATAGAGTAAATGCACTTGTTGATGCCGGTGTAGATGCCGTAATTGTAGATACAGCACATGGTCATACCAAAGGTGTGTTAGATACTCTCAAAACTATTAAAGCTAAGCATCCAAATTTAGATGTAGTAGTAGGAAATATTGCAACTGCAGAAGCTGCAAAATATTTAGTGGAAGCTGGAGCAGATGGACTTAAAGTTGGAATTGGACCTGGTTCTATTTGTACAACTCGTGTTGTTGCCGGTGTAGGTGTGCCTCAGTTAACTGCCGTTATGATGGTTGCCGATGCTGTTAAAGGTTCTGGTGTTCCTGTAATTGCCGATGGTGGTATTCGTTATACTGGAGATGTTGTTAAAGCTATTTCTGCAGGTGCCGATTCTGTAATGCTTGGTTCTTTATTAGCAGGAACAGAAGAGTCGCCAGGAGAAACAATTATTTTTGAAGGTCGTAAGTATAAAGCTTACCGTGGTATGGGGTCTATAGACGCTATGAAAGCGGGTTCTAAAGATCGTTATTTTCAAGATGTGGAAGACGATGTACAGAAATTAGTTCCAGAGGGAATAGTAGGTCGTGTAGATTATAAAGGATCTTTATCTGAAGTAATGTACCAATTTATAGGTGGACTTAGAGCAGGTATGGGATACTGTGGTTCTAAAGACATTAAAACCCTACAAGAAAAATCGCAATTTGTAAGAATTACAAGTGCAGGTGTTACGGAGTCTCATCCTCATGATGTTACCATAACAAGTGAAGCACCTAACTATAGCAGAAAATAAAGTTTAGTTCGATGAAAAAAATAATTTGTTCTTTAGTTATTGCCTTTATTGGTTTTAACGCAGTAGCTCAAAACTCTAATCGCACCTTATTAACTATCGGAAACGAAGAGGTAAGTGTAGATGACTTTTTAAGTATTTACAATAAAAACAGAGCTGTAGGTGAGGATTTAGATCCTAAGACCTTAGATGAATATGTAGATTTGTTCGTAAACTTTAAGCTGAAAGTAAAAGAAGCTGAAGCTTTAGGAATGGATACGGTTCCTTCTTTTATAAAAGAATTGGCTGGTTACCGTAAGCAATTAGCAAATCCATATTTAGTAGACAACGAAGCTGGAGAACAATTAGTAGTTGAAGCTTACGATCGTTTGAAATACGAAATTAAAGCCAGTCATATTCTTATTACTGTTGCTGCAGATGCTTCTTCATCAGATACATTAAAGGCATATAAGAAAATTACAAAGCTACGTACCGAAATTGTTAAGGGAGCTGATTTTGCAGCCTATGCAAAACAATATTCTCAAGATCCATCTGCTAAAGAAAACGCAGGAAGTTTAGGGTATTTTAGTGCAATGTATATGGTATATCCATTCGAAAATGCTGCTTATACTACAAATATTGGTGATGTTTCGGGAATTGTACGCACCCGTTTTGGATACCATATTTTAAAAGTGATCGACAAGCGTTTGTCTAGAGGAGAAGTGAGAACTGCACATATAATGGTGAAATATCCAAAACCTTCTGGACAGAATTCTGAAGCAGAAGTTGCTATAGCTCAACAGAAAGCAAACGAAATATATGCTAAGTTGGTTTCTGAAAATGCCGATTTCGATGAAATGGCAAAACAATATTCAGACGATAAAAATAACGCATCAAAAGGAGGTGTTTTACCTTGGTTTGGTACTAACAGAATGGTAGAGTCTTTCGAAAATGCGGCTTTTGCTTTAGTTAATAAAGGAGATATTACTGCACCAATCGAAACTCCTTATGGATGGCACATTATTAAATTAGTCGACAAAAAAGGTTTAGGTTCTTTTGAAGATGAGAAATCAGAGCTCAAAAAGAAGATTGAGAAAGATTCTAGAGCTCAAGTAAAACGTACTTCTTTAGTTAATAAGTTAAAAAAAGAGTACGATTACAAAGAGTACAAATCTGCAGTAAACGAATTAAAGAAAATAGTAAATTCTGATTTCATTGCTGGTAGATGGTCTTTAGATGATAATTCTTCTAGCCTTACTAAAACAGTAATTAGTATTGGGGATAAAATATATACTCAAGAAATTTTTGCTGCTTATTTAATGAAGTCTGTTCGTAAGATGAAATCTAAAAAATCATCGTCTACTTTAGTAGATGAAGTTTTTACAACTTGGTCTGAAGACATGGTTATCGCTTTCGAAAATACCAACTTAGAAAATAAATACAACGAGTTTCGTTTGTTAATGCAAGAGTATAGAGATGGTATTTTGTTATACGAACTTACCGACACCAAAATTTGGTCTAAAGCAGTAAAAGATACAACTGGTTTAAAAGAATTCTATGCAGCAAATAAGCAAAACTATATGTGGGATACTCGTGTAGATGCAAAAATTGTAAACTGTCTGAATGAAAATATAGCTTGTAAGGTTTATAATAAACTAAGAAAAGGAAAAACTGATTTAACAAAGCTTCAAGCTAAAGTAAATAAGAAGTCGTCTTTAAATATGGATGTTAAAGAAGGTGTGTATTTAAAAGGAGATAATTCTGATGTAGATCAAGTGGAATGGGTAGTTGGAGTCTCAGACCTAATTCACGATAACGAGAATGTGAAAGTGGTTTATATTACAGAAGTATTAGAGCCTCAAGTAAAAGCCTTAAGCGAAGCGAAGGGATTAATTACTTCTGATTATCAAGATGCTCTTGAAAAAGCTTGGTTAGCGGAGTTATCAGCTAAGTACGATGTAGAAATTAGCAACTATGTTATAGATTTAGTTAAGAATAATAACCTAGCTGAACTTGACATTGTAGAAGAGCCAGTTACTCCTTCTTATAAAGGGCATTTTGTTCGCGCGTTTGGGAAAGCTAAAAGAACTTTAGGTTCTTCAAAAGATATTGTTTTTAATTGGTACGGTAATTTGTATACTACTGAACTAAAGAAAGACTAAGCATTGCGTAGGTTTTTATACTATATACTAAGCTTTACGATTTTGTCGTCATGTTCTTTCTTTGAGAGAACTGACGACATTTTGCTTGCTAGACTTGGCGATTCGTATCTGTACGAATCAGACTTAAAGTCTATTCTCGACAAGGATTTATCCTCTGCCGATAGTTTAGCTTTTATTCAGCAATACACTCAAAACTGGGCGCAAGAAGAGTTGTTACTGCAAAAAGCAGAACTCAATATAGATTTAAGTGAATTCGATATTGATCAACGATTAGAAGATTACCGTAGATCTTTACTTATTCATGCATATGAACAGAAATTAATACAACAAAACACAGATACTATTGTGTCTGTAGCTTCTCTCGAAACCTATTACGATAAGCATTCAGACGATTATATTTTAGCTGAATCGATCGTGCAATTAATGCTAATTAAAGTAAGTGTAGTAGCACCAGAATTAGACGCTATTAGGGATTTAGTTTTTTCAAAAGACTCTATAGATATTGAAGCTATTGAGGCATACGCACATCAATATTCTAAGCGGTTTTATTACAACCCAAATGAGTGGCTAAAATGGCGTTCGTTTGTGGAGTTCCTTCCTAATAACATAGAAAAAAACACTTTATTTAAGCATTCGAATACTTTGTATATAAAAGATTCGTTAGATGTTTATTTTGTGAAACTTTTCGATCAAAAGGCGCAAGGAGAAATAGCTCCATTGGAGTATGTTGAAGACGAAATAAAAAGTATATTGCTTAACCAAAAAAAACTAAAAACAGTTGATGTTATTCAGTCAAAATTATTGGAAGATGCTAAAAAATCAAAACAATTTGAAATCTATTAATAAACTAAAACTCACAGCTATTGCTGTCTTTTTATGTGGTTCTATGTTGTCTGCACAAGTTACTGTAGATGGTATTGCAGGGGTTGTAGGGAATAATATTGTATTGAATTCTGATGTAGAACAACAGCTTTTACAATACCAAGCACAAGGCTTGGAGGTTGATGCTGCACTAAGAGTTCAAGTACTAGAAGATTTGTTGTTTCAAAAATTAATGTTACACCAAGCTGTACTAGATAGTGTGGTGGTAACTGAAAACGAAGTCTTTAACGAAATTGATTCTCGCATCAATAATTTCATCTTACAATTAGGTAGTGAGGATCAGTTAGAAAGTTACTTCGATAAGAAGATTTACGAGATTAAAGAAGAGATGTTTGAGCCGATTGAGAATTCTCTTTTGATTCAAAGAGTACGCTACGACATTACGTCTGCAGTTACTATCACTCCTTCAGAAATCCGTAGCTACTTTAGTACTTTTCCTATCGATAGTTTACCTACTGTAAACGAAGAGGTAGAGGTTGCTCAAATACTTAAACTCCCACCACCTAGCGCAAGTGCTATTTCTGAAACTAAAAAGAAACTAGAAAAATTAAAAGAAAGAATTAATAAGGGAGAGAGTTTTGGAACCTTAGCAATTTTGTACTCTGAAGATCCAGGTTCATCCAGAAATGGTGGTTTGTACACTTCTATTAAAAGGGGGATGTTTGTAAAAGAATTTGAAGCGGTAATGTTTAGCCTTGAAGAAGGTGAAGTTTCTGAAGTTTTTAAAACGGAATATGGGTATCATATTGCCGTTTTAGAAGAACGTAGAGAAAACGAAGTTGATATTCGTCACATATTAATGTCTCCTAAAATTTCGCCTATAGATTTAAACAATGCTAAAGAATTATTAATTGAGGTAAGAGATTCTATCCTTAATGGAGAGTTGCTTTTTGAAAAAGCTGCATTAACACATTCCGATGATAAAACGACTAAGTTTAACGGAGGTAAATTAATTAACTCTAATACTGGAACTAGTAAGTTCGAAATAGCTCATTTAGAACAAGGGGTAAACTTTGCAATAGAAAATTTAGAAATTGAAGCCATTTCTGACCCTATATACCTTAAAATGGAAGATGGGAAAGAAGCGTATAGAATGTTCATCCTTTTAGATAGAAAAGAGCTACATCAAGTAAATTTAATTGATGATTATAAAAAAATTAGAGATTTAGCCTTAGAAAGTAAAAAGGATGAGTCGATAGAAAAGTGGATTGCAAAATCTTTAGAGAAAACTTATGTTCGTGTAAGCGAATTGTACAAGTCTGAAGATTTTCAATATAACTGGTTAAAAAAATAAAGATGAAAGATCAGCAGAGTGATAAAGTAGCGTTAGACAATCTAAAAGGTCAATTCTCAGTATTAAAAAATGAGATTTCCAAAGTAATTGTTGGACAAGATAAAGTTGTAGAAGAGCTTATTTTATCAATCTTCTGTAGAGGTCATGTTTTGTTAGTTGGGGTTCCTGGATTAGCAAAAACACTTTTAGTGCAAACAATTAGTGACTCTTTAGGATTAAATTTTTCTCGTATTCAATTTACTCCTGACCTTATGCCTTCTGATATTATTGGAGCTGAGATATTAGACGAGAACAGAAATTTTAAATTTGTTAAAGGACCTATATTCTCAAATGTTATTTTAGCTGATGAGATTAACCGTACTCCTCCAAAAACACAAGCCGCACTATTAGAAGCAATGCAAGAACGTTCTGTTACTGCAGCTGGGGTACACCATAAATTAGACAAACCTTTCTTTGTTTTGGCTACTCAAAATCCTATTGAGCAAGAAGGAACTTATCCTTTACCCGAAGCTCAATTAGACCGTTTTATGTTTAACCTTAACGTAGAATATCCTTCTTTTTCGGAGGAGGTTCAAATTGTTAAAAACACGACTTCAGATAGGCAAGTTGATGTTAAGGAAGTTTTATCTACAGAAGAAATTATAGCGATACAAGATTTAGTTCGCAAAATTCCTGTTGCCGATAACGTGGTGGAATATGCGGTTAGGTTAGTGGGTAAAACGCGTCCTGATGGTGAGTTTGCTACTGCTGATGTTAAGAAATATCTTTCTTGGGGTGCTGGTCCTAGAGCTTCTCAGTTCTTGGTGCTTGCAGCAAAAGCACATGCTGCCATTAACGGAAAGTATTCTCCAGATATCGAAGATGTAAAAGCCGTAGCTCTTCCAATTCTTAGACACCGTATTGTGAGAAATTATAAAGCCGAAGCTGAAGGAATGAGTGTTGAGAAATTAGTAGCTTCTTTGTTATAAACCCAATTATTTTAAGGGGTATTAAAAAGCGATTGTAATTTTAACAACGTCCGCCAATTTCTTGTGCTACAAGAAATTCCCAATTTTTTCTCTATTAAATTATTACTCAGTTTACACTTGTTAATTTCTTTAGTACAATATAGGTAGATACCTTGTAGGGTAACGGTGAAATATTCCCCTTCATAATTTAGTTCTCTGAGAACCTCAATTTGTTTTTTGTTAAGAGTCTTTTGTGGAATACACACATAGGGCTTGTTTGTGCTCGTTTCTGCCAGCTTTGGATACGGATTACTCAGAATAACCTGATTTAAGTCCTTTTGCTCTAATATAAGGCTCGGAATTATCCATCCGTACTCTTTTAGTAGTAAATTCTCTATAAAAGTTGAAATGCCTTCTTTCGTTTCTATTTCTGAGGTAAATAAAATATTCCCACTTTGAATATAAGTCTGAATATCTTCGAATCCATTTTTAGTAAATAAAATTCTGAGATCCTCCATTTTTATAATTTTATGTCCCGAAACATTTATTCCTCTAAGTAGACATAAGTAGTGCTTTTTCATTTTACGAAGTTAGGTTTAAATTATTCTATAGGTTTACTATGTATCTTGATGCTTAAGTTTGGTTATAAATTAATTAGCTGAATCACTTTTCGTAAATCTTGAAAATGATTTTTTGTTAAAGATAAAAATGTGTAGAAATCAGTATTTTAGAAAAATCTATTTTATAAATTTGCAGCACTTCTAACTTTAAACATTAGTATAGCATGCAACTGTACAATAAACTAAGTGCGAAAGAAAGAGCTGCTTTAATAGACGAAGCAGGTACCGATCGCCTTACTATTTCGTTTTACCAATACGCTACTATTGGGAATCCTCAAGTTTTTAGAGACACCCTTTTTATTAAGTGGGAGTCCATAGATGTTTTAGGTCGAATTTACATAGCGCACGAAGGTATAAACGCCCAATTATCATTACCGGCTGATAAGTTTAAGGACTTTAAAGAACATTTAGATACCATTACTTTTTTAGAAGGTATACGTTTAAATGTTGCTAGAGAACAGGACAATAAATCCTTCTTAAAGCTTAAAATTAAGGTAAAGGATAAAATAGTTGCCGACGGTTTAGACGATGATACTTTTGATCCGACTGATATAGGAGTACATCTTAAAGCACAAGGATTTAACGATATCTTAGACGACCCCGATACAGTTTTAATAGACATGAGGAATCACTACGAAACTGAAATTGGTCATTTTAAAAATGCCATTACTCCAGATGTAGATACTTTTAGAGAGTCTTTACCCATTATAGAAGACGACCTAAAGGACCATAAAGAGGATAAGAATCTGGTGATGTACTGTACTGGTGGAATTAGATGCGAAAAGGCAAGTGCCTATTTTAAGCACAAAGGCTTTAAAAAAGTGTATCAATTAGAAGGTGGGATTATAGAATACGCACGTCAGATAGATGCCGAAGGCTTGGAGAATAAATTTATAGGAAAGAATTTTGTTTTTGACGAGCGCAGGGGAGAGCGTATTTCAGAAGATATTATCTCTAATTGTCATCAATGTGGCAATCCTTGCGACACCCATACCAACTGTGGGAATGTAGCTTGTAACCTATTGTTTTTGCAATGTGAGGAATGTAAAGAAGAACATGCTAATTGCTGTGGCAAACGTTGTAAGTATGTAAACGCTCTCACTTTTGAAGAACAGAAAGAACTGAGGAAAGGAAATCCAAACAGTAATAAAATCTTTAATAAAGGGAGATCTGAAAATATATCTTTTAAGAAATAAAAACAATGGCTGTCTTTTAAGATGGCCATTTTTTTTAACTGCTTTTTCAAAAAACGATTGTACTTGTAGTTTTACTTAATTTAATGAAAACCCTTTCTTGCAAATCCCACCAATTTTGCTATTTTTGTAACCGATCATGAAAACAAGCCAATCACATAATTACTGTTGTTGCACGAGATTAAGTTTCTAATCTTTGTGGGAAATAGTGCTATGTATATAAATCATAACCTATCCTTCGGATGGGTTTTTTAGTATAAAGACATGAAGCAATTCGATAAGAATATTTTAGATGTAATAGGAAATACACCTATTATAAAATTGAATAAAGTTGCCACTAATGTAGCTTCTTCAATTTATGTGAAGTTAGAATATCTGAACCCAGGGGGTTCTATTAAAGACCGAATGGGTGTTTATTTGTGTGAGCAGGCTGTAAAGCGTGGCGATCTAAAACCAGGTGGAACAATCGTTGAATCTACTTCTGGAAATACAGGTGTAGGGATTGCTCTTTTTGCGGCGATTAATCATTACAAGTGTGTGTTTGTAATGGCAGATAAGCAATCGCAAGAAAAAATTGACAATTTAAAATCATACGGTGCGAAGGTATTAGTATGCCCTACAGATGTAGATCCAGAAGATCCTAGGTCTTATTATTCTGTCGCAGCTAACTTAGCGAATCTTCCAAATTCAGTTTTCCTCGATCAGTACGGGAATATGGATAATGGTCAGTCGCATTTTGAAATTATAGGGCCAGAAATATATGAACAAACAAAAGGTGAATTCGATACCCTAATGGCTGGTATTGGAACTGGAGGAACAATTTCGGGTTGTTCTCGTTACCTAAAACCAAAAATGCCACACTTAAAATCTGTGGCCGTAGATTGCGAGGGTTCTATCTTAAAAGAATACCACGAAACTGGGAAAATGGGTACTGCTTACAGCTATTTGGTAGAAGGTATTGGTGAAGATTTTTTACCGGACAATGTCTTGTTTAATCAAATTGATTCTATGGTACGCGTGGGTGATGAGGAATCATTTCACATGACTAGAAGACTATTACAAGAGGAAGGGATTTATGCTGGAGGTTCTAGTGGCTCTGCTGTAGTTGGTGCTATTAGATATGCTGAAGGATTAGAGAAGCCCGAAAGGATTTTGGTGATTTTACCAGATTCTGGAAACCGTTATGCTTCTAAAATTTACAACGAAGCTTGGATGCAAGAAATGGGTTATCTTAAAAGTGATACACCTAAAGATGAACTGGATTTACAAATCGATAAAATTCTTGGCAATGCATAAAAATAATTTACAAAAAGGAACTAGATCTATTCATATTGGAAACGAACCGGATGAAAAAACAGGCGCAATAATTCCGCCAATTTATCAGACCTCCACTTTCATACAATCTAGTCCAGGAGAACATAAAGGTTACGAATATACTCGTTCTCACAATCCTACAAGAACTCGTTTAGAAGAGTGTTTAGCTTCCTTAGAAAATGCCAAGCACTGCTTGGTAACTTCAAGTGGGATGGCTGCAGCTTCATTAATATTTCAATCGTTTCCACAAGGAACAAAAATACTATGTGGTGATGATGTGTATGGAGGAACATACAGAATATTAAATACCATTTTTAACGATCGTTTTGAGCTTAAACATGTAAATACTACTGATGTAGATTCTGTAGAAGAAGTATTGAATTCCTTTAAGCCTAATTTAGTTTGGTTAGAATCTCCTACCAATCCGATGTTGCAAATTAGCGACATCAAAGCTATTTGTAAGGCTTCGCATGCTGTGAACGCGAAGGTGGTTGTAGACAATACATTTATGAGTCCTTATTTCCAAAACCCATTAGATTTAGGTGCGGATATGGTACTGCATTCTTTAACAAAATACATTAACGGACACAGTGATGTAGTGGGTGGTGCTATTATGTTAAGCGATCAAACTCAGTTTGATAAGTTGTGGTACTTGCAAAACTCTATGGGGCCGAGTCAGTCTCCATTTGATAGTTGGTTGGTGCTAAGAGGTGTTAAAACATTGGCTTTGCGTATGCGTGCCCATGAAAGTAATGCAATAGAAATTGCGAAGTATTTAGAAGCACATCCTAAAGTAGATAAAGTTATTTATCCTGGATTAGAATCCCATCCACAGCACGAACTAGCTAAAAGTCAAATGTCTGGATTTGGTGGTATGTTGAGTGTTTATATTAAGGGTGGATTAAGTGAAAGTAAAATATTTTTAGAAGAAGTGAAGTTGTTTGCCTTGGCTGAAAGTTTAGGCGGTGTAGAGAGTTTAATCGAGCATCCTGCAATTATGACACACGCTTCTGTACCCATTGAGGAAAGAACCAAATTAGGGATTGCTGATAATTTTGTACGGATTTCTGTAGGGGTTGAAGATTTGGAAGATCTTGTTGCAGATTTAGCACGCGCTTTAGACTGTATTTAAAACCCAATACTATTTAATTTTCTTCTAAACAAATAACTATGAAAGAAGAAATTCAACAAAGACTGAAAGAAATTGAAGTTTATTTAAAAGGATATATGGACGAGGGGAAGCAATTTTTTGCTTCTTCCTCTTTCCAGTCTCATAGTATACCTATGCTACATATCCTCAATACTATTGCACCCAATTTCCCTGTTTATTTTATCGATACTGGATTCCATTTCCCCGAGACCTTAGTGTTTAGAGACCAGGTGGCTAGTCAGTTAAATTTAAATGTTCAAAATCAAAGAGGTGCCGTTTCATTGGTAAATCAATTAACGAAGGAAGATCGCTTTCTTTTTCAATCTGATCCTGGCTATTGTTGTACGATCAACAAAACGCAACCAATGGATAGCTTAATGATGCAGTACGATATTTGGATTACGGGAGTTCGAAAAGATCAAAATTACAATAGAAGTACAATGGGTTATGAGGCACAAGGACCACATAATACCATGCGTTTTCATCCGATGATTCACTGGTCTAGTAAAATGATTTGGGAATATCGGAAAATGCATAATTTACCTACGCATCCGCTAGAAGAACAAGGGTTTTTGAGTATTGGATGCTTGCCTTGTACGCAGAAGTTTTCTCTAGAAACTGCCGATGATAGAGGTGGAAGATGGAAAGGAATGAAAAAAAATGAATGTGGATTACACACCGATTTAATTAAATAAAATGAGAATACTTATTACAGGCGGATTAGGTTATATAGGCTATACTTTAATAGAGCAACTTACGGTGTTGAACATTCCGGGAGCTGAGATTGTAATTTACGATAATTTGTCACGAAATGAATTTTCATTTTTAAATGCAAATCATTTAAGTGGGGCGCATATTCGTTTTGTAAAAGGCGATTTACTCGACAATCATAAATTGCAAAAAGAGGTGCAAAAAGCAGATGTTGTTATTCACTTAGCTGCCATGGTTACCACTCCTTTCGAAGATAAGTTTTTTCACCATTTCGATCAAGTAAATCACTGGGGTACTGCAAATTTAGTGTCGGCTGTGGAAGATAGTGATGTAAAGCATTTTATTTATTTGAGCTCTATTTCGGTTTTTGGAAATAACGATCAACAAGTTGATGAGAATACTTTGGTAAATCCAGATTCATCTTATGGGATTAGTAAATATCAAGCCGAGAAACATGTACAGCGTTTGGTAAATAAAATACCAACCCATATAATCAGATCTGGTAATGTATATGGCTACAATCCAGCTATTCGTTTAGACGCTGTAATTAATAGATTTATGTACGAGGCACAATTTGAAGGTCGTGTGCGTATTAATGGAGATGGCTCTCAATATCGTGGATTTATCTCTGTAGTAGAACTCAGTAAAATAATCACGTCTTTGGTGCAAAATCCAAACTATAATTCTGGTACGCATTTAGCCGTAACAAAATCGTTGAGTATTAACGATGTCTTAGAGTCCTTGCTGAAAATATACCCTGATACAGAGTTCATCCACAGTAATGAAAACATGCGAATGAAGTCGATAAAAGTTGCTGTTCCATCAGCAATTATCAAGGATTTTAATATTGAAAACATCAATTTGGAAAAAGAATTAATCGATTTTAAGCAATTCTTTATTCAGTAAGTATGAACTATCTATTACGAGATGAAGAAACAGAAAGACTTTGCTTTAGACCTCTTAATAAAGAGGACTTTAACGCATGGCTACCTTTTTTTGAAGAAAAAGAAATTCTCGTTTATTTTGGTATAGATACGAACGAAACTCAGCATACACTATGCGAAAATTGGTTTGAAAAAGTATTCCACCGTTATGAAAATAATTTAGGGGGAATGAATGCCATTATCCTCAAAGAAACAGGGGCTTTAATCGGTCAATGTGGTTTGTTAATTCAAACTGTGCAAGGGAAAGAACGCTTAGAGGTGGGTTATTCTTTATTGCCTGAATTTAGAGGCTTTGGATATGGTTCGGAGGCAGCTATAAAGTGCAAAGAATTTGCCTTTGATAATAACATAGCATCTGCGTTAATGTCAATGATTCATGTTGATAATAAAGCTTCAGAAAAAGTGGCTTTAAAAAATGGGATGTCCTTAGAGACAATTATTGATTACGAGGGTATGATGGCTAAAATTTATACAATAGAAAAAGGATGAATATACTTGGAGAAAAGAAAAAAGCGGAGGTTATTTACGAACATCAAAAGCTCGGAGTGTTAGTGGCTGTTTCGAATGAGAATAATTCAATTGTTCGAGGTTTTTTCAAGAAATACAAAGGCAAAAAAACACAGCCTTCCGATACTGTAGAAGCCTATAAAATGATTGTTGATGAAGAGTTTAATTCGTTGAAAATTGATTTCTCGCAGACATTTAATTTTGCGATCAAAGACCTAATAGTATTCCCTCTAAAATAAATTAGTAGGAACAAGATTGCTAAATAGCGTATTGGATTATGATTTTTAAAAAGTTAGAGCAGGTTTTTGGATACAAACAGTTCAGACCACTCCAAGAGGATATTATTCGCAGAACCATTTCTGGTAAAGACAGTTTAGTTTTAATGCCTACTGGAGGAGGGAAGTCCATCTGTTTTCAAATCCCGGCATTGTGCTTAGAGGGTATTACTATTGTGGTATCTCCTCTAATTTCACTGATGAAAGATCAGGTTCAGGCACTTCAATCTAATGGCGTAAAAGCAAGCTTCTTTAACAGTAGCCTGAGTCCATTCGAAGTGAATGAAGTAATCCAAAATGCCTTAAATGGTCAAACTAAAATTCTTTATTTATCCCCTGAAAAATTAATTGCAGTAAAAGATACTTGGCTCAAGCAATTATCGGTTTCATTGGTTGCTATAGATGAGGCGCACTGTGTGAGTATGTGGGGACATGATTTTAGAAAAGAATATACCCAGCTTAATTCTTTTAGAAAATCCTTAGCGCATGTTCCATTTATTGCCCTCACAGCTACGGCAGATAAATCTACCCGTGTTGATATAATTGAACAGCTTGGACTGGAGAATTCAGAACTTTTCATCTCCTCTTTCGATCGGAAAAACATACAGATAGATGTACGTGGAAATGTGTCTAAAAAGGACAAACTTAAACAGATTGTAAATTTTATTAATTCCAAACCCAAGGAGAGTGGAATTATTTACTGTTTAAGTAGAAAAAACACCGAAGAATTATCGGCTTATTTAAATTCCTCTGGAATCGAATCGCACTGCTATCACGCAGGTATGGATGGTGCGCTTAGGGCTAAGGTGCAAACAGATTTTATAAACGATACCAGTAAAATTATTGTAGCTACTATAGCTTTTGGTATGGGGATAGATAAATCGAATGTTCGCTGGGTTATACACAGTAATTTGCCTAAAAATTTAGAGGGCTATTACCAAGAAATTGGTCGTGCTGGTAGAGATGGTTTGCCATCTGAAACGCTCTTGTATTACACCATGCGTGATGTAGTTTTGTACCGTCAATTTGCAGCCGATAGTGCCAATGCAGAAATGCAAATAGACAAGCTAAATAGAATGTTACAGTTTTCTCAAGCGAAGTCTTGTAGAAGGAAAATTTTGCTCTCCTATTTTGGAGAGTTCTTAGCGGATAATTGTAATAATTGCGATGCTTGTAGCAATCCTCCTCAGATTTTTGATGCTACTGTGATTGCTCAAAAAGCACTTTCGGTAACAGCCCGCATGCAAGAATCGGAACCCGTAGTAATGGCGGTAAATGTTTTACGAGGCTCTCAAAATGCCAAGGTTTTCGATAAAGAGTATCATAAGCTTAAAACCTA
>CAJJAI010000021.1 GCA_905182215.1 Flavobacteriales bacterium UBA6772 | reverse complement strand
CACCAAATGGTATAGGCGACATGGTTTCTACACCACCTGCAACGATACATTCGGCCATTCCTGCATTGATTTTTGCAGTTGCTAAAGCGATACTTTCTAGTCCTGAAGAGCAATAACGATTTACCGTCATACCAGGTACTTTATCTGTATTTAATCCCATTAAAGAAATCATTCTACCGATGTTGAGTCCTTGCTCAGCTTCGGGAGTCGCATTTCCTACAATTACATCGTCTATGCGGTTAACGTCGAGCTCTGGAATAGCATCGACCAAGTGTTTTACTGTGGCTGCAGCTAAATCGTCGGGACGTGTAAAACGGAAAATCCCTCTTGGAGCTTTCCCTACCGCTGTTCTAAATCCTTTTACTATATATGCTTTCATCTTTGGAGTCTTAGTTGCGTAGTGGTTTACCTTTTTTAAGCATGTGCTCAATACGTTCTAGAGTTTTACGTTCTCCAGTAAGCGATAAAAAGGCTTCTCTTTCTAAATCTAATAAGTACTGTTCGCTAACTAAAGTAGGCGAGGAGAGGTCTCCACCAGCAATTACATAACCTAGTTTTTCAGACATCAGTTTTTCGTGTTCTGTAATAAATCCTGCATGGTGCATAGAATCTGCTCCCACTAAGAATGAACCTAGAATTTGTTTTCCTAAAACCTTTATTTTCTTTTCGTTTGATGGCGCTCTATACCCTTGATTTGCCATGCCTATTACAGAAGCTTTCGCATCGGCAATCAAACGTTTTTTATTTATTGAAATAGCATCTATTCCAGGTCTCAATAAATTTAAGTCCATAGCCTCATGTGCTGAAGTAGAAACTTTCGCCATTCCTATATTAAGGTACAGGTCTCTAACGAGAGGGTTTTCTATATCACCTTTATTAAAAGCTTCGGAAGCACGCATCGCCATTTCTTTAGAACCACCCCCACCTGGGATAAGTCCAACACCCATTTCTACTAAGCCCATATAGGTCTCAGCAGCAGCTTGAGTTTTATCGGCATGCATAGCAATTTCGCAACCACCACCCAACGTCATACCTTGAGTAGCAACTACCACTGGAGTATTAGAATAGCGTATTTTTTGTGTGGTTTGTTGGAATGCACGTACGGCAAAATCCAACTCATCGTAATCTTGTTCTATCGCCATCATAAAGATCATGGCAAGATTGGCTCCTACAGAAAAGTTAGCTGCTTGGTTGGCTATCACCAATCCTTTATAGTTCTCTTCGGTGAGGTCTATTGCATGTTGAATGGCTTGTAAAGTGTCGCCACCAACGGAATTCATCTTAGAATGGAATTCCAGATTTACTACATCGTCGCCTAAATCAATTAATGAAGCAACTTCGCTTTTCCAAATCGTGTTTTCTTTTTTGCGTACGTAGAGGTTTACCAGTGCATCTTGATTTTCTAATGCGGTGTATTTTTTCTGCTCTAGGTCGAAGTAATATTCTAAGCTTCCTTCAATTTTATAGAAGGAAGAATTTCCAGATGCTAGCATTTCCGAAACCCATGGAGCTATATTTTTTCCTAATCCTTTTGCTAGGTCTAATCCAGCTTGTACTCCTATTGCATCCCAGATTTCAAAAGGACCTAATTCCCATCCAAAACCAGCTTTCATGGCTTGGTCTATGCGGTAGGTCTCATCAGATATTTCTGGAATTCTATGCGATACATATGCAAAAATATCGCTAAACATTTCTCTGTAGAAATCTCCAGCTTCTCCATTGCTATTGTATAAATAAGCAATTCTTTTTCTAAGGTCTTCAATTTCTTTAGCTGTAGTTAAAGCAGGAAATTTAACACGTTCTTGTGCTTTGTATTCTAAGCTATTTAAGTCTAAAGATAAAATGACTTTTTTTCCATTTTCATCTTTGGTCTTTTTGTAGAACCCTTGTTTGGTTTTATCTCCAAACCATTTATTGTCAACTAGCGATTGAACATATTTTGGTAATTTGAAATCCTCACGAGCTTCATCATTTGGGCAGTTTTCATATAAACCATTGGCTACGTGTACAAGTGTATCGAGTCCTACAACATCGCAAGTTCTAAAAGTAGCCGACTTAGGTCTACCTATAATTGGACCTGTAAGTTTATCGATAGCTTCTACCGAAAGACCTCTTTTTTCTACCAGGTGGAAAAGCGATAAAATCCCTGCTACCCCAACACGGTTTGCAATAAATGCTGGAGTGTCTTTACATAAAACGGTTGTTTTACCTAAGTGTCGGTCTCCAAAATCCATCATAAAATCAACAATATCTTGTTGCGTATGTGGCGTAGGAATAATTTCTAAAAGCTCCAAATAACGTGGAGGGTTAAAGAAATGAGTTCCTAAAAAATGTGCTTTAAAATCATCCGATCTATCTTCGAGCATTTGGTGTATAGGAATACCAGAAGTATTACTAGAAATAATAGATCCAGCTTTACGGTATTTTTCTACTTTTTCGAAGACTTGCTTCTTGATGTCTAAGCGTTCTACCACAACTTCAATGATCCAATCGGCATCGCCAATTTTTTCGAAGTCATCGGTGAGGTTCCCTGTGCGAACTCTATTGATGAAATCTTTTTTGTATAAAGAAGCTGGCTTAGATTTTAAAATAGCTTTAAGTGCATCGTTCACAATGCGGTTTTTTACTTTAGGGTGGTCTAGGGCCAAGCCTGCTTTTTCTTCGGCTGTGTTAAGCGAAAAAGGAGCGATGTCTAATAACAATACATCGAGCCCTACGTTAGCCATATGACAAGCAATTCTAGAACCCATAATCCCCGAGCCTATTACTGCTACACGCTGTAGATTTTTTTTACTTTTCATTCTTTAGTTCTTCAATAGATTGATCTACAGCGTTCATCACCTTATAAAAGGTTTCTAGCTCTTGTTCTGTGATTTTTTCGAATACGCGTTCGTTAAATACTTTTACGTTTTCGGAAGCTATCTTTCTATATTCTACTCCTTTTTTAGTGAGGAATAAATGAACTTTTCTTTTGTCTTTTGGGTCTATTTTTTTCTTAATAAAACCTCTATCTAACATCCCTTTTAAGGTACGTGTTAAACTCCTCGATTCCATTCCCATTTTTGGGCCTAGTTGTGTAGAGAGTGTTCCTTCTTTTTCTATGTTAAGTATAGCAAAAGCAGTGGAAGTTGTTGCTTTGTGGTTTTTAGCCCTGTCGTTGTATAATCTAGAAATACTGTGCCATGCCCAGCGAATCCTAAAGTCTATAATGTGTTTCTTTTCTAGCATCTTGTGAATTTGAATTTCAAAATTACAATAAAAAAGGTATGCAAGCCTAATAAAATGAAAAACATTTGGCGTGCATACCTTTTTATTCTAGGAAAGTATTGAGCAAAAAAAACGCCCGAAGGCGTTTTTTTTATTTATAAATCTCTTTGTATTCTTTCTGGTACTTAGCCAGAACAGGTTTTCGTTTGAGCTTGAGAGTTGCAGTAAGCTCTCCTCCCTCAATGGTCCAAGGCTCTTTCATTACAACCACTTTCTTTACTTGTTCGTAAGGAGCGAATTGTTCGTTGTAATGTGCTATTTCAGCATCGAATTTTTTCAAAACTTCAGGATGAGAAGCCATTTCAGAATCGGTAGTATACGTAATGTCGTGAAGTTTACACCAAACTTGTAATGCTTCAAATTGGGGAACTATAAATGCACCTGGCATTTTTTCTCCTTCCCCTAAAACCATTACTTGTTCTATAATACGAGACTCTTTGTATTTATTTTCCATTACTTGAGGAGCGATGTATTTTCCGCCTGAAGTTTTGAAAATCTCTTTTTTACGATCGGTAATTTTTAGATAAACTCCATCAATCATTTTCCCAATATCACCTGTAGAAAACCATCCATCGGCATCAATTACCTCAGCTGTTAAATCTGGTTTATTATAATAACCCATCATTACGTTATGTCCTTTACAAAGGATTTCTCCGTCGTCGCCAAACTTTACTTCCACACCAGTCATTACTTTTCCTACGGTTCCGTATGCTTTTCCACCAGCTTCGGTTGTATTAACAGAAATTACAGGTGAAGTTTCGGATAAACCATAGCCTTCGTAAATAGGCATATTAGCAGCAGTAAATACTCTTGCTAATCGTGGTTGTAGTGCTGCTGCACCCGAGACTATGTACTTAATGTTCCCGCCTACGGCTTCTCTCCATTTAGTAAAGATGATTTTGTTGGCAAGCTTTAATTGAAATTCATAGTACCAACCATTTTTCCCATCTAATTCATGGCGAAGACCTAGGTTAAGTGCCCAGAAGAAAAGACCTTTTTTAATTCCTGTAAGGTCAGATCCTTTTGCAACAATTTTATCGTATACCTTTTCCAATAAACGTGGAACTGTAGGCATAATGGTAGGGTTTACTTCTTTTAAGTTCTCTCCTAATAACTCAATGCTTTCAGCATAATAAATAGAAACACCTTTAAAGAGGTAGTAGTATTCTATAACTCTTTCGAATACATGACAAAGAGGTAAGAAACTGATGGCTCTATCATCTTCATCAAAGGGAATAGCATCTTTAAGACCCATTAATTGAGAGTATAGGTTATCGTGCGATAACATAACTCCTTTAGGATTTCCAGTGGTACCAGAAGTATAGATAAGGGTGAATAAATCAGATGATTTTACTTCTAACTGATTTGCTTTCATTTTTGAAGCTTGCGGATTTGCCGCACCTTCTTCAATAATTTCATGCCAGTCTTTAGCGCCTTCAATCTCATCAAAAGAATAAATTGCTTCTAGTGTTTCTACCTTATCGATAAGCATTTTTACCTTATCGAATATTTCTTCCGAGCCTACTAATAGAATTCTAGCTCCCGAATCGTTTAAGATATATTCGTAATCTGGAGTGGTAATATTTGGGTAAATAGGTACGTTTATAGCGCCTATTTTATTGATTCCCATATCAGCCAAGCTCCATTCGGGTCTGTTTGGAGATATAATAGCAACCTTATCGCCTCTGTCGATGCCAAGATTTAAAAGTCCATAAGCTACAGAATCGGTAATGTTTACGTATTCGTCCGCAGAGTAAGTGCGCCAAATACCATCTTCTTTTCCTGCTAAAACATCAGTTTTATTAAATTTCTGACGTGTGTATTCAGCAAGTTCAAATATACGGGTGGGTTTTAATTCCATAGTAGAAATAGATTGATTGGGAAATTTGATTCCAAATCTACTAAAAATCTTTTCATAATCAATTGTTGTTTTGCTATTGAGTTTTTTTTGAACTCAAGGATTGAAATACTACATTTGAAGAAATTACTTTAATGGCTTCAAATCCTCATATGCTCGATACCCCTATCGAATTCCTAAAAGGAGTTGGGCCTCAGCGTGCTGAGGTATTACAAAAAGAATTACACGTTTTCCGATACCGCGATTTATTGGAGCTTTATCCATTTAGATATATAGATAAAACGCGTTTTCATAAAATCGCCGAACTACAAGCCGACTTGGCTGATGTGCAAATTGTAGGGAAGATAATTCGTATTAAAGAAGAAGGAGTAGGGCGGAAAAAACGTATAAAAGCTATTTTTCAAGACGACACTAATTCGATGGACTTGGTTTGGTTTAAAGGTATTTCATGGGTGCGGAAAACCCTCAAAGTTGGAGAGGATATTGTCGTTTTTGGAAAACCCACATTGTATAATTCTACTTTTAGTATTTCTCATCCTGAAATAGAAACCCTAGAGTCTCATAAAAAATCTTTAGTTACTGCGATGCAAGGGGTGTATCCCTCTACAGAAAAATTAGGCGTAAGGTCTTTGCATTCTAAAGGAATCTCAAAACTGATTCATGAGTTATTGGAACAAGTAGCCTCTTATATTCCGGAAACCTTATCGATAGAAATAAGAAAAGAGTACAAGTTAATTTCTAAGCGAGAGGCATTAGTCAATGTGCACTTCCCTCAATCTGAAGCCTTATTAGCTCAGGCACATAGGCGCTTAAAATTTGAAGAGTTTTTCTTTATGCAGTTAGCAATGTTGAAATTGAAGCAACATAAAAAGGAAACCTATTTATCTTACCCTTTCTCAAAGGTGGGAACTCATTTTAATACCTTTTATAAGGAGCAGTTACCCTTTGAATTAACGGGTGCTCAAAAACGCGTTCTCAAAGAAATTAGACTCGACGTGGCGACCGGTAAACAAATGAATCGCTTGGTTCAGGGAGATGTAGGTTCAGGGAAAACTATTGTGGCTTTAATGGCTATGTTAATTGCAAAAGACAACGGTTTTCAGGCTTGTTTAATGGCGCCTACTGAAATTCTTGCAAGTCAACATTTTCAGGGACTAAAGGATATGGTAGAGGCAGTAGGCATGAAAATGGCTTTGCTTACGGGTTCTACAAAAGTAGCTAGGAGGAGAGAAATTCATGCAGCCTTAGAGTCTGGAGAATTAGATATTTTAGTGGGTACTCATGCTTTATTAGAAGATAAGGTTCAATATAAAAACCTGGGCTTAGCGGTAATCGATGAGCAGCATCGTTTTGGGGTTTCTCAGCGGTCTAAAATGTGGAAGAAAAATAGCAAACCCCCTCATGTATTGGTTATGACTGCTACTCCAATCCCCCGTACTTTGGCAATGGCAGTGTATGGCGATTTAGATATTTCTCTAATCGATGAATTACCTCCAGGGAGAAAACCGATAACAACTTTTCATAAAACAGATAAACACCGTTTGTCGATGTTTCATTTTCTAAAACAGGAAATTGAGAAAGGCCGACAAATATACATTGTTTATCCTCTTATTGAGGATAGTAAAACCTTAGATTATAAAGATTTAATGGATGGCTACGATAGTATTAGTCGTCATTTCCCGAAACCACAATTTCAGGTTTCTGTGGTTCATGGAAGAATGAAAGCTGAAGATAAAGAAGCCGAAATGGCCCGATTTGTAAAGGGTGAAACTCATATTATGGTTGCTACCACGGTAATTGAAGTGGGGGTAAACGTACCTAATGCTTCTGTAATGGTTATAGAAAGTGCGGAGCGTTTTGGTTTGTCGCAATTGCATCAACTTAGAGGAAGAGTGGGTAGAGGTTCTGAGCAATCTTTTTGTGTTTTAATGAGTGGGCATAAATTAAGTGCTGATGCCAAAACTCGTTTAAAAACGATGGTCCAGACACAAAACGGTTTCGAAATTGCCGACGTGGATTTAAAATTAAGAGGTCCGGGTGATATTATGGGAACTCGTCAGAGTGGACTGGTCAATTTGAAGTTAGCTGACCTCACAAAAGATTCTAAAATATTACAATATGCTAGGCAAATAGCTTCCGAGCTTTTAGATAAAGATCCAGAAATAGTTTGTGTAGAGAATAGACCTATTCTAAAAGAATATATGCGTGCGCATCACATCAAAATGCAATGGAGTACTATTAGCTAAATGATTTGAAAATTTAAAGATGAGTTAATTTGAAAATGACAATTGAGAAATCTTCTTTTGTGTGAATATATTTACGCTCAAGACTTCTATTTTAAAGAGTCTTATTTACTGATTTTAAGCTTGTTGTGTTTTGAGGCCGTTGAATTGTTAAATCATCAAATTTAAAACCCCATAATTAGTTTTTATCTCAACGATTTCCCCATCAGACTTTGGTTTATAAGTATGAGCAAACCCTTTCGTTTTCGTATGTTTGTATTTAATAATAAATGTACACTATGATAAAGGTTAGGAAACAGGAAGCATTAGACTTCCACTCGGAAGGAAGACCTGGAAAAATAGAGGTAGTGCCTACAAAAAGCACTAATTCACAAAGAGATTTATCGCTAGCATACTCGCCAGGAGTGGCTGAGCCTTGCTTAAAGATTGCCGAAAATAAAGAAGACGTTTATAAATATACAGCCAAAGGGAATTTGGTTGCTGTAATATCCAACGGTACTGCCGTTTTAGGCTTGGGCGATATAGGCCCCGAAGCGTCTAAACCTGTAATGGAAGGGAAAGGCTTATTGTTTAAAATTTATGCCGATATCGACGTGTTTGATATCGAAGTGGATGTGAATGATGTAGATTCTTTTGTAAAGACTGTAAAAGCTATTGCGCCAACTTTTGGAGGGATTAATTTAGAAGATATAAAAGCTCCCGAATGTTTTGAGATTGAACGTCGATTAAAAGAGGAATTGAATATCCCTGTGATGCACGACGATCAACACGGGACTGCGATAATTTCTGCGGCAGCTCTTTTAAATGCACTCGAAATTGTTGAGAAAAATATTTCAGAAGTTAAAATAGTTATTAATGGAGCTGGTGCAGCTGCAATTTCTTGTACACGGTTATATGTTTCTTTGGGTGCAGACCTAAAAAATATTGTGATGTGCGATAGTAAAGGAGTCATTCGCTCCGATAGAAGTAATTTAGCTGGGCATAAACTCGAATTTGCCTCATCGAGAGATTTAAATACTATTGAAGATGCTATGATAGATGCGGACGTTTTTGTCGGCTTATCAAAAGGGAATGTAGTGAGTCCAGCAATGGTTAAATCTATGGCATCTCAGCCTATCGTATTTGCGATGGCTAATCCAAGTCCTGAGATTTCTTACGCCAAAGCTATTGCTTCAAGAAAGGATATTATTTTTGCAACAGGACGATCCGATTATCCTAACCAAGTGAATAATGTACTTGGTTTTCCGTATATTTTTAGAGGTGCTTTAGATGTTAGAGCCACTAAAATAAACGAGGAAATGAAGATTGCTGCCGTAAAAGCAATTGCGGACCTCACTAAAGAGTTGGTTCCCGAAGAAGTTAATATCACTTATGGTGAATCAAACATTACTTTTGGACCCGATTACATCATTCCAAAACCAAACGATCCTCGATTAATTTCTTGTGTTGCTCCTGCAGTGGCAAAAGCAGCTATAGAGTCTGGTGTAGCTTCCATAGCTATAGATGATTGGGATCGTTATAGGGTATCACTAAATAAACGTGTTGGGCGCGATAATAAATTATTGCGAAATGTGACCACTAGGGCTAAGTTAAATCCTAAACGAGTGGTGTTTGCAGAAGCCGATCATTATAATATTTTAAAAGCAGCTCAAATTATTAAAGACGATGGTATTGGTGAACCTATTTTATTAGGTAGAATCGATAAGATTGAAGCTTTAATAGAAGAGCATGGTTTCGATTTTGAAGGCGTAAGCATAATTGATCCTAAAGCCGATGCAATGCAAGAAAAACTGAACCATTTTGGGGATGTTTTATGGGAGAAAAGAAGAAGAGATGGTTACTCGCAATACGAAGCTAGGAAAGTTATGCGCGAGCGTAATTATTTTGGTTCCATGATGGTGGAACTTGGTGAGGCTGATGCTATGATTTCTGGTTTTTCTAGAAACTACCCAGAAACGATCAGACCAGCTTTACAAATTGTAGGAACTGAAAAAGGCGTAAAACGCGTTGCCGGTTTGTATGTAATTATGACCGCTAAAGGACCTGTTTTTATTGCTGATACTACTATTAATGTGAATCCTGATGCAGAGCAATTGGCAGATATTGCAGAGCTAACAGCAGACTCCGTACTTCGTATGGGAATAAAACCAACCATGGCAATGTTGTCGTATTCTAATTTTGGTTCTACCAAAGATGCAAATTCTACCAAGGTAAGAGAGGCTGTTCGTATTCTACATAAACGCCGTCCAGATTTAACAGTTGATGGTGAAGTACAGGCAAATTTCGCAATGAACAAAGAAGCTTTTGCTGAGAAGTTCCCATTCTCTGATTTAGCCAATAAACACGTGAATGTGATGATATTCCCGAACTTAGAATCTGGTAATATCGCGTATAAATTAATGCAAGAATTGGCTGGTTTCGAAACAATTGGTCCTATTTTAATTGGACTTAAAAAAACCATCCATATTTTGCAATTAGGTGCAAGTGTAAAAGAAATTGTTAATATGACCACCTTGGCAGTTGCCGATGCGCATAATAATTTATCTAAAAGATGATTACACATATAAACGGAAAATTAGTAGAGTTGAATCCTGCTTATGCTGTAATTGAGTGCAATGGAGTAGGATATATGTTAAACATTTCCCTAAACACTTATTCGAAAATAGGAGAATCTGAGTCGTGTAAGTTATACACTCACCTCGCTGTTAAGGAAGACTCTCATACTCTTTATGGTTTTTATGAAGTATTAGAACGCAAGATTTTTAGAATGTTAATTTCAGTTTCTGGAGTAGGTGCTTCTACAGCTCGAGTTATTTTATCTTCTATGCAATCTGCGGAAATACGAGATGCTATTGTAAATGAGGATGTAGCTCTTATAAAATCGGTTAAAGGAATTGGGATTAAAACTGCCCAACGAATTATTCTAGATTTAAAGGATAAAATGCTCAAAGCATTCGACGATATAGAGATAAGTATAAAGTCTGGCAATAGAAATAGAGAGGAAGCGTTATCTGCACTAGAAGTTCTAGGTTTTCCGATGAAAGCGGTACATAAACTTATTGATAAACTATTAGAAAAAGACCCTCTAGTAGAAGTAGAAGAACTTGTAAAACAAGCATTAAAGCAGCTGTAAGTGAAGCGTAATCTAGCTACTATAAAAATACTATTTACCATTATCATTTGTCTTTTTGGCAGCACCCTTGTTAAGGCACAGGATGATAGCTTGGCTTTGCCTTACCCACAAATGCTTTTTAACAATCCGGGTAATTTTACCGAGAGTATACAGTATAGTTTAGATAATCACGATTTCACTTTTAGTAATTCTATAGGTAGTTTTCAAGCTACTAGAC
>CAJJAI010000020.1 GCA_905182215.1 Flavobacteriales bacterium UBA6772 | reverse complement strand
AAGTTTTTGGTGCTAATTCTGTAGGAGTTTTCCCTGTTACTGATGGGTGTTATTGTCCGTATAATATTTTTATAGAATATAACTCTTTAGCATCTGAACTTTCTGAAGATTGTTGTGAAACATTAATTGTTTATGGTTGTACTGACCCAACTGCATTAAATTATGATTCACTCGCTAATGATATATATAATGAGAGTTGTGAGTATATATATGGTTGTATTGATTCCCTTGCACCAAATTATAATTCAGCAGCTACATTTGATGATGAATCTTGTATCTATTATGGGTGTACTAATGAATTAGCATTTAATTTTGATGCATCAGCAAACATAGAAGATGGATCTTGTATAGCTGTTGTTTATGGCTGTACCATTTATTTATTTCCAAACTACAATTCAACTGCTAACACGGGCAATAATTCTTGTGATATGACCTCTAGTGAGGTTTTTGGATGTACAGATAGTTCTATGGTAAATTATAACCAAGATGCAAACATTGATAATGGAATTTGTGATAGTATCGCCGATATTGGAGATGAATTATTTGGCGGAATAATCTTTCAAATCAACGAAGACGGAACGGGTTTAGTTGTTGCATTAAACGATTTAACAGAAGGCGCTACTGACCCAATGGGAATGAGTTTAAACGGTTACGAGTGGGGCTGTAATGGGGAAAATGTAATTGGCACAGATGGAACGTCTATAGGTTCAGGCTTACAAAACACCATGGACATCACAAGCCAAGGATGTGCAACTGAATATGGAGGTATAACAGCCGCACAGGCTGCCTTAAATGCTGAAATAAACGGCTATAGCGATTGGTACTTACCCTCAAAAGATGAATTGGTGGAAATATACAACACGATTGGAAATGGTGACCCAGAGGGCAATATAGGCGGTTTTGAAACCAGCAATTTATATTATTGGTCTTCCTCGGAGCTCAATAGTAACGACGCGTGGTTCGTCGATTTCAGTGATGGTACCACGTTCGCCATCGATAAGTACTATGCAATCAGGGTTCGTGTTATTCGCGCTTTTTAACAATTTACCCCTTTACCTATTTAACGCTACCCTGCCTACCGGCAGGCAGGCGCGCAGCGCTCGATTTTTGAAATTTATTGGCTAAAAGAGCCGCTTACTTAGTTACACAAATAATAAAGCGGAATTACTAAAAATAAAGCGGGCAATAAGTTACTCACCTTAATTTTTTTCAATTCCAAAATATTAAGGGATAGCGCTATTATTAGTACACCACCTACAGCCGATATCTCATTAATAATTTCTGTAGATAAATAGGGTTCGAAAAACAATGCTCCCCAAGTTAAAATTGTTTGAAAAATTAACAATGGAATCGCCGATATTAGGACTCCTATACCAAATGTAGAGGCTAGTAATATAGACGTGATTCCATCTAATAAACTTTTGGTAAATAATAGGGTGGTGTCCTGATTTATTCCTTCTTCTATAGCGCCTACGAAAGTCATAGAGCCTACACAATAGAGAAGAAACGCAGTAAGAAGCCCTTCGGTAAAATTGGGGTTCTTACTCTTTAATTTATCCTTTAGGAAATCGCCTAAGCTCGTTAGTGACTTATCAATTGAAAGTGCTTCTCCAATTATTGCACCTAGTACTAAACAAATCAGGAGAAGTAAAAATTCTTGCGTTGCTAAAGCCATTTTTAATCCTAATACCAAAGTAAAAAGACCAATAACCTGAAAGATGGCTGTCTTTATTTTGGGAGATACTAAGGATCCAAATTTAAGTCCTATTAAGCTCCCTATAATTACAGCTAGTGCATTTACTATACTTCCGATGGGTATTATCATAAAGCCTTGAGTCTATTCTTCTGAGAATTCTACTAGTTTACGTCTGTAGTTACTAAACAGTTTAGATTTAGAAATAAAACCAACGTATTCACCATGACAGGTTACGGCTAAATTCCATGCCCCTGTTTCTTTAAATTTAGACATCACCTTATCCATAGAATCGTAAAGCTTAATAGAGCCTAAGGGTTGGTGCATTAAATCTTGCACAGTAATTTGTGTATATAAACTATGGTCAAACATTACTTTGCGTATATCGTCGAGGCTTATAATTCCTAGGAAAATGTTTTTTTCATCTACTACAGGAAAGATATTTCTTTTTGAATCTGCTACGACCTTAACCAATTCTCCAAGATTCATTTCTGGATGTATAACTGAGAAATTTCGCTCTACTAATTTCTCTAGTTGCATCTGCATCAAAACAGCTTTATCCTTATTATGAGTCATTAAATCGCCTTTTAAAGCCAATTGTAAATTAAAGAGCGAATGCGGAATAAAGTATTTTGAACTCACATAAGAAATGGCTGCAACGGTCATAAGAGGAATGAAAAGTTCATAACCGCTAGTAATTTCAGCAATTAAGAAAATGGCTGTGAGTGGTGCGTGTAGCACTCCAGCAATTAATCCCGCCATAGAGACTAGACTGAAATTACTTACCGATAATTCTATCCAGAAAAAATGATTAATCAATTTAGCAAAAACATAACCTAGCGCTGAGCCTAAAAATAAGGATGGTGCAAAGACTCCACCAATTCCTCCAACTCCAATGGTTACAGATGTTGCAATAATTTTAAACAACAGCATGATAAAGATTACTGCAAATAAGGCTATTTCTGTAGTACATATGGATTCTATATAAGTTCCAGAAATTACTTCTTGTCCTTGGTCTGCTAATAATAGGTTTATTGTTTGGAAGCCCTCTCCAAAAAGTGGGGGTATAAGAAACAGTAAGCAGCCTAAAAATAAGCCACCCCAAATGGCTCTGTTAATTTTGTGTTTTATTTTTTTTAATAGACTAGTAGTTTTGAAAAACACTTTCGAGAATAGTACCGATAGTAAGCCACAAAACACCCCTAATAAAATGTAGAAAGGCATATTTCCTACGTTAAAGGTTTCCACATTTTCTATATGTAGTACTAAGGCATCCCCACTAATTAAGCGAGAACTTATAGTCGCAGAAACAGATGCTATTAATAAAGGGATGATAGATGCCATTGTTAAGTCTAACATCAATACTTCCATAGCAAGAACTAAAGCTGCAATAGGGGCGTTAAAAATACTCGCAATTGTTCCTGCAGTAGCACATCCTATAAGCAGCATTCTATCTTTAAAGTTAAGATGTAAAACACGTGCAAAATTAGAACTCAAAGAAGAAGCGCTTGATGCTGCAGGAGCTTCTAATCCAATAGAACCCCCAAATCCGGCAGTTAATATTGAAGAGATAATAGAAGAAAACATATGATGTCTTTTCATTATCCCACTTCGCTTTGCGATAGCATATAGTATGGTCGGGAAACCATTACTTTCTGGCTTTCTAACAATGTATTTATTCCAAATTACGGTAGCTACAATTCCTATTAAGGGAAGGATTAATAAGGAGTAATTATGCCAATTAGAAGACTCCGTAGAACTTCGTAAGTAGTCTCCTAAGCTATGGGCAGTATTCTTAATAAAAGCGGCGATTAATCCTGAGACCACACCCACAATTAAACTCATTAACAAAATGAATTGCTTGTGGGAGATGTGTTTAACTCTCCAAATTAAAAAACGTTTTAAAAGACTTTTTTTAGGCATTATTCATTTACAAATGTAGGTCTAACAATTCTCTAATCCCCTCATTAGAAGGTCTAGGTGCTTTAACATCAATAATGTTTCCTTCGCTATCGAAAAGCATGAAACGAGGAATCCCGTTTATTTTATAATCTTTTGCAATCTTACTCCAGCCAGAAGCGAATAGTTGTACACCACCCATTTCTTTCTCTACTAACATATCCTTCCAAGTTTCATAGTCTTTATCCTCGTCTACAGAAACCGAAAGGAACGTAATGTTTTGTCCGTGGTATTCTTTTTCTAATTCTAATAAATGTGGAATTTCTCTTTTACAAGGTCCACACCAAGTAGCCCATACATCTACATAAACTAAAGATCCTTTAAAATCAGATAAAGAAATACTATCACCATTACTATCTGGGTATGTAAAGTCGAATGCAGGTTTTCCTGTGTTAAAAGCAGACATTTCAATCACTAAATCGCTAAGCTCATTGTATTTTGTACTATCCGATTGAAGTGTTTTAAAAGTTGCCATAATTACAGCTATGTCTTCTAAAGGTTCCTTATTTATAAACTCTTTTAGCAGGTCGTATGAGATTTTATCTTTGGTAGATTGATTTGTGAACTGTTTTGAAATAAAATCAAAATTTGATAGCAATACATGCTCAAATTCCTCTGATATATTTGAGCTTACATAGGTTTTAAGAAAACTGTATGATTCATCATTCTCCAATAAGCTTGGGTCGTTAATGTTAAACTCCTCCACGAAGTCGTAGTAGTTTGCACTGAGTTCTAAAGTTCCATTTCCTAAATATTCGTAGTACTTTTTATAATTTAGTTTTGTGCTTGCCCACTGTAGTGATATACTTCTTTTTTGTTCTGTTTTAAAAAGACCTTCAACAAGAGAGTCAAGTAAGCCGTTCATCATAGATTCAGCTTCTGTAACCTGTGCTAAAAAATTAGTTTCTTCTAAAGAGTATAATTCTCTAAAATCTAGCTCTTCTTCAACTAAGTATTTTTTAGCTAAAAAATTAGATGCTTTAGATCCATCGTAGCTAATAGTTTCATCAAATTCAGTAGGATTGATGCTGAGATTGATTTTGTCTCCAGGTTTTACATACATAGCTGTAGTTTCCTGGCCGTGTTTAAAACTCATATAGGCTGGAGAATCCATCTCGAATACTATCTCGAAAGCGGCCTCATTGTCTAAAGAATCGGTGTATGTATTGCTGCGGTCTTCAGAAATTATCGATGCAGTTTCGCTTAATGGATCTGTAATAGTACCCGAAATAATTACAGTGTTATTTACAGGTTCTTGACAACTAAAAAGGGCACATGCTGAAAGTGCTACTACTATATTTTTCATAAAAAATTGTTTTCGATAATGAATGTAGTCCAAATACTTTAACAAAAAAAATAGACAAGCTAAATAAGCTTGTCTATTTTTTTAATGACAGTTGTAAACTACAAATTTTAAATCTTGACTCACAATATCTACTTTGTGGAATAATTTGTAGAGGTGCGTTTTGGAGTTTAAGTGATTGCTGGTTACCATTTGGAATGAACCACCTTTTTTAAGAACTCTTTTTACTTCTTTAAACAATTCTAAAGCCACCTCTATATTTGTTTCGTGTTCAAAGTGAAACGGAGGATTAGAAATAACTAGGTCGAAAGAATTATCTTCTAAATCTACTAAGCTGTCGTTGTAGTGAAAGTGAACATTTTCGCCTTCTACGTTCATTTTAGAAGATTCAATAGCAAGTAAAGAATCATCTATAAGATGAATTTCTGTTTGTGGTTTTTCTTCTAATGCAGCATAAGCCAAAACCCCATTTCCAGAGCCTAAATCTAAGATCTTGTTATGGTCTAGTCTCACATCCATGTGGTCAATAAAAAACTGAGTCGCATGGTCAATGTATTTAGCTGAAAACACACCGTAGTGTTGTTTGAAAACTTTGTTTCCCGAAAATTGAATTTCAGTGATTAAATTTTCCTTTTCTACTGCTTTTTTACCTTTTAGAATAAGTATACGTGACTTTTTCCATGCTTTAGACTGGCTACAATCTTCAAAGTATTCTGCTGCAATTGTTAAATATTGCTTTGAAAAATACTTCGTCATAAAGCCACAAATTACTTGTCCATTTTCGGAAAGTGATGCCTGAGCTTGAGCTAACTGAAGTCTAAATAAATCTAAAGACTTAGGGATTTTAATAAGTGCTAAGTCAAATTCACCTTTAAGTTCATCTATAGAACTATTGGTTTTTAGGTTTTGCTCTAATCCGTTGTCTTCGAAGTTAAATGCAAATGCTTTCTCTTGACTTTTAAAATCGATTATGGCAGTAGGATCTTTATCAGCTAATATGGTGCTTAAAAAACCAAATCTATCGTTATAAATAACTGCTTTCTCGCAAGATATTTTTTCTTCCTCTAAGTAGTTTAATATATGTTCGTCTGCAGCACTCCAGGCTTGCAACGATTTATTGTCTGTAGTTGGGTAACGATCAATCGTGAACGTATTTTCTTGGTAAGTATATTTCATCTCTTAAATTTCAAATGCTGTTTTTACTTTGCTTACAAAGTCTAGTTTTTCCCAAGGGAATGTTTCAACATCCTTAACAATTTCTTTTCCGCCACCGATTTCAAAACGAACCGTTTTCTTTTCGGGTGTTCTACCCATATGTCCGTATGCTGCAGTATCACTATAGATAGGGTCTTTCAATTTAAAACGCTCCACAATGGCTGCTGGTCGCATATCGAATAAAGTATCTACCTTTTCTGCTATGGCACTATCGCTCATCTTTATTTTTGATGTTCCGTAGGTATCTACAAAAATATTCATCGGTTTAGCTACCCCAATTGCATAGGCTACTTGAACCAATATTTGATCTGAAACTCCTGCCGCAACAAGGTTTTTAGCAATATGTCGTGTTGCATAAGCCGCAGATCTATCTACTTTAGAAGGGTCTTTTCCAGAGAAAGCTCCACCACCATGTGCTCCTTTACCTCCATAGGTATCTACAATAATCTTACGTCCTGTAAGACCGGTATCGCCATGTGGTCCACCGATAACGAATTTACCTGTTGGGTTTACGTGATAAGTAATTTTCCCGTCGAAAAGCGCTACTATATTGGCTGGTAATTTTGATTTAATACGTTCTACTAAAATAGTTTTAACATCCTCTTTTATCTTCGCTAACATAATCGATTCTTCATCAAAATCGTCGTGTTGTGTAGATATAACAATGGTGTCTATTCTTTCGGGTACGTTATTGTCGGAGTATTGAATGGTGACTTGAGATTTTGCATCAGGACGCAAATAATACATGTCCTTATGGTTCTCTCTTCTTATTTCAGCTAGCTCTTGGAGTAATAAATGTGATAGGCTTAATGCCAAAGGCATGTAGTTTTCCGTTTCATTGGTCGCATAGCCAAACATCATTCCTTGGTCTCCTGCACCTTGTTCGTCGTGTAAGCCTTTACCGGCTTCTACTCCTTGGTTAATGTCGGCAGATTGCTCGTGTACTGCAGAAATGATTCCGCAAGATTCCGCATCAAATTTATATTCGGATTTTGTATAACCAATTCTGCGAATTACATTACGTGCTAGTTTTTGTAGGTCTACCCATGCTGTAGATTTTACTTCGCCACTAATTACAGTTAATCCTGTGGTAACGAGTGTTTCGCAGGCAACTTTAGATTCAGGGTCTTGTGCTAAAAAAGCATCGAGTATTGCATCAGAAATTTGATCGGCAACTTTATCTGGGTGTCCTTCAGAAACAGATTCAGATGTAAAAAAGTAAGACATATTTAATTCTTTAAATAATGAATTTATAAATAGTCTGATTAGAGCTGTAGCGGTAGAACACTGCTTTAGCCTTTTTTATAGTGGTAGCAATCAGTCAAATTCGTCCACTTATTTAGTGGCAAAGATAATAATAAGATCGGTTTATTTAGTGAGTCTATGGAAAACATCTTCCAGTTTTTGTTCTTTGATATTCATTTGTAAAACAGAGCGTTTATTCTGTACAGCAAACTCAAAAAGGACGGTTCTTAAGTCGTGTTTTGAATCACTAGCTACTTGAAATTGATGTTTTCCAGTTTCTATTACCTCCAATACATTTTCTATGTTTTGAAGTGCTTTCATCTCAACAATATCATTAAATTCTATGCTAATTAAGTTCCTATCACTACTTAATTCACGTAATTCTTCAATTTTTTTATTGGCTACAATTTCACCTTTATTTATGATGATAACTCTATCGCAAATAGCTTCTACTTCTTGCATTATATGAGTGGAAAGCATTACGGTTTTTTCTTCCCCAACTTCCTTTATTAATCCTCTTATTTCTACCAATTGATTAGGGTCTAATCCCGTTGTCGGTTCGTCTAAAATGAGCACCTCTGGATCGTGAAGTAGTGCTTGAGCTAGACCTACTCTTTGTCTGTATCCTTTAGATAAAGAGCCAATAAGTTTATGCTTTTCTTTTTGAAGCCCCGTTTTCTCAATCATTAAGCCAATTCTGTCGTGACTTACTCCATATATATTAGCAATAAACTCTAAATACTCGCGCACATACATGTCTAAGTATAATGGATTATGTTCGGGTAAATAACCAATTTTACTCTTTGCTTCTAAGCTGTTTTCAGAAACACTAAGCTCACAAATTCTTGCATTTCCACTTGTTTGTGGAATATAACCTGTAAGAATTTTCATAAGGGTAGATTTTCCAGCACCATTAGGTCCTAAAAAACCAACAATTTCTCCTTTTTGAATTTCAAAAGACACTTCGTGAAGGGCTTTTTGAGATCCATATACTTTACTTATATTTTCTACTTTTATAGACATAGGCACGAAGATAAGTTATTTTCACTTCTAGAAGTGAATGCAGATTGTTCTATTTCTAACTAAACATTCTCTTTTATGATTTTGTGTATAGGTGTTATCACTCATTTTTATGGCATTACTAATAATTATAGGTAGATAACAATTCTATATATTCTATATTTGAGTTGAATATAATTTTTTTTTATAGAGATTGTACTTCTCGAGGGGCGAGTAAGTGCATAAAAAGGACTTCAAATTGGAGTCCTTTTTTTATGAATAATTTTTCAGCTTATTCTTGTCTAAGCTATTCATTCTCAAATTCAAATCATATCTTTGTGGCTATGCAAGGAATGGTCGTAAAATCTACTGGGAGTTGGTATTGGGTTCGTACAGATGATGGTGAATACCACGAATGTCGTATTCGTGGGAAATTCAGAATTCAAGGAATTAAAAGCACTAACCCTATTGCGGTTGGAGATAGAGTTGAGCTCTTTCACGAAGGAGATGATTATTTAATCACTGAAATCTATCCTCGCAAAAATTACATTATCCGTAAGTCGGTAAATCTTTCTAAGCAAGTTCACATTATTGCTTCTAATATAGATCAGGCATTCTTAATTGTCACCTTAGCCTCTCCACCTACTTCAGTTGGATTTATAGATCGCTTTTTGGTTACTGCCGAAGCTTATCAAATCCCTACAATTCTGGTGTTTAATAAAGTCGATTTATACGATGAATTTGATCGTGAATTTCACGATGAAATTGTTGATATGTACACCCATGCTGGTTATGAATGTATAGAAGCTTCAGCTTTAGAGCATATGAACATTGATGTGCTAACAACCAAGATGAAGGATAAAGTAACCCTTTTATCGGGTCATTCTGGTGTGGGGAAATCAACCTTAGTAAATGTGATTGATCCAGATTTGGATATAGCAACACAAGAAGTTTCGGCTTCCCATCAGAAAGGAATGCATACGACTACTTTTGCGGAAATGTTCGAGCTCGACTTTGGAGGTTTTATTATAGATACTCCAGGAATTAAAGGTTTTGGTTTGGTAGATATGGAAGAGACCGAATTAGCAGATTATTTCCCAGATATGAGGCGCTTAAAAGGGCAATGTAAGTTTCATAATTGTAAGCATGTAAACGAGCCTAAATGTGCTATTAAAGATGCTGTTGAGAATGATTTGATTCACCCAGTTCGGTACGATAGTTATTTGGCTATGTTAGAGGATGATGGGAATCAGTACCGAGAATTTAAATACCATAAATGAGAGTCGTTTTACAAAGAGTAAGTGAGGCTTCGGTAAGTATTAATAAGGAGCTAAAGTCTGAAATTAAACAAGGCTTAGTGGCTTTACTTGGCGTTTGTCCCAACGATTCGGTTGATGATATAAATTGGCTGTGTAAGAAAATCTGTAATCTTCGAATTTTCTCCGATCCTTCGGGTAAAATGAATTATTCCTTACTCGATATTAGTGGCGATTTACTACTAGTAAGTCAGTTTACTTTGTTTGCGAGTACAAAAAAAGGGAATAGACCTTCTTATTTAAGTTCTGCTTCTCCCGAAATTGCTATTCCCTTATACCAAGAATTTATTAATTGTATAGAGCTTGAATTGAAAAAACCTATATCTACAGGTGTTTTTGGAGCAGATATGCAAGTGAGTTTAGTCAACGATGGGCCTGTAACGATACAATTAGATTCAAAAAGTAGAACATAATGGAACTAAAAGAACTTCAAGCTAAAGTAGATGATTGGATTACAAAGTACGGTGTTCGTTACTTTAGTGAATTAACAAATATGACTATTCTTACAGAAGAGGTAGGAGAGGTGGCGCGTATTATGTCTCGTAGATATGGAGAACAGTCAGAAAAAGAATCTGACAAGAATAAAGATTTAGCCGATGAATTAGCCGATGTATTATTTGTTATTACTTGTATTGCCAACCAAACAGGCGTGGATTTAGAGCAAGCTATGCAAAATAATTTTGAAAAGAAAACAAAACGAGATAGCTCAAGACATATAGAGAATAAAAAGCTTAGCTAATTTATAAGCACAAAAAAAAGGCTATTTCGTAAGAAATAGCCTTTTTTATATGGTAGAGTTAAAAATTACTCAGCGAAGGGAACAACGCTTACGTAAGATCTATTATTTCTCTTTTTCTTGAATTGGATACTACCATCACATAAAGCAAATAAAGTATGGTCTTTTCCCATACCTACGTTTTCACCTGGATTGTGTGTTGTACCTCTTTGTCTAACGATGATGTTACCAGCAACTGCTAATTGTCCACCGAAAATTTTAATTCCTAGTCGTTTCGATTCCGATTCACGACCGTTTTTCGAACTACCTACACCTTTCTTATGAGCCATGGTTCTAGTTTTTTTGGTTTATAATTAAGCTTCTGTTGATTCAGCTTTAGGAGCCGCTTTTTTAGCTGCTGCTTTCTTAGTGATAGTTCCGATAGTGATCGATGTTAGATACTGACGGTGACCATTTTTCACTGTATAGCCTTTTCTTCTTTTCTTTTTGAAGACAATTACTTTGTCTCCTTTTAGGTGGCTCTCAATTTTGGCTGAGACTTTTGCACCTTTTATAGCTGGGGCGCCAACTGTTACTTTACCACCATCCTCAATCAAAAGAACTTTATCGAAAATTACTTCCGATCCTTCTTCTCCTTCAAGACGGTTGACAAAGATACGTTGATCTTTTTCAACTTTGAATTGATGCCCTGCTATCTCTACAATTGCGTACATCTATGCTATGTTTGGTTATTAAAAAACACTAATTTAGTCTGCGAAATTACATAATTTATTGGAACTACACAAAGCGATTATGCTCTTTTATTTACTAAGTAGACTCCACCTAAGATTATTAAGAATCCACCAATATGGTGTGTGGTTATTTGTTCCTGATCTAATAGCCCCCAGAGTATTGCTACTATTGGGATTATATACGTACACGAAGTGGCGAATAAAGCACCTGTCATTTTGATTAATTGGTTAAAAACGATTACAGAAATTGCACTTCCAATAATAGCTAAAATGGAAATATACCCTAAACTAGCCCATGCTCTTGGATTGGTTTGCATTATTTCTACAAAGTCGGTACTAAATAAATACAGTCCAGCCCATGGTCCTAAAAATGTGAATGCAACTGTTGTTATCTGTACAGCATTTAATTCATGTAAATTAGCTTTTATAATATTAGTACTCCATCCATAGCAGACTGTAGCCAGTAAAACCAAGCAGCTATATAGCAATGTCGTTTCATTAAATTCTTGGATGTCGGGGAGTAATAAATAAACAGTACCAATCATTCCGATAGCTATCCCAACGTAATTTACCAATTTCACTTTCAGATGATAAAAGAATAATCCTATAAATAGTGTACATAAAGGAGTAAGTACGTTTAAGATTCCAACAAGACCTGAATCTAGAAAAGTTTGAGATTTTGTAAACAAAAACGCTGGTATACCATTACCGATTAATCCAGTAAGAAATAAAGGCCAAAGTTTGTTTTTGGGTACAGACTTATAGTGTTTTCTTCCTAAAAATGCCAAAAACACAAAAGCAATAAAAAGCCGCAGTGCGGCTACTTGTTCGTAGCTAAAAGTATCTAATCCTCTTTTTATTAAAATAAAAGAGCTTCCCCACACAAAAGACAAAGCTATAAGTAAACTCCAGTGTCCTATAGGGGTGTTTATTTTTTTTAGCATGGTTAAATTTCGTTAAACTCCTGTTAATAATGCCGGCAAATTTACTTATTTACTGCGATTATTAATCATATTTTGTACATTCGCATCACTTAACACTAAAAAAAACAAAGTGATGAATAAATTGATGAAATTTAGTTTCGCTCTTTTGGCAGTCGTTTTTTCTCTAGCATCTTGCTCAGAAACTACTGCACAAACTAAAGAAGTTACTCAAGAAGTAGTGGGTAATTCGGAAATGACAATGACTATTGAAGGGATGACCTGTGCTATGGGTTGTGCTCGAGCAATAGAAGTAGAGTTGAATAATATTGAAGGTGTAGAAGCTGCGAAAGTAAATTTTGAAGCTGCTAATGCAACTTTAATTTACAATGGTTCTCTTACTTCTGAATCATCTATAGTTGATTTTGTAAATAATTACAAAAACGGTTCTTATAAAGCTTTAGCATCTAAAAAAGCTTGTTGTGCTTCTAAGGAAAAGGCTTGTTCTCCTGAAGAAAAAGCGAAATGTGAGGCTTCAAAAAAGTCTTGTTCTGAAGCTGAAAAGGTTGCCTGTGAAAAGTCAGCTAAAAAAGCTTGTTGTGCTTCTAAGAATGTAGAAAAAGGTTGTGGTGCAGATTGTACAAAACCTTGTTGTGCTAAAGCAGATGAAAAAAAATGTGGAACTGAATGTACAAAGCCTTGTTGCGCTAAGTAATTATAGTTTCTAAATGCATAAAGCCCTGTCCATTGGATGGGGCTTTTTTGTTTTAGAGAACTCCTGTAAATTAACTTCTATTTGAGTTGTGCTTAGTATATTTGTGGTATAAATAAACTTACTTTATATGTCGTTTAAATCTTTTGCTCTAGTTACATTAATAAGTATATTTTTAATTATTGTAGCTGGATCGGTTGTTCGTATGACTGGCTCTGGTATGGGTTGCCCCGATTGGCCAAAATGTTTTGGATTAATTGTTCCGCCTATCTCAATAGATCAAATTGAATGGGAGCAAGGGAAAAGTTTTGTTCAAGGTCAAATGATTATTCACCTAGAGCAATTGTGGTCTGCAAATACCGATTTTGTCAGTACTGAGACGTACAATTCTACAAATTGGATTTTGTACACGAAGCACGATTATGCGGAGTTTAATCCAGCTAATACATGGATCGAATACGTAAATAGGCTGATCGGTGCTATTTCTGGTATATTTACTTTTGTTATGTTATTGATGTCTTTTAGGTACTGGAAATCAAAACGCAAAATTGTTTATTTGAGTGCTTTAGTGGTCTTGTTTATGGGGTTTCAGGGCTTGTTAGGAGCCGTAGTCGTATTTTCTGTTTTACAGCCAGTTCAAATTACTATTCATATGCTAATGGCTTTACTCATAGTTGCGCTATTGGTGTATTTAATTAGCGAATTACCAACTGCGAAAAAAAGTATTAAACTCTCATACGACGAGAGATTGCGTAAGATGTTGGTGGTCGCATTGCTAATAACAATTGCTCAGATTATTTTAGGCACTCAAGTGCGTCAATTAGTTGATGTAGTCTCGAAGAGTTTAGATTATGGTCAAAGAGAATTGTGGCTAGATTTAGTAGGAAATACGTTTAAATTTCACCGGTCATTTGCCATTGTTTTGATTATTGTAAACGGATTGCTATTTATAAGAAACTATAAATTTAACTTAGGTTTTGCTTTGCCTAAGTATATTATTGGAGTGATTTTTATTGAGGTACTTTCAGGAATTATTCTTACTTATATTGATATGATGCCATTAATGCAACCGATTCATATGGTTTTGGCTAGTGTGTTGTTTGTCCTTCAAATTGCTTTTTACCTCGAATTAAGAAAGCTTAAGACCATTTAAGGCTTTCTATCAATACTTGTAAATCGTCTTTTATGTATTCCTTTATAGGTTGTAAAGAATCTGCATTTGGAACGGTGTTAAAGTATAGAGATCCTCTGAGGAAGTGTTCTGTGCTGTCGGTAACGAAGAATTGTAAATTTGAAGCACTATTTCCGTGTATATCATACAGTACACCATATACATTGTTTTCTTCGTTTTTGTAAACCGTTTCAATTATACCATCCGATTTTACAGAATGATCGTATGCTAATTTATGACTCTCCTCTATTATTGTTTCCAGATTATTGTTGAGTTTTTTGTACGTTAAATAGATAGTTGCATCGTGATTAGGATAGTGGATGTTATACCAACAATCTCCTTTTCCTTCTACTAGATTCGCTTGTTTGTTAGTTAAGAACTGGTAGGCACATTTATTGTCTTCGAGTTTATATTCGTTGTCTTTAAGGTCAATTCGAAAGTATCCTAAAGGTTTAGGACTGTAGTCTTCTGCGCAAGAAGCTAAAATTAGTAGGAACAGGGGGAGTAAGTGCTTAGTCTTCATTGTGTGTGTTCTTATTATCTACAAAAGTGGTTTTTATTCTGGTTACTCTTCTTTTGTTAACTCCTTCAATAGTAAAAAGGTAATTGTTGAATTTAATTTCGGCTCCTTTATCTGGAATGTTTCCAGTAATTTCAAGTATAAAACCTGCTAGGCTATCAGATTCTCCTTTAGCTTCTTCAAATTCCTCACCATTAATATTTACAATTTTATAGAAATCATTTAAAGCAGTCTTTCCTTCAAATACAAAATTGTATTCATCCAGTTTAGAGTAAATTAAGTCATCATCGTCGAACTCATCGCTAATATCTCCAACAATTTCTTCTATAATATCTTCTAAGGTTACAATTCCAGAAGTACCACCATATTCGTCTACAACAATAGCAAGATGGATTTTCTTCTCTTGAAATTCTTTTAAAAGATCATCAATTTTTTTGTTTTCTGGAACATAGAACACTTCACGTAGTAAGTCTGTCCAAACGAAATCCTTGTTTTCATTTAAGTAAGGTAGTAGGTCTTTTATGTATAATACCCCTTTTATATTATCGAATGACTCTTCGTAAATTGGAATTCGTGAAAAACCTGTTTCTTTAATTGTTTCTAAAATAGTATGGTAAGGTGTTTTTTCGCTCAGTGAGGTAACGTCAATTCGAGATCGCATAATTTGTTTTACGTCCGTATTCCCAAACTTTACAATTCCTTCAAGTATTTTTTGTTCACCCTTGTCGTTTATTTCTAATTTAGTGATTTCCAAAGCATTAGATAGGTCGTTAACAGACAGGTCGTGTCCATTGTTTTTAGCTCGACGGTCAATAATACGAGTGCTCGCTACTAATAATAAGCTAATCGGTTTTAAGGTTTTTGTTAAAAACAATAAAGGTATTGCCATGAATTTAGCAAAAGAAGAAGCGTTGTTATTTGCATATACTTTTGGTAAAACCTCTCCAAAAAGCAATAGTAAAAATGTTATTACTACAACCTGAACCACAAATTCAAGCCATTCAATTCCATTAAAATTGAATAAGCTTGTAGAGATATATGTCGAGAGAATGATGATTCCAACGTTTATAAAATTATTGGCTATAAGTATGGTTGCTAATAGTTGTTTTGGTTTTTGTAGAAAACTTTCTATAAGATTTGACTTCCTCGTTTTCTGTCTACTAATCTCATCAAGGTCTGTAGGTTTGAGCGCAAAAAAAGCAACCTCAGCACCAGAAATTAGTGCTGAAGTTGCTAGAAGTACTAGTAAGATCAATAAGGAGATGATTGTATCAGTCTCTATTGGATTTAAAAGTGATAAGGTAACAATGGGTTCAAGGTCCAAAGTTTTTCGTTTTAGTTAAACTTAGAAAGGAAGGTTTTTTTCCTCTTGCGATGGTGATTCTTCTACGAAGGAATCTGAAGCTGGTTCATTAGCTTCATTTGTGTTTTCTGGGTTTTCATATTTTTTATTACTACCCATCATTTGCATTTGGTCGGCTAGTATTTCTGTGCTATACCTAGTTTGACCACTTTCTTTATCTTCCCAAGATCGGGTTCTAATTTTACCTTCAATAAGAACTTTATCTCCTTTATGTAGATATTTATCAGCTATTTCTGCCAAACCTCTCCACAAGGTGATGTTGTGCCATTCGGTATGACTTGTACGCTCTCCACTTTTACTGTTTTTGTAAGTTTCGGTGGTCGCCATAGAAAAACGACACATTACTGCACCACTTTCTAATGTTCTGGTTTCTGGGTCTTTGCCCAAATTTCCCATTAAGATAACTTTGTTTAAAGAAGCTCCCATAGTAATAATGAATTAAGTTAATAAATATATTGAATTAAAATGCATTTCACATTACTCAAACTTACTAAAAATTATGCAAATTATCAAGAGATTAATTTAGTTCTAAAAGAAAGTCTTCAATGGGTTTTGGTACAGGGTATTTAGAAATTTCTCGCTTTTTTACAAGTAACAGTTTATCATGTTTCTCTAGATAGTTCGTTTTGATGTGTTTAATTTTAATATGAAGATGTTGATGACTTAATTTGTGTTTGTAGCAATTTATTTTCTCTGTACTAAACTCATTATCCCCAATCAATTTCTTTAAATAACTCACATTGGGTTCAGCTAATTGGTCTATTTCTTTTTCACTTTCCTCTAGTGGGAAGTCGTATAGGTTCTGCCAAATACCTTTCTCTTCTCTTTTTTTAAGTAAAATTTGGTCTTTATATTCTATGCAGTAATAAGTAAAGAATCGATCTCTTATTTTTATTTTTCGCTCCTTAACGGGTAAATCTTTAAATGTATTTTTGCTAAAGCCTAAGCAAATGGATTGCAAAGGGCAGTTGTGGCAATTTGTGTTTTTAGGGGTGCATACAGTGGCTCCTAATTCCATTAAGGCTTGATTGTAGTCTCCAGGATCTTCTTCGCAAATTAAACTATCTGCTAAGTTTTGAAATTCTTTTATTCCTTTACTACTATTTATAGCCGTTTTAATTTCAAATACCCTCGAAAGAACTCGGTATACATTTCCGTCTACTGCTGCTTGCTTTTCTTTAAAACAAATAGAGCTAATTGCAGCAGCTGTGTAGGGACCAATTCCTTTTAATTTTAACAGTTCTTTGTAGTTATTTGGGAAATTACCTTCTAAATGAGTGCAAATATACTTTGCAGTAAAATGAATATTCCTAGCTCTGGAGTAATAGCCTAAGCCTTGCCACAGTTTTAAAACCTCTTCTTCGTCCGCATTCGCTAAATCATTAATACTCGGAAATGTAGACACGAATTTCGTGTAATAATCCATACCTTGTGCAACACGAGTTTGTTGTAGTATAATTTCTGAAATCCAGACCTTATAGGCTTCTTTAGAAGCTCTCCAAGGTAGGTTTCTTTGGTTTTTGTAGTACCAATGTAGTATGCGACTTGAAAATTCCACGCTTAAGATTATGTGAATGAGATTATTAGAGTGTTAAAATAAAGTTTAATATCTTTTTAAATTGAAATGAAAAAAACTATATTTGCCACCCCAAATTTAAGGGGAAAACATTTATAAATAGCTTTTTAAAGACAAAAGAAAATGACTAAAGCAGATATCGTAGCTGAGATTGCTGAAAAGACCGGTTTAGAGAAGGTTGATGTTCAAACAACAGTTGAAGCCTTTATGGAAGAAGTAAAGACGGCTTTAGAAACAGGTGAAAATGTTTACTTAAGAGGATTTGGATCTTTCGTTATTAAAGAAAGAGCTGAGAAAACGGGTAGAAATATTTCTAAGAATACTACTATCATTATTCCAGCACATAACATCCCATCTTTTAAACCTGCAAAAGTGTTTATGGAAGGTGTTAAAACTAAGGTTGAAGTTAGTAAATAAGAATTAAGATGAAAAGAAGCCCTCTATTAGCCATTGGAATGGGAATTGTTTTAGCTTTGTATATCTATACAAGCGCAGTGAAACCTTCTAGAAAAGTGAAAAATGTTCAGCTTACTTTAACTGAGCAGATTGCACAGGCTTTATCTGATATTCAAAATGGCGAAAGCCCAGAGGCCCAAATGAAAGGGGTTCTAAAAATGAGAGCACTGGCAGAATCGAATCCAGAAAATGCTGATTTGCAATCGCAAATGGGTATGTTTTCGATGCAAACTGGACAGTATGAAAAAGCTGTAGCTCGCTTTGAAAAGGTAATTAGTCTGGATGAAAATAGGGTAAATGCATACATGCAGTTAGCTCAAAGTTATTCAGCATTACAAGATACATCTAACGCGAAAACTGTATTGTTAACCTTAATAGAGAAATCTGAAGGAGAGCTGCAAATGAGCGCTAAGGTGATGTTAGAGGAATTAAATTAGTATTAACGTATTAAACTACTACACTATGCCAAGTGGAAAGAAGAGAAAAAGACATAAGATGGCTACGCACAAGCGTAAGAAACGTCTAAGAAAAAACCGTCACAAGAAGAAGAAGTGATTTTTCTTAATTGAACACATAGCGAGCACCCTTTTTAGAAAGGGTGCTTTTCGTGCTTTGTGTAATTTAACCTAAAGCATTAAAACATTTTTTACAGCGTGAATGAGTTAATTATTAAGTCTTCCGACAAAGGAGTAGTCATAGCACTGCTTCATGAAGGGAAGCTAATAGAACTCCACAACGAAAAGAGTGATAATAGTTTTGCAGTAGGTGATATCTATTTGGGTAAAGCTAGAAAAATTGTTCCCGGACTCAACGCCTCTTTTGTAGATGTTGGATACGAGAAAGATGGTTTTTTACATTACCAAGATTTAGGACCCCAAGTCCGTTCTTTGAATAAATATGTCAGACAAACCATCTCGGGTCGTCAAAACAAGTGGTCGCTGACAGATTTTACATTAGAAAAAGATATCCCGAAGGCAGGAATCATCGATTCGGTACTTACCAGTAAACAAAATGTACTGGTTCAAGTAACTAAAGAGCCGATTTCTACCAAAGGACCGAGAATTAGCTCGGAGCTATCTATAGCTGGGAGATTTTTAGTATTGGTGCCTTTTTCCGACCGTGTATCTGTATCACAAAAGATAAAAGATCCGGCAGAAAAGGAACGATTGAAGCGTTTAATTCTAAGTATTAAACCTAAAGGTTTCGGTGTGATTGTTCGTACCGTAGCTCAAGGGAAGAAAGTAGCTGAATTAGATTCCGATCTTACCAATATGCTTACGAAGTGGAAAATGATTTATAAGAAACTTCAAAAAGCAAAAGCCCCAGAAAAAATATTAGGCGAATTAAGTAGAGTTTCTGCTATTCTCCGCGATATTTTAAACGATAGCTTTAACAGCATTATTGTCGATAACCAAGTGTTATACGACGAAGTTGCTCGTTACCTGCAAACAATCGCTCCCGATAAGGAGAAGATATTAAAGTTGCATAAAGGTGCCGACACCATTTTTGAACATTATAATATTGAACGTCAGATAAAATCATCTTTTGGCCGTTCAGTTTCGATGAAGAAAGGTGCGTATCTAATTATTGAACATACTGAAGCTTTACACGTAATTGATGTAAACTCCGGTACCAGGACTAATAATTCTGATAGTCAAGAAGCAAATGCCCTAGAAGTAAACTTAGCCTCGGCGCAAGAAGTTGCCCGTCAGCTTAGACTTCGTGATATGGGTGGAATTATTGTAGTCGATTTTATAGATCTACATACCGCAGAAAACAGAAAAAAACTGTTTGAAGCATTAAAAGAATTTATGAAGGATGACCGTGCAAAGCACAAAATCCTTCCTCCAAGTCGCTTCGGACTTATTGAAATTACACGCCAACGTGTGCGTCCTGAAATGAATATCAAAACGGTTGAAAACTGCCCTGCCTGCGATGGTAAAGGAAAAGTTGAAGCTACCGTATTGATAGTAGATGAAATTGAAGATAAGTTGAATCATGCATTAACAGTTGACAATCTAAAAGGTCTTACTATTTGTGCACACCCTTTTATAGCTGCTTACCTAAGCAAAGGTTTGTTTTCGAAGCGCGTAAAATGGTTCTTTAAATACAAGAAATGGGTTAAAATTAGACCTGTTTATGCATACCATATTTTGCAGTATGCCTTGTTCGATAAGAATGACGACGAATTATCACTTTAACAAAAAAGCCTCCCGTACATACGGGAGGCTTTTTTTAGTTTAAAATTTTAAGGTTAAAAGTTTAAAATTACTTTTGTTAAACCTCCAATTTTTAACTTTAATCCATTCATGAAAGTATACGACTTAAATATAGCTCGCGAAAAAATACAAGCTTACTGTGCTTATCAGGAGCGTTGTCATTTTGAAGTGGAGAAAAAATTAAAGTCTTGGGGACTTATACCCGAAGCTATAGATATGCTCGTGGGAGAACTAATGCAACATAACTTTTTAAACGAAGAACGATATGCGAGGAGTTTTGCTCGTGGTAAGTTCAGAATTAAAAAATGGGGTAGAATAAAGATTAAGCTCGAATTAAAGAAAAGGTCTATTTATGCCAAGTGTATAGAGTTTGCTATGCAAGAAATTGATCCCGATGCTTATTATGAAACTCTTAAGGAATTGCTTCAGAAAAAATCTACTCTCGAAAAAGAACTTCATCCTTATAAACGAAAAGTCAAACTTACCCGCTATTTGGTGTCTCGTGGTTTTGAATACGATTTGATTCGTTTGGCTATGGACGACCAAGAATCTAGTGACTAAAAGAGTCTCAAAATTTATATCTTAAAACTGAATTCTGACTTCTGTCTCCTGAATTCAATTATATTTGTTTCATGATAAATATCGATCACATAAAAGGCTATCAAGCACGTTTACTAGCGCTTTATGGTTATTTAGGAATAGAGAAAAAACAAATGCTCATTGCAGATGAGCAAGGACTTACGCACGACCCAAATTTCTGGGACGACCCTAAGCAAGCAGAAGTGGTTTTGAAAAACATTCGCGCCAAGAAAATTTGGGTGGATGCCTACGAAATAGTAGAATCTGCCATCGCCGATTTAGATGTAATTTTTGAATTTCATAAAGAAGGAGAAGCTACCGATGATGAGGTAATGACCCTAGACACAGCTGCTATAAAAGTCATTGAAGAGTTAGAATTCAAAAACATGTTGTCTAAAGAAGAAGACAATTTGCCGGCTATTCTCTCCATCAATTCTGGCGCTGGAGGTACTGAGAGTCAAGATTGGGCTTATATGCTAATGCGCATGTATATTATGTGGGGCGAAAAGAACGGTTTTAAAGTTCGCGAACTCGATATGCACGCAGCTGAAACTGCGGGGATTAAATCGTGCACCTTACAATTTGAAGGTGATTTTGCCTACGGAAACCTAAAAGGTGAAAGTGGTGTGCATAGACTCGTTCGTATATCTCCCTTCGATTCTGCGAATAAACGTCATACTTCTTTTGCTTCGGTATTTACTTATCCTCTAATAGACGAGGGAATTGATATTGTAATTGCGAGTTCAGACATTACTTGGGAAACTATGCGTGCTGGTGGTGCAGGTGGACAAGGGGTAAACAAGTTGGAAACAGCTGTGCGTTTACGTCACCATGAAACTGGTATTATGATCGAGAATTCTGAAACTCGTTCGCAATTAGAAAACAAAGCCAAAGCGATGCAGTTGTTAAAATCTCAGTTGTATGAATTGGAATTGCGAAAGCGTCAGTCGGAAAGAGATAAGGTAGAAGGAAATAAGAAAGCCATAGAGTTTGGTTCGCAAATACGTAATTATGTAATGCACCCTTACAAAATGGTAAAGGATATTAGAACTGCTCACGAAACGTCAAATGTACAAGCGGTGATGGATGGCGATTTAAATGCTTTTATAAAAGCCTATTTGATGCAAGAAGGACAGAAAGAGTAAATAATGATCAATTATTGATGAACAATTAATAATTGTTAAACTTGAGATAGTCATTATTAATTGATCATTAATCATCATAAATTAATAGCATGAAGATATACCATAACCCACGTTGTTCTAAGAGTCGTCAGACTTTAGCTTTAATCCAAGAGAATGGAGTAGAGCCAGAAGTAGTATTGTACTTAGGGAATATTCCAAGTACGGAGGAATTAAGAGATTTGTTGAGCAAATTGGAGATTACCCCAATGCAACTCATCCGTAAAGGAGAAAAGGACTGGAAAGAAAATTATAAAGGAAAAGAGCTTTCTGACGCACAGCTTATTCAGGCTATGATTGCTCATCCAAAACTGATTGAACGTCCGATTGTAGTGAAAGACAATAAAGCTGTTTTAGGTCGTCCTCCAGAAAATGTTTTAGAGCTGATATAGGTAACACTTCGACAGATTCAGTGTGACATATGGAGTAATAATTGGTTGTCACTCTGAGCCTGTCGAAGAGCAGAAACCCAATTTTAAACTTTTAATCTTAAACTTTACAACTATAGTATGACCTGGCAGATACAAGTACCTATTCCAAAATACACATTCAACTTATCGCATTCCGATAAGGTCTTTTCAGTGGGTTCTTGTTTTGCACAACATATGGCAGATAGATTACTACATTACAAGTTTTCTTGTACGAGTAATCCATACGGAACACTGTTTCATCCAATCCCATTATTACAGAATCTTACAGACGCTTTAAAAGGATTAGAGATAGACGAGGAACTTTTCCTAGAAAGAGAGGATGCTATGTTTCACTATTCTTGTCATTCGTCAATTTGGGCAGAGTCGAAAGGTGAATTAAAAAATAAACTGCAAGATTTACAGGCTTCAGTGGTTAAAGATTTAAAAGAGTCTAAGCTTCTCATATTAACCTTTGGAACCGGCTTTTTATACCAATTAGCTACTTCTACTAAAGCAGTTGCTAACTGTCATAAACAGCCAAAGAATACTTTTACCAAAGGACTTTCTAGTCCACAGGAGATACAAGCTATTTTTCAGTCTTTTTATACCGAATTAAAAAAGCAGAATCCGGAAATTCAAATTCTCTTAACTGTAAGTCCTGTGCGTCATATTCGCGATGGAGTTCATAATAATAATGTAAGTAAATCTGCGCTACTTTTAGCTTGCGAAGAAATACAAAACAGTTTTGAGGATGTACATTATTTCCCTGCCTACGAAATTGTACTCGACGAATTACGAGACTATAGATTCTTCGAAAAGGATAGAGTGCACCCAAATGAGGAAGCTAGAGAGTATGTTTGGGAGAAATTCTCAGAGGCTTTATTGAAGCCTACTTCACTTCTTATTAATAAGGATTTAGACAAATTGTTTTCGTCTATCAATCATCGTGCTTTTAGAGAAGAATCTGTGGCACACCAGCAATTTTTAAAAAAGACTTTGGATTTGGCTTTAGAGCTAAATGAGAAGGTTGATCTATCAATAGAAATCAAGGACTTAAAAAGTCGTTTGCATTAGATACGATTCTTATCTTTGCATGGTAAAAATCAAGCATTAAGCAAAACAACATATAGTATGGAATTCCGTATTGAGAAGGACACGATGGGTGATGTAAAAGTCCCTTCAGATAAATATTGGGGCGCACAAACACAGCGTTCTATAAATAATTTTAAGATTGGTGCACCTGCAAGTATGCCTTTAGAGGTGGTTTATGGTTTTGCATACCTTAAAAAAGCTGCTGCACATGCTAATTGTCAATTAGGAGCTTTAGCCGAAGAAAAAAGAGATTTAATCTCTACGGTATGCGATGAGATTCTTACAGGAATACACGATGCCGAATTCCCATTAGTAATCTGGCAAACAGGTTCGGGTACGCAATCGAATATGAACACCAACGAGGTTATCGCGAATAGAGCGCACGTAATTAATGGTGGTTCTTTAACCGATACTGAGAAAGCTATTCACCCGAACGATGATGTAAACAAATCGCAATCGTCTAACGATACTTTCCCTACAGGAATGCATATTGCTGCCTATAAAATGGTGATGGAATGTACGATTCCAGGAGTGGAGAGATTACGAGATGTGCTACAAGCAAAATCGGAAGCATTTAAAGATGTAGTTAAGATTGGTAGAACGCACCTAATGGATGCAACTCCATTGACTTTAGGTCAAGAGTTTTCGGGTTATGTATCTCAGTTAAACCACGGTTTAAAATTATTGAACTTTACTTTAGAGCACCTTTCGGAATTAGCATTAGGTGGTACTGCTGTAGGAACAGGAATTAATACGCCTGCTGGATACGATGTATTGGTAGCAGCCAAAATTGCTGAGTTTACAGACCTTCCATTTATTACTGCAGAAAATAAATTCGAAGCATTAGCTGCACACGATGCCATTGTGGAAACACATGGGGCATTAAAAATGTTAGCTGTTTCTTTAAATAAAATTGGAAACGATATACGTATGTTGGCTTCGGGTCCTCGTTCTGGAATTGGTGAATTAATCATCCCTTCTAACGAACCAGGTTCGTCTATAATGCCAGGTAAAGTAAACCCTACACAATGTGAGGCTATTACTATGGTATGTGCTCAGGTTATGGGTAACGACGTAGCAATTACAATGGGTGGTGCGCAAGGTCATTACGAGTTGAATGTATTTAAACCCGTTATGGCGGCTAACTTCTTACAATCTGCTCGTTTAATTGGTGATGCTTGTATTTCGTTTACAGAAAACTGTGCGATAGGTATTGAGCCTAACTATGCTAACCTAAAAAAGAACTTAGACAATTCTTTGATGTTGGTAACAGCATTGAATACTAAGATAGGTTACGAAAACTCTGCAAAAATTGCGAAGACTGCTCATCAAAATGGAACTACCTTAAAAGAAGAATCAGTGAATTTAGGTTTCCTAACTGCTGAAGAATTCGACGCTTGGGTAAAACCAGAAGATATGTGTGGTAGTTTAAAATAGTTACAGGAGTCAGAATACAGGAGTCAGAATAAAAAAATCCTTCCCGTTTGTACGGGAGGGATTTTTTGTTTTAATGTCATTGTCAATCAATCATTAACAATTATTACTTATCATGTGTTACTTTTATTACATACAAATCGACTTAGCCTTCTTATATTTGTACAACCTTAATTTTTATATGAAACATTTTCTTATTTTTTTTGTGCTATTACTTGCCGCTTGTGGCAATGCAGATGACCCTTCTTTAAGGCAGCTGCATAAGGCAAACAGCACAGTAGATTTATCTGCTAAAGAAATTTACACGAAACATTGTGTCGCCTGTCACCAGCAAGATGCACTAGGTGTCACTGGAATTTTCCCACCTTTAAAAAATTCTGATTATTTTTTAGAAGATCCTAAAAGAGCGATTCACAATATTTTGTTTGGACAGAATGAAGAAATTACCGTTAATGGAGCTATTTATAAGGGTTTAATGCCTCCAGTTAAAATTACAGACCAAGAGGTGGTACAAGTTGTAAACTATCTTTTACAGGAGGTAAATAAAGTAGAAAAAGAAATTACATTAAAAGATGTGTTATGGGTAAGAGAAAATCGTTAAGCATTTGGTTTTTTAGTTTTGTACTGTTGTTTATTTCAGCTTGTACTAGCGTAGATGAAAATGCTATTTCTACATTAGAATTTAAAAGTCTAGTTGAGGGGGATGAATGTATTATTGTAGATGTTAGAACGCCAGATGAATTTATGGATGGACATATTATAGGTGCGGCTACTATAGATTTATATAGTGAAACCTTTGAGCATAGATTCCGATTTATGGATACGGCTCTGTGTATGGCTTTGTATTGCGCAAGTGGAAAACGTTCTGCTCAAGCTTTACATATCTTAGAAACCGAATTGGGCTTTACTAATTTAGTGCATTTAAAAGGTGGGATAAATTCTTGGGAAATGGAAGACTATGAACTGGTTAAAAACTAAGTGGATGATTGCATTAGGTGTTCTTGTTGGAGCCATTGCTGGTTATTTATATTGGCGCTTGGTTGGTTGTGCTTCGGGTACTTGCGCCATTACTTCAGTTTGGTGGCGTAGTGCTTTATACGGCGCTCTTATGGGTGGCTTTGCATTCGATATTATTAAAGATTATATAAAATAAACATGGCAGATTTCAGATCGATTGTAGCAAGTAAGAAACCCGTTTTAATAGATTTCTTTGCAGAGTGGTGTGGCCCTTGTAAAACAGTAGCTCCAATTCTAAACCAGGTGGCTAAGGAAATGGGTGAGGAGGTGAAGATTATTAAAATTGATATTGATAAAAATCCTATACTCGCGCAAAAACTAAATGTGCGTAGTGTTCCTACACTTATGATTTATAAAGAGGAAAGCCTTCTTTGGAGACAGTCGGGTGTAGTGCCTAAAGCTCAATTGATAAAAGCATTGAAGGCGTTTAGGTAGTACATACACTTCCTTTTATTCATTTTATTCAGCTGTAAGTCGTGTAAATTTCAAGTAATAACACTTATTTTAACGATTATGGAACTATAATCGTTAAAATATGCTATATTTGTTCATGGCAAAAACAATACAGATTTATAAAACGATAAAGGAACTTCGCGAACGATACCTAAAAATAGCTACAGGAAAAGAGTCGCTATTGCAATTAATTAGTGAGACGGAAGTTTCTGAGCAGGTATTTAATTCTAATGCAATAGAGAATAGTACTATTAGTTTAGAAGAAACGGAAAAGATATTATTACAAATAGATTTAGATCGATTTATAAGCGAAAGAGAACTTTTTGAAACTAAAAATCTTGCACGTGTTGTTGCTTATATATCCAAAGTAGCTCAAGAAAGAGATTTAAATTTTGAAATGATTTTGCGTTTACACAAAATGTTGCTTTCAAATATAAGAGATGAGATTGCTGGAAGATTTCGTAATCCTAAGGAATGGGTTCGAGTAGGGAGCCATATAGCAGCAGACCCCATTAAAATTGCACAGGCATTAACAGATATGCTTATAGAATACCAGCTAAATGATGATGTACATATTGTAAAACGAATTGCTAAATTACATTTAACCTTCGAACAGATTCATCCTTTTGTGGATGGGAATGGTAGAATAGGTAGGATTCTAAATAATTTCTTTCTTATAAGAGATGCTTACGTGCCCATTAATATAAAGTTTATAGATAGAGCCTTGTATTACGATGCCTTTACTGAGTTTAATACCAACGGGAAAACCACTATTATGGAAGGAATTGTAGGTAAAGCAATCACGAATTCTTACCACAAACGCTTAGCTTATTTAGAAGGTAAACAGGTAGTTACCTTAAATGACTATTCTAAGAAAACAAATACCTCTCATTCCAATTTATTAAACAAAGCCAAACGCCAAACTATTGAAGCCTTTTTGGAAAAAGGGATTTGGAAAATTGGGGTTTGAGATTATTCTATAGCTTTAAAGGTATAGCCCTGTGCAGTAAGTGTTTCTAAGACTATAGGCAGCGCATTTTTTAATCGTTCAGCTGCTTTTTTACTATCGTGAAAAACAATGATTGAGCCATTTGTGGTATGATCTATAACTGCTTCTGCACACTCTTCTCCAGAAAGACTCGTATCGAAATCACCACTCAAAACATCCCACATAATAACTTTGAACTCTTTACTTAGGACAGCTCTTTGTTTATTACTCATCCGTCCATGTGGTGGTCTAAATAAGGTGGAATTAAAGACCGTTTCACACTTTCTTACATCTCTCATATAAGAGAGTAGGCTATTGTTCCAACCGTTCATATGGTTGTAGGTGTGATTCCCAACAGAATGTCCCTGCTGTATAATTTCCTCAAATTCTTTAGGGTAATTTTCTACATTATTACCAATGCAAAAGAAGGTTGCTTTTGCATTGTATTTCTCTAACTCCTCTAAAATCCAAAGGGTATATTCTTTGGTGGGCCCATCGTCAAAAGTGAGATAGACACATTTTTCCGCAGTGGTAAAATCCCAGATTAAACTGGGATAATACCATTTAAGTAATTGCGGTGTTTTGTAGAGGTACTTCATAAAAAAAAGCACTGTTTCCAGTGCATTTATATTTATCTAAAATTAGAAGATTTCATTCTAGTCTGAAAGTCATTTGCAATCTCTTCAGCGTATGCATCTGTGTCGTTTGCCATAACTACCCTTACAATACTATTGTAGAGCGATAAGGATCGTTGAATGTCATTTTGAACAGCTCCTTTGTCTTCGTCTTCAAATTGTGCGTAGTAGGTTAGTTTCTCTTCAAACATGTTCTGCATGATAGAAATTATCGTTCTGGCTTTTTCTGTTTCGTTACATGCGTAGAAGCTCTCTGCTATAGGAAGCATAAAGAAATTGTATTCAACTTTCTCGTGCGGCATTAAGTTAATACACTTATCTAAAACCTTAACGGCTCTTAAAGTATCACCTTCGCTAATTAATTTATCAGCTAGTCTAGAGAAGTTATTACGGATATTCATCACCAACCTTAGGTTCGTTTCATCCATATACACATTTTCACCATTCATGTTTCCATATTCGAATTTCTCCATTAAACTGGTGTAAAGCACATCGCTTTCTACTCGACCAATTTTACCGGCGGCAGATTTAGTTTTAATAGGAACAAAACGATAAGCCAACCCATCTAGTTGGAAGTAATCCCATAAATAAGCAAACGAATGAGCACTGTTCCCAATGGTAATAGAGAAGTAGATTGGACGATCCCAATTGTTGGTGTCTATCAAATCTATTATCATCATGTGTTTCTTTTCCATCTGATTCACATTTAGATTCCAATTTATACTTGGAAGAATTAAATGCGCATCTTCTGGAGACACAGTTCCATTAGCAAGGACTTTTTCTTTGTTTACAGGAATACGAAGTTTTTTAGTTGGGAAGTAAACATATTCTTTTCCCATTTGAACTTTCGTTCTAGGTCCATCACTTTGTATCCAGTCGTTCATTCTCGATACGTCCCAACGCTGGTCCGAAATACCTGCATCTTGGAAAATAGCGACATCTCTAGTTCCTTGTCTATATAGTTTATGAGGCATTGTAAACGGAACTCCTTTTCCTTCGTACGCATCGCGTTTCATTTGGTCTATATACCAATCGGTATTTAATAAACTTAGGTTTACAATTCTCACATCGGTTCTATAACCTTCAACTTCTTGTACATACCAAAGTGGGAATGTATCGTTGTCTCCCATTGTAAAGAGTATAGCGTCTGGCTCACAAGAATCTAGATATGCCTTCGCAAAATCACGTGCTGTATATCTATCCGATCTGTTGTGATCGTCCCATCCTTCGGATGCCATAATACCAGGAACTGCTACTAAGCATAAAGCTGAAGTTGCTAGGGCTGTAATTTTTTCTGGAGCATAAGCTCTCAGTTTTTCTATTATTGCGAGTACTCCTAATCCAATCCAAATAGCAAAAGCATAAAAAGAGCCTACATAAGCATAATCTCTTTCTCTTGGCTGATATGGATACTGATTTAAGTAAACAACAATTGCCAACCCAGTAAAGATGAACAGTAAGTTTACAATCCAAGCATCTTTTTTGCTCTTTTTGTAATGATAGTATAAACCAATCATACCCAATATAAAAGGAAGCATATAAAAGTGATTCCTTCCAGGGTTGTTTTCCTGTCCACTTGGAAGATTGTCTTGAGGGCCTAAACGCCATTCATCAAAAAAGGTAATTCCACTTAGCCATTGTCCTTCTGTAATAGAACCATGACTTTGCATATCGTTTTGTTTTCCGGCAAAATTCCACATGAAATACCTAAAGTACATATGGTTAATTTGGTAGTTGAAGAAATAGGATAGGTTTTCGCCAAAGCTTGGTTTCTTTCCTTTTCTACCTGTAATATTTCCCCAATCTTTATAAGCTTTTACGTGCCTTCCTTCTCTACTCCACATTCTTGGGAATAAACCAGAGTGTTTTTTCTCGAAGTTTGGACTGTGATTTTTTCTAGGATCAGAAACTACGTATTTCCCAGCTTCTTCATCTTTTACATAAACGGGTGTTCCATCGCTGTACGGATTTCTTTTGTCTAAACCTGCAGTAAAATATTGTCCATGCACTAAAGGTGTAGAGCCGTATTGTTCACGATTTAAGTAGGCTAATAATCCAACGGCTTCTTCAGGGTTGTTTTCGTCAATTGGAGTGTTTGCATTCGAACGAATTACCAATACAGCAAAAGAAGAATAACCAATAAGGATAAATGTGATTCCTAAAATTGCCGTGTGAATTAGATTTCGGTTTGCTTCTTTGGCTTTTTTGAGCCCGTAATAAATTGCAGCTACCAATAAACCGATAAAGAAAATTGTACCGCTATTAAATGGTAATCCGATACTGTTTACGAAAGTACGTTCTACAATACCTAACCATTTTACAATTTGAGGTATTAATCCGAAGAAAATAAAGCCTAAAATCGCTACAGAAACAATTCCAGTAACTATAAACCCTTTTCGTGTAGTCTTATGCTTTTTGAAGTAATACATGTACACAACTGCAGGGATGGCTAGTAAGTTAAGCATATGCACCCCAATAGATAAACCAACTAAGTAGGTTATTAGTAGTAACCATCTGTTGGCAGCATCTCCAATAAGGTCATATTCTTCATCCCATTTTAAGGCAGCCCAAAACACAACCGCTGTAAAAAACGACGACATTCCGTAAACTTCTCCTTCAATAGCCGAAAACCAAAATGAATCTGAAAAAGTGTAAGCCAAACAGCCTACCAATCCAGCTCCCATAATTGAGATTATCTGTCCTTGAGATTCAATTTTACCTAAAATTCGCTTTGCAAAAGCTGTAATGGTCCAAAATAAAAATAAAATAGTGAGGGCAGAACATACTGCCGACATTAAATTAATCATATAAGCCACCTTAGTAACGTCGCCAAAAGCGAAATTAGAAAAGAAGTTCCCTAACAGTAAAAATGTAGGTGCTCCGGGTGGGTGTCCTACTTGAAGTTTAAAGGCTGTTGCGATGTATTCTCCACAATCCCAGAAGCTTGTAGTAGGTTCTAAGGTTAAAATGTACGTGCTTAAAGCAATGGTGAAAGCAAGCCAACCTAGTAAATTATTGATTTTTTTGTACTGCATTTCTTTCGATTTATTCAATTGTATTCAAACTCATGCGAATGTATAAAAA
>CAJJAI010000019.1 GCA_905182215.1 Flavobacteriales bacterium UBA6772 | reverse complement strand
TCTACTCGCTTTTTGTGTTTTATATCTAAACCACTTAATGTCAAGCCTTTACTGATCGTGTTTGTCGTTTAGCGCAGCTCTTTTTCAGCCGCCTTGTAATGCGACTTAACTAAATATCGATACGCTCACATCTTTCGGCTGTCTAACGCCTTTAAAGAGCTCTAAAATGAGTTTTATTTCTAGTTGAGTCGATTTCTCGAGTATGGGAATGTTTCACGTGGAACATTAGGTGATTTATTGATTGGTAATTAAAAATGATCAATTCTAAACCCTAGATCGCTTCAGCGATCAAAATCGTCAAATCGTATTACCTTCCCATATAAACTAAAAGCACCGAAATATCTGATGGAGAAACACCTGAAATTCTTCCTGCATGCGCAATTGTATTTGGCTGGATCTCTTTAAGCTTCTGCTTGGCTTCGTTAGATAAGGATGCTAGTTTGTGGTATTCAAAGTTAGCCGGAATTTTGATGTTTTCTAAACGAGTAATTTTAGCTGCATTGTCTTTTTCTCGTTCTATATAGCCACTATATTTTATCTGTATAAATGCTTGCTCTATAGATTCGTTGTCTCTTCCATTTTCAGCAAGGAACTCCTGTATAGACTCTAATTTTTCTAAGCTCTCAAAACTCACTTGTGGACGAGACATGATTTTGGTGAGCTTTGTTTTTTGAGGTATTGCACTAGAGTTTAACGATTCTAGTATTGGATTTATTTCTGCAGGTATGGCCGATGTAGTTGCGAAAAATGTTTTTAATTTTTCAATATACTTCTGTTTAATGTTAAGTCTATCTAGTCTTTCTTGAGTAGCTAGGCCTAAATCGTAACCCTTTTGGGTTAGTCTAATATCGGCATTGTCTTGCCTAAGTAGAATTCTGTATTCTGCTCTAGAGGTAAACATTCTATAGGGCTCGTCTGTTCCTTTTGTGATTAGGTCGTCAATTAAAACGCCTATATATGCTTCTGCTCTACTTAGTATAAATGGTTCTTTTCCTTGACTTCTTAGGCATGCGTTTACTCCTGCCATTAAGCCTTGACAAGCGGCTTCTTCGTAGCCAGTGGTTCCGTTTATTTGACCTGCAAAATACAGTCCTTCAACTAATTTTGTTTCTAATGTATGCTTTAGTTGTGTAGGAGGGAAGTAGTCGTATTCTATTGCATAACCAGGTCTAAACATTTTTGCATTCTCAAAGCCTGGCACTTTTTGTAATGCTTCAATTTGTACATCTTCTGGTAGTGATGTTGAGAATCCATTTACATAGATTTCACAGGTGTCCCATCCTTCAGGTTCAACAAATATTTGATGTCTGTCTTTGTCTGCAAAACGAGTAATTTTATCTTCTATCGATGGGCAATATCTAGGTCCAATTCCTTGAATTCTCCCCTGGAACATCGGTGACTTTTCAAATCCTGTTTTAAGTATTTCGTGTACTTCTTGCGACGTGTAGGTTATATAGCAAGAGCGTTGATTTTTTGGTTTTTTTGTTGGCATATACGAGAATCCAACAATCTCTTCATCCCCTGGTTGCTCTTCCATTTTAGAGTAGTCTAGACTCCTTCCGTCTACTCTAGGAGGCGTTCCAGTTTTCATTCTTCCAGACTCAAACCCTACGGCTTCTAGTTCTGCAGTTATTCCAGTTGAAGCTCTTTCTGATGCTCTTCCGCCACCAAAACTTTTATCTCCAATATGGATTAATCCGTTTAAGAATGTTCCGTTTGTTAGGATTACATTCTTTGCCTTAATCTCTATTCCTAAGCTTGTTCTAATTCCTTTTATTTTTCCATCTTCAATCAGCAATCCACTTACCATTTCTTGCCAAAAGTCTAGGTTTTTTATTCCCTCTAAAACAATTCGCCACTTACGTGCAAATTGCATCCTGTCAGATTGTGCTCTGGGGCTCCACATTGCAGGTCCTTTAGAGCGATTTAGCATCTTAAATTGAATCATGGTTTCGTCTGTTACCATTGCAGAGTAGCCTCCTAAAGCGTCAATTTCTCGAACTATTTGTCCCTTTGCAACGCCTCCCATTGCTGGGTTACATGACATTTGCGCAATAGTAGCCATGCTCATAGTAGCCAAAAGAGTTTTGGCGCCTAGGTTTGCCGCTGCCGCCGCTGCTTCGCAACCTGCATGACCTCCACCTACTACAATAACATCGTATTCTCCTTGAAACATAATTGGGGTTCCACGTGGAACATTTTATTTGTTGAAAATAAAAGAAATAAAGATTATTGCTTTACTCTTCTGAATATCAATTATTTAAGCCTGCAAAGATAGGTAATAATTTTCTTTACTACGCATCAAAGTAGCTTCTTCTTCTGTTTTATCTTTGTATCCACATAGGTGGAGTAGTCCGTGAATGAGTACTCTGTTAAGTTCCCCATCAAAAGTTTCTCCAAATTCTTTGGCATTTTCTGCCACTCTTTCTGTGCTGATATATATATCGCTTATAAGTTCGTCGCCAACGCTATAATCGAATGTGATGATGTCTGTATAGGTGTCGTGCTGAAGGAATTCTACATTGATTTTAATCAAGTATTCATCATCGCAAAAAATATAATTTAAAGCGCCTATATGTTTACCTTCCGACTTAGCTGTTGCCTCAAACCACTGTCTAATTTTTACTTGATTTTCAAGAATAAATTCACCCTCAGAGTGAAATTCAATTTGAGATTCTTCCATCAGTCTTGTTCAATATTTTGAAAATATTCTTTTACTTTTTCCTTGTAATAAGGTCTAAGTTTAGGCGGAATTGTTTTTAATAATTCGGCTTGTTTTAGTTTGTTTCTTTTGTATTCTTCAAGTAATTCTTGTACTTGATGTGGTAATTGCTGAGCTTCTTTGGCTTCTCTTTTTTCTTCTTTATCTCGCTCTTGATCGGCGGTCTCCGCTTTCAAAAGGTGTTCAATAATTTGATTTTGACGGTTTAGAGTTTCTTGTGTAATGTTGTCATTGGCAATATCCTCTTCCGTTTTCTCCATCTTATCGATTGCGTCACGTAAGCCTTCAGCATTTCCATTTTCCGACTCTTCAATCTTATCCGCCATCTTTTGTAATTGCTGACGAATCATTTCCTGTCTGCCCATCATTTTGGCAAGGTCTTTTCCTTTCCCTGGTTTGGGTTTAGGCTTTTTTCCATCTTTCCCGTCCTTGCCTTTTTTCATTTTCTCTAGCTGATCCTTAAGTTGCTTCTGCATCTTCTTTAAATCGCTTGGTTTGGGGTTTCCAGATCCAGGTTTATTGCACTGCTGTTGTCCTGGAGTCTTCTTAGCTAAATCCTCTTGCATAGCTTGTAATACATCGCTCAGCATTAGCGCAAGGTTGTTGGCAGAAGTCATTACCAATTGTTGTTCGTTAAGTGCTTTATTGGTTTCTCTTTCTGCCATATTCGCTAAGGATTTAGCAAAGTTGTTTGTTATGGCACTCATCTCTCTATTGATAGTCGCTTTTATTTGAACTTGCCTTTTACTCAATGCATAAAGCGAGTCTTCGAGAATCTTTGAGTCGTCGCTTAATTTGTTTTGCCAGTGTATAAGGTTTACATATTCTGGATCGTTTTTATTGATTTCTGAGAGAACCGTAAGTAAGGCTTCCTCCTCGAACGAAAGATCCACAAGGTTTTCTAAAATCTGACGCAGAGCCTCCATGTCTTCAGCTGGACCACTTTCGCTTGCTTGCTGTTGAGCTTGCTCTAGTTTCTCTTGTAAGTCGTCCATTTTATCTAGAGTGTCTTGTTGGGACTTCGACGTTTTTTTACGTTTTTTATTTTCAGAATTCTCCTTACTTTTCTGCATTTCCTCTTCTATAGATTCTTGCAGTTCCTTGGTGTCTTCTAAATTTTCTTGCTTCTCTAAATCCTCATTTTTTTTCTGTAGATCGTCTAATTTTTCAGATAACTTTTTAAACTCTTCATTTAGTTTTTCCTGTTCTTCTGTAATTTTTTCTTGAGATTTAGATTTCTCATTATTCTCTTCTTGCAGTTTTTTTTGTTTTTCCTTTAATTCTTTTAGCTCGTCTAAATTTTCTTCTAATGCTTGTTCAAATTCAAACTTTTTAAGCATTTCGAGGTTGCGGTCGAGTTCTTTTTCTAGGTCTTCATTATTTAGTTGTAGTTCTTCTAGTTTCTCCATCCACTCATCCGTTTTCATCTCTTCCATGAGTTTCTCCATCTCATCAAAAAGGTCCCGCATATCGTCAGTCATCAACTCTTCCATTAATTCTTCGAGTTGTTTTTGCTTGTCTAATATGCGTTTGTCTTGTTCCGAAAACTCATTCTTTATCGCATTTTTCTCTTTGTTCTTTTTTGCGATCTGATCGATGTTTTTCTCGAGTTGTTTCTGTTTTTCAAGTACTTTATTTACTTGTTGCTTATCTTCCCAGTTAAGCTCTTTTTTATCTAAAAGTTTCCTTCTCAACTCTTCGAATTCCTCTTGTAGTTCTTTCGCGAGTTCTACATTCTCTTCCAAGGATTTCTTTAGTTCGTCAGTTTTCTCAGCTTGTTGTTTTTGGATTTCCTCTTTACTTGGAGCTTTAAATTCGAAGTTTCTACTTTGACTCTTTTTAGCTCCATTAATGCCATCGTTATCGTACACCTCAAAATAATATTCGAGCGCATCATCTACCTTCAAATTCATTGGACTCATGTCGAAAACAAAAAAGAAATTATCGAGATTTAAGTCTTTGTTAAATTCTACAGGTACAATACTATCCCAGTTATTATTTGTTTTTTTAATTACAAATTGAAGTTTAGTAAATCCATAATCGTCTTTAATTTCTCCTTTAAAATAGCGAGTTTTTAAAACGGTAGAGTCTACTACTTCAGAAACATCTACTATAGGATACCCGTCTTTTAAAACCTTAAATAAATAGGTTACAGAGTCTAGGGTACTTACATGCTCATTAGAGGGAAGTAATGTGTAGTTAGTGGTCTTTTTTGCCGTTTTAGAAAAGCTAAATGTATGTTTACTACTCTGAGTAGTCGCGAGTTTAGTGGTGTCCCATAAAATGGTAAACTCTTCAGTATTTTCTGTTGAGAACTCCCAATTAGCTTTGGTTCCTTCTGGGATTAATACTTCCCCTATATTCTCCAGAACTTCATCTTTTTTATGCGTGTAATTTGGGTAGTTGAGGCTTAGCTTGAAGTTTACTAAACTAGGAGCTGCCAATACATTTAGTTTATAGCTTTTAGAATATAAACCCCCTGCATTAAATTTAAAGTCCTTACTCTTTTGAATGTTTGTAAAAGTGTATTCAAATTGATGATCAGCCAGTTTCTTCATTTTTATTGGCAAACCATTGAGCTCTAAATAGGTGTTGGTTGGAATGTCTTCTCCGAGTAGTTTTAGTATGATTTTATAATCTTGATGCTGAATACATTCTAGATTTTCGTCAGCTATTATAAATTGAAAAGGAGCAGGGGGTATATAGGCTGTTTTATAGTCGATAATCCGTGCAGAACTTTCAGTAATAATGTCTTCACTATCAGCTAAAATGAGTCCTCCAAAAATAAAAATGGGCAGTAAAGCGTATTTTAAATAGCGTTTATTCTCCAGAAAATTAATGGCGCTTACAAAAGGAATGGGTTTTAAATCAAGGGATTTTTGATTGATACTCGCCTCAAGTAGATCGTAATTCTTACTGTTTTGTTGTTTAAGCTGAATTACATTTAAGAGTTTATCGGCTACATCTGGAAAGTGTTTTCCAATAATTTTTGCAGCTTCCTCATCGCTAAGTCTCTTCCCTAACTTTACGAGTTTTAGAATTGGATTGGCAACCCAAACAATTAAAATACAGGTAGATATAGTGGTGAAACTCCAAAATAAAAAACTTCGAGTTAGCGTGCCAAATCGTCCATAATATTCCAGAAAAGCGAATAAGATAAATCCAATTGCCAATAGACTAAAACTTACCATTAAACCTCTTAGTAAAAGGTTTTGATAATATTTCTGTGTAAAAGCTCTTAGCTTACTGATTAATAAAGTATAGGCGTTTTGCATACTGCAAATTAAGGTATTATATTAATAAGAAGTTAGGACTTGAATTAACAATTGTGATGTTTTCTTTGCAGATTTACATTCATACGGTTCTCGCTTTAAGTAAACAGAGTAAATACTGAAGTCAAAATTTGAGTGTCTTCACCTATTTCATACATATATAATTATCGCTTTATTTGATTAACAATTAATCCTGGAGGATTTAGTGTTTTAGAAGGACCTGCATTTATGTAGGTTCTTTTTTGTTTCAGCTTCATAATTTTTTAAGTCTTAGTCACTAGATGACCTTTTTTTATCAAGTATATTAGTGAGCGCTTATTGTATCCTTCGAGTACCTCAGTAGTACAATGTTTATTTGTTAAAGTTTAGAAGCCCTTTATTTCTCTTGTTCTTTTACTTAATGAAAAGAACCAAAAATCAAGTCTTCAATTCTTTCATAACGTTCCATAAACTTTAAAATGGCTAGTAAAATGAACTCGCTAAACTCCCTTCGGACGTTTAGTTCAAACAACATTTTACTACACTCATTTTATACGTCTATTTCACTAAAAGAATAGAGGACGGGTAATAAAAAAGTGTAAAGAGCAATTTTTTTGAACTCAAAGCTCATCACTCAAACCTCCTCCCAATTCCCTGCTTCCTTTTTCTTTGTATGTCAGTCTGAGGCTCTCGAAGACCAAGCCAGTCTTTAAACAGTTTTTGACAGCAGAACTATTTTGACCATTTTATTTGTTGTCATGCTGAGGCACTCGAAGCACCTTCTCCCTATTTCCCATTTCCCTTTTTATTTTTGTCCGGCTGAGGCAACGAAGCCCCCTTTTATTTCCTCTTAAAAACCTCAAATCTTTAAATCATCAAATTAATACAAATCATCAAAAGATAAATTCGTAATTTCGCGACCTTAATTTGTTGTTAGAAAGATGGAAAATAGACGCGTAAGAGTACGATTTGCCCCGAGTCCAACAGGCCCTTTACATATGGGTGGTGTTAGAACCGCACTTTACAATTATTTGTTTGCTAAGAAACACGGAGGTGATTTTTTACTTCGTATTGAAGATACCGATCAAACTCGTTTTGTTCCTGGAGCAGAAGACTATGTGGTTGATGCCCTAAAGTGGTGTGGAATGACCATAGATGAAGGTGCTTCGGTTGGTGGCGATAACGGTCCTTACCGTCAGTCGGAACGCAAACCTATGTACCGTAAGTATGCTGAGATGTTACTAGAATCTGGACATGCTTATTATGCTTTCGACACTCCAGAAGAGTTAACAGAAATGCGTGAGCGTTTAAAAGCTGCAGGAATGGCTGCTCCACAGTACAATGCTGTTACTCGTAGTGGAATGAAAAATTCTTTAACGCTTTCTGCTGAAGAAGTTGAAAAACGTTTAGCTGCAGACGATAAGTATATTGTACGTGTAAAAATGCCTCGCAACGAGGAAGTGAAATTTCAAGATATTATTCGTGGTTGGGTGAGTGTAAACACCAACAACCTTGACGATAAAGTTTTATTTAAGTCAGACGGCATGCCTACTTATCACTTGGCAAACGTAGTAGATGATTATTTGATGAATATCTCTCATGTAATTCGTGGAGAAGAGTGGTTGCCATCGGCTCCATTACACGTGTTATTATACCGTTTTTTCGGTTGGGCTGATGTAATGCCTCAGTTTGCGCATTTACCATTAATATTACGCCCCGATGGAAATGGAAAACTCTCTAAGAGAGATGGCGACCGTTTAGGATTCCCTGTTTTCCCTACCAATTGGAAAAACCCAGAAACTGGAGAACAATCTTCGGGATATAGAGAAAGAGGGTATTACCCAGGAGCTTTTAACAATATGTTAGCCTTTTTAGGTTGGAATCCAGGTACTACTCAAGAGTTGTTTAACATGGAAGAGTTGATTCAAACTTTCTCTTTAGAACGTGTTGGTAAAGCAGGAGCTAAATTCGATTTTGATAAAACAAATTGGTTCAATCAGCAGTATTTACGCATGCATAATGGAGATGATTTAGCTGCTCAGTTAAAGCCTTATTTAGAAGCTGAAAACTTAGAAGCTGAACAAGAATATATCGCCCAAGTTTGCGATTTGATGAAAGAACGTGCAACTTTTGTACAGGACATCTTAAAGGAAGGACGCTACTTTTTTGAAGCGCCTACTTCGTATGATGAAAAAACCATCAAGAAAAAATGGAAAGAACAAACACCCGCAATTATTACAGAGTTAAGTGTTTTGTTAAAAGAGCTTCCAAGTTTTGATGCAGAAAGTATAGGTGCTTGTTTCAAGTCTTTCTTAGAGGCTAAAGAATTAGGATTTGGAGCTGTAATGCCTGGTTTTCGTGTTTCGGTAACAGGATTAGGAGCGGGTGCTTCTATGAACGATATTGCTGCATTACTAGGTAAAGAAGAAGTTCTTAGAAGAATAGAAGTTGCTTTAAACACTATAAAAAAATAGTTGTGGGTATTATCAGAGTAGAAGATATTAGATGTTACGCCTACCACGGTTGCATGGAAGAGGAAGGTTTAATAGGAACCGACTTTAGCGTAAACGTGGACGTAAAAACAGATTTATCTATTTCTGCCAAGACCGATAATTTATCCGATACTGTAGATTACGTAGCTATTTCGCGTATTGTACAAGAAGAAATGGCGATTCGTTCTAAACTGATTGAACATGTAGCTCAAAGAATTTTAGACAGATTACTCTTAGAACTTCCTTCAGTGAAAGAGTCTAAGGTTGTGGTGATTAAGCACAAAGCCCCTATACAAGGCGATGTGCAAAGAGTGAGTGTAGAAATGAATGCAATAAGATAAGTGCGAAATTCCTTTTAGATTCTTTGCGAAAGCTATCTAAATTGTTACATTTGTCAACCTTATAATTAGGGTCGGATGGCCGAGTGGCTAGGCAATGGTCTGCAAAACCATGTACAGCGGTTCGAATCCGCTTCCGACCTCAACGAAAACCTCAAACGAAAGTTTGAGGTTTTTTTTGTTTCAACATTTTAAAAAGGGTGCTTCGAGAGCCTCAGCATGACAATAAGGGAAAGGGTCAAAATAGTCATTGAGTCAAAAATCATTTAAAGTCTGGCTTGGTCTTCTAGAGCCCCTACCTATCGGTAGGTAAATCAGACTGACATCTCTGCGTCAATTCAGATAGGGATGGGGAATGGGAAGAAGGAAATAAGGAGTATTCAATTTGAAAATTAGTAATGAAAATTGTTACGCCGGATAGGTCTTCGAGAGCCTCAGACTGACATTTCTTCGACAAGTTCAGCATGACATCTCTTCAACAATCCAGATAAAATTTATGCACCTACAAACTACAAACAGAATTAAGTATCTTGCTGGCCAGTAAAAAAACAGTCTATTGGCACTGTGTTTGTAATGCATGCATCGTAATAACCAAATAAAGCACCATGAAAAGAATTTTACTAAGCCTACTAGTACTCATCAATTTCACAATGAGCGCCCAATGCGACGATCGTTATAGCGAAGAAGTATTTGATGAAGTTTCTGTTTCTACAGTAACTTATTCCGATGTTCACAATTTACAAATGGATATTTACCAAGCTGTAGGAGATACAGAAACACAAA
>CAJJAI010000018.1 GCA_905182215.1 Flavobacteriales bacterium UBA6772 | reverse complement strand
GTTTGGGAAACTAGGCATTTGGTTGATTTCTATATAATCCGATTGATGCTCTCTGAAATAGTTGTCACTTAGCCAAGTGGTATCTTCACATAAAACCACATAGCTTTTGGGAGGAATGGTGTAAATGGATTCACTAATTATCTCGGTGTTTATAATCGATTCTAGTAGGGGTTCGTAATTCCCTATTAGTACCTTTGAAAGGTCTATATAATAATCCGAATTATTGTACAATTCTAAATAGTCATACCCATCAGTTTTAGGGTTAAATAGAATTTCATTTATAATGATTTGATTCTGCTCTGGCCAGATTCCTAAGACAAAATCGCCTGTAATAGAATTATGGTTTTCTTGACAGTCTTTTAATGCTCCGAGACTTATTTGGTAGTGTGTATTGGCATTAAAATCATCAAAGTACAGAATGGTCGTTTTATCCATAAAGTGATGGATTTCCAGTGGAATTAGTCCATTGGAGAACTCATAGGAATTGAAAAAATAGAGTGTAGAGTCGTAGAGGTTTTCAGACCATTTTAATTGAATTTCATCCTCTTTTAGAATCACGATGGCCACTAAAAAAGGCTTGCTGGTATCTGGGTTTTCTTCTAGAATGCTATTGGGTAATCCTGGACTTCCACCTATATTGTTTTCGCAAGCAGCCCAGTTCTTTATTCCTGTACAGTAATTATTGTAATCGATCATTTCTAAAGACCAACCTCCGTTTTCCTTGTTGAAGTTTTTATACCAGCTTTTATGGTAATATACCTCATGTACAAGTTTGTTTTCAGTGTCAAATAATCCAATATATCCTTCGGTATTATTTAGGCTAGAATATGGAATAGAAGAAGAATTGTAACCCTCAAAAAATAAAGAATCATTTTCGTTATGTAGAATTAAATAGTCATTCGCAGGAATGTCTACACTGTCAATATTGTATTCTTTTTCATCAATCATTAAAACCCAATTATGAAGTTTTAGTGTGTAGGAGGCTCTATTATACAGTTCAATGTATTCGGTGTTCTCTAGCTGAATTTGAGGTTCAGGGTCTACCATAAGTTCATTAATAATAAGGTCGAACTGCTGATGCTGTTGTATGTAAAAATCTACCAATGTGTCGTTCATATAATTCCCGTTAGTATCACTAATCGAGTTGATTTTTAATTGAAATTCTTCATTAACAGGAAGGCTATTTTCGAAATGTACATGTATTAGATTCTCACTTTGAATTACACTAGTAGCATTTATAGAATACGGCAGCATTTCAAACTGTTGATTCGTTAATTCTAGTGTTTCATTTTTGCTAAACTCTAATACAATACTAGAAGAATCGATGAGTTCTACGGTCACTAATTTCGGTGGAATACTGTCTATAAAAGGAGATCCATTAATACTAAAATCATCAAAATAAAATTTATCACTTCTGGTAGAGGTGTACTTGCAGTTGATTCCAGAATACTGAGCATTTAGCTCAGTTAAATCTGTGGCGCTTCCAATTAAAACCCAATTTCCATCGATTAATAAATCTGACCAAACTTCAATGTCCCCATCCACTGTTCGTTCAACTTTTAATCGAATTTCTACAGGGTTTGTATTCACAATCCCTTCTGAACTGGTTATCAATTGTGTACTTATCTCCCCTTCTTTTTTATAAAGAATTAGTTGGTCTCCCGTACCTCCAATACGTACGAAATAGGCTTCATTACTTTCCTTAAGTATACTGTCGCTTGCCAAAATATACCAGTCTAAATAATTAGATGCCGAGGGATTGAAGTCCATTTTTACAGTCATTTTCCAAATGGTATTTTCGAGTAAGTTGCTCTCAAAACACAAATATGAATTAGCTGTTACAGTTGGAGCAATTAGATGTAAGCGATTGAGAGAGTCAATTTCAAAATGTGATGTATTGCCAAACCATTCTGGATTTTGTGTAAAATCTCCATCAGAGAAATCCTCTGAAATTTGAGCCATTATACAGTGGCTACTCAAAAGTGCTAGAATTAAATATTTCATCAAAAAATTATTTTATTATTCTAGTAAGGTACAAAAGAAGACAGAGAATTTAAGAATTCAGGAGTCAGAATTCAATTAACAATTAATGCCTAGTATTTAAACGACCATTTTGCCCCTAAGACGAGCTTGACCTTTTGCTCAAAACTAACTTCACTCTATACCTAATACTTATTTCATTTTCATATTAACAAATCATCAAATTTTCAAATCAATATATCTTATATTTGGTGTCTAATTATCGATTATGAAAGTAGCTGTTGTAGGTGCCACTGGTATGGTAGGGAATATTATGTTGAAGGTTTTGGCAGAACGTCAATTTCCTGTTACAGAGTTAATCCCTGTGGCTTCGGAGAAGTCTGTAGGGAAAGAAATTTCTTGGCAAGGACAAAATTATAGAGTGCATAGTTTAGAGGAAGCTCTAGCACAAAAACCAGATTTGGCACTTTTTTCTGCTGGTGGTTCTTGCTCCTTAGAATGGGCTCCCAAATTTGCAGCTGTTGGTACAACCGTCATCGATAACTCATCTGCATGGAGAATGAAGTCGGGCTATAAATTAATAGTACCTGAAATAAATGCAGATCAATTAACCGCGTCCGATAAAATTATAGCCAATCCAAATTGTTCTACCATTCAAATGGTTTTGGCGTTAAATCCGCTACACCAACTTTACGGTTTAGAGCGTGTTATTGTCTCTACGTACCAATCTATTACAGGTACAGGAGTTAAGGCGATGCAACAGCTCGAAAATGAAGAGTCTGGCGATAAAGGAGAACTAGCTTATCCGTATCCCATTTATAGAAATTGTCTCCCACATTGCGACGATTTTACTTCTACAGGTTATACCAAAGAAGAGATGAAGTTGGTGCATGAGACGCGTAAAATTATCGGAGACAAGAGTATTGGAATAACTGCAACTGCCGTTCGAGTTCCTGTAATGGGAGGTCATTCTGAAAGTATTAATGTTACTTTTAAAAAGGACTTCGATATGGCTACTGTTCGTAAAACTTTACACGAGTCAGCTGGGTTAGTAGTGCAAGACAATACAGACACACACACCTATCCGATGCCCAAATACGCTGAAGGAAAAGATGCCGTTTTTGTTGGTCGTCTTCGTCGTGATGAGTCTTTTAGAAATACTTTGAATATGTGGGTTGTATCTGATAATCTCAGAAAGGGAGCCGCTACAAATACTATTCAAATTGCAGAGAGCCTTCTGGAAAAAGGGCTGCTTTAGGTAATTATTAATTAGCAATTATCGATGATTAATTTTTGCTTGGGGAAATTATTTGCTTGTCACACTGAGCTTGTTGAAGTGAATATGTGTCCATCAAATGATCTCCTTCGATAAACTCAGGATGATAATTTGGTTTATCCTATCTTCTTCTAATTCCTCTACCTCCATACCTTCTTTTTCCAAGCGAATTTCCTATATTTAAGCTTAAAATAAATTCTGATGAAATTTCTAAAGCTTAGTCTCAAACTCCTTGTATTCTGTTTTATTCTCTTAAACGCTTTTATTATTGTTAGTGGGAAGTCCTATGTTTATAAGGCTATAAAAATTGGCTATTTAAAAGGGCATAACACTGCTACTATTGAAGATTACCAATACTTCGAAAATCGAATTATTGAGAATGGCGAAGCAGTACAATGGCCTGAAGCATCCGACTATAATAAAGAGGAAATCAGCCCAGCTTTGAGGGCTCGTTTGGAGCAGAACCAATCCATCGCTTTCACGGTAATTCAAAACGATAGTATACGCTACGAAACTTATTGGGGTATTGGTTCTAGAGCTTCACGTACCAATTCTTTTTCGATGGCTAAATCGGTCGTAGGGATGTTGATTGGGGTGGCTGTACAAGAAGGATACATAGAAAGTATAGATCAGAAAATAAAAGATTTTATTCCAGAATACGATCGTTCTGGAGACCATTTTAATACTGAAGTTACCATAAAGCACTTGCTAACTATGAGCTCTGGGATGAATTGGAACGAGGATTATTACAATCCTTTTGGGGTTACTGCCGAAGCCTACTTTACCCAGAACTTAACCGATTTAATGCTCAGTATAAACTTCACAGAAAAGCCAGGTGAAAAATGGCATTATCAAAGTGGAAGCACTCAGTTAATGGGACTTATTATAGAGCGTGCTACAGGGCAAAAACTAAGCGAATATCTTTCTGCGAAATTATGGAAACCATTAAATGCTACCGATTCTGCAGATTGGATGATTGATAATGAAGATGGAATTGAAAAGGCATATTGTTGTATCAACTCCAACGCTTTAGATTTCGCCCGTTTCGGACAATTGTATTTAGATGGTGGTAAATGGAATGGAGTTCAGCTAATAGATTCTGCTTTTGTTACGGCAACTTTAAGTCCAGATTTAGAACCGCATTACGGTTATTCTTGGTGGCTGTACGATACACAATACAAATACCCCGCTTATGCAATGAGAGGTGTAAATGGACAATACGTAATTATTATTCCTGCTCTCGATTTAGTTGCCGTTCGTTTAGGACATAAAAGAGAAGCACACTTTAATAAAAGCACCCTAGATTTAGATTTTTATGTACGAGAAATTATCAGTCAATTCGATGTTTTAAATTAATTTTTAGGTTTATGAATAGTATAGATATACAACATGTTTTATTCTTAGATATAGAAACCGTTAGTGGCGTTTCTCATTTTGATGAGCTTAGCGATCAGATGCAAAATTTGTGGGCAGACAAAACTAAATGGCAGCGAAAGGAGGATATTTCCCCCGCCGACTATTATTCCGACAGAGCTGGAATACTCTCAGAGTTTGGTAAAATTGTTTGTATTTCTGTTGGTTTTATACATTACCAAGATGGAGAGAAAAACTTCCGATTACGATCTTTTTACAATCATGATGAAGCCCTTTTACTCGGTGAGTTTTCTGAACTGTTACAAGGAAATTATTTCACCAATCCTCGTCAGTTATTATGTGGCCATAATTCTAAAGAATTCGATATTCCTTATATATGCCGTAGGATGTTAATCAATGGGATTTCACTTCCACCCATTCTTCAAATAGCAGGGAAAAAACCTTGGGAAATACAACATTTAGACACCATGGAATTGTGGAAATTTGGCGATTATAAACACTATACCTCCATAAAATTATTGTGTGAGATTTTTAATATCCCTACTCCAAAAGACGATATAGATGGTAGCATGGTAAGCGCAGTTTATTGGGAAGAAAACGACTTAAAACGCATCGCTAAATACTGCGAAAAAGATGTATTGGCTACCGCACAAATTTTCCTCCGATTCAGGAATGATGATTTATTGCGAGACGATCAAGTAGATTTTAGTTTCTAGTCTTATAGGTTAATACATGCTCTAAATCATTCATCGGTCTTATATAAATCAATACCTTTGTTCTTCTTAAATTAACACATATGCCAATTTACCATAAACAAGGAGTTTTTCCTTCAAAGCGCCATACAGTATCTCGTCAGGAGAATGGAGCCTTGTACCAGGAAGAATTGTTTGGAACCGAAGGGTTTTCGAGTATGTCTTCTCTGTTATACCACTGCCATGCCCCAACTATGATAAAAGAAGTAGGGGAGTCTATAGATGTGCAACCTAAAGTAGCCGTCGAAAAAAATAAACTTCCACGTAGTTTTAACGGCTTTCAGGTAAAGCCAGAAAACGATTATTTAGAGAGTCGAAAAACTATCCTTTTTAACAGCGATTTACACGTTAGTTTGGCGGCTCCAAAAAAGTCTATGGATTATTTCTATAAGCATGGAGAAGCGGATGAATTAATTTTTGTGCATAAAGGAACAGGGAGATTAAAATCTCCATTTGGGAGTATTTCGTTCGAATACGGAGACTATTTGGTTATCCCTCGTGGATGTGTGTATCAATTTGAATTCGATACTGAAGATAACAGATTACTTATTGTGGAGAGTTTTAGTCCAATTCTTACACCGCGTAACTACCGCAATAAATTCGGACAATTATTAGAGCATTCTCCATTTTGCGAACGCGATTATAAATTACCAGAAAACCTAGAAACACATACGGAACTAGGAGATTATAAAATTGTGATTAAAAAACACAATCAGCTTACACCTTATACTTATGCTGCACATCCATTTGATGTAGCTGGATGGGATGGTTATCACTACCCATACGGATTTTCAATTCACAATTTCGAACCTATGACTGGTCGTGTGCATTTGCCGCCTCCAGTACATCAGACTTTCGAAGGGCATAACTTTGTCGTTTGTTCATTCGTTCCTCGCATGTACGATTATCATCCACAGGCAATTCCATCACCTTACAATCATAGCAATATAGATTCTGATGAGCTTTTGTATTATGTAGATGGAGACTTTATGAGTCGTAATCATATTGAAAAAGGAATGTTAACTTTGCATCCTGGAGGATTGCCACATGGACCACACCCAGGAGCAATGGAACGTAGTATAGGAAAAACAAACACAGAAGAATTAGCTGTAATGATAGATCCTTTTAGACCCCTACAATTAACGCAGGAGGCTATGGGAATTGAGCAAAAAGGGTATTATAAATCTTGGCTGCCAGAATAATTACATAAACAAAAGATTATGTCAAAAGACTTAACAAATACTGAGAATATAAATTATTCACCAGAGAAAATATTCTCTGAAGCGGAAGATTTCCTTCCTCTTTTAGGAACCGATTATGTGGAGTTTTACGTAGGTAATGCAAAGCAGTCGGCTGTGTATTATAAAAACTGTTTGGGTTTCCAAACGGTAGCTTATGCAGGATTAGAAACAGGTGTTAAAGATCGTACTTCTTACGTACTTCAACAAGGTAAAATTAGAATTGTACTTACCACGCCTATGAGTCCAGACGGAGACATAGCAGATCATGTTAGAATGCATGGTGATGGTGTTAAGGTAATTGCTCTTTGGGTAGAGGATGCTACAAAGTCCTTTGAAGAAACCACTAAGAGAGGTGCAAAACCTTATATGGTTCCAACAACTGAGAAAGATGAGTTTGGTGAGGTTGTACGTTCAGGGATTCATACTTATGGCGATACGGTTCACATTTTTGTAGAACGTAAAAACTATACAGGAGTTTTCTTGCCTGGTTATGTTGAGCAAACATCTACTTTTAACCCAGCTCCATTAGGATTAAAATACATAGATCACATGGTAGCCAATGTAGGTTGGGATGAGATGAATGTATGGGCTGATTTCTATAATAGAACTATGGGATTTGCCAATCTTATCACTTTTGATGATAAAGATATCTCTACTCAATTTACCGCTCTTATGAGTAAGGTGATGACCAATGGAAATGGTAGAGTGAAATTCCCTATTAACGAACCAGCAGAAGGAGTTAAGAAATCTCAAATTGAAGAATATCTTGACTTTTATAAAGGTGCCGGTTGTCAACATATAGCTGTAGCCACCGACGATATTATTACTACCGTAAAAGAAATGACTGCTCGGGGAGTAGAATTTTTATACGTTCCTGGCGATTATTACGATACCGTTCTAGATCGTTGTGGAGAAATAGATGAAGACATTTTAAATCTTAAAGAATTAGGGATTTTAGTGGATAGAGATGAAGAAGGATACTTACTTCAAATATTTACAAAACCTATTGTAGATAGACCTACAATGTTCTTCGAGATAATTCAGCGTAAAGGAGCTCAATCTTTTGGGAAAGGAAACTTTAAAGCCCTTTTTGAATCTATAGAAGCCGAACAAGCTCGTAGAGGAACACTTTAAGAATTTGTAATTTATACAAAAAGCCACCTCGAAAGAGGTGGCTTTTTTTGTTACTATCAATAAGATCTACCTTAGACTTTTAAGTAAGTCTCAGCGGCTCTTTCTTTTTTAGAATTCGGTCTTCAAACTCAATTCGTTTGTAAAACAAATGCGTGTTCCAGAGAAATAACAAAAAGAAATAGACAATTTCGAAAACACCATAACTTGGAAATGGCAAGAGTAATAGTGAGCTTAAGAGCATCAAGATTCCTATTGTAATAGAAAATATACCTCGGCGCACGTATTTAAGGGATCTAATAAATCCGAAACTAAAGATAAAGAAATTGTAGACTAAAAAGAAGGTGTAGGCTGCTACATGGTGTATCAAGTAATTGTCCATGGATATAAGTGCTACACCACATAACGATATAAAAGAGATCGACAATAACACTTCCAAGAATGTCTTTTGTTTCTTATCAGAAAAATAAATAGGGATAGACCTGTATGCATTTACAAATAAACCAGTTGCTATAAGTAGCACCGAAATATTCCAATACCAAAAGGTAAGTTCTGCTACACCAAAATAAGAAAGGGGTCGGTGAATAGGATTAAAGTCGGGAATCATATACCAGCAAAACAGAGGGGCTAAGACCCCTAGAGAAAGGGAACTAATTAAGTAAATTCGTCGTATGGTGCGGGCTTTTGAAGTACTCATAACTTTATTTTGTGATGATTAGATTCTATATTAAGTTACGAAAAATGAATCGTATTTAAAAGCAAACTAAGTGATTTATTTTAAGCCTTTTAGGTGCTAAATTCCTCTGCTTTATAGCGATGTTTACTGATGTAGTTTTTAGAGTTCTCATCTTCTTGTAAAAGCATTGTTTGTTGCGATTTATTTAAATCTAAGCTTAAGAAATTATAAATATTTTTTATTACTGCACTTGGTTTCTCTTTCATATCCATATAATCAACTTGAATGCTGTTAGTGCCTTTTAGTTTGGCGCCACTTTCTTGCCAATATTTTAACAAGACAAGAATTTCTTTGTATTTCTGTTGGCTTGGATTACAACCATAGAATACATTCGACAAATGCTTTTTCATACTAAAAAAGGAAAGGGAAACTTCTTCTATGTCTCTACTAATATTGATGAATTTAACTGCTGGAAAAACGGACTCTAGTCGATTGCTATGTGCAGTAAAAAAAGGATTTTTAGAAAGGTATATTTTTTCTGGGTTCTGTATTTGATGATTTTCGATACAGAATTTGTAGTACACCCAAATGGCCTTTGGAATGTGTTTATCTCTATTTAAATTAGAGTACGATTTTTCGGTACCCAATAAAAATGAAAGATGGTAGGTGTAGAATAAATGAAAAAGAACCAAAGCATCTTCTTCCACATTAAACAAACTTAAAGGATGAATGTTGTTGAATTTACTAAACAAAGCGCGCTCCGCTTTTTTAATAGTAGTAGAAAAAATAGAATTGAAGAAGCCATCAATTTTCCCCACTATTGAAAATACCTTTTTTTGAATGATTGATGGAGCAAAAAAGAGCTCCCACATTTTCATAGCAGTAAATTCCTGTTCATTAGAAGCTATTAATTTGTGTAGTCTGGTTGTTCCACTTCTAGGCGCTCCTATAATATACACAATTAAACTCTTTTGAGGTTTCAGTATCCACGAAAATAAAATGCGTTCTGTGAATACAAAAGTAATATGTATAATTCCAATAATTAAACTAAATACGCTAAGTATAGTAAGAAGAATTAGACTCCAAATGGATCTAAATTTATAGGGTAATTGAAAGACCGACTCCAAATAAAGCTGTACACATTTGTAAGAGCAAATTAGTAAGCATTGAGGGAAGTAAAAGAATGCTAGCTTTGAATTTTTCATTTAACGAATGTACTCATTTGAATTTTCACTTTTTCAGCAAACCCTTAAGTCTTAAATTTAAATAATCTGTAATTAATTTACTAAGCGTATAGTCTTTGTCGGTAAACATTAGTTTGTTGGTAACCACTTGTGTTACAAATAGTTTATCTAGGTGTCCTAGTAATTCCACCGAAATAGGATGATAAATTCCTTCTGTGATACCTTGACTGTATTGTATCTTTAGTAAGTCAACAAATAAATCTGTGAACTTTTCTATTACGAGCCACGATTTTGGGTAATGAAGTTTGATGCTTTGTAAAAATGATATCGAAATATTTGCAGTTCCCTCAGCAGCAATTGCTACTAATTGCTCATACAATACAACCCTATTTATTTTCTCTTTACTCACACTTACTATTCGTTCTGTGAGTGCTTTTGTTTTTGTTTCGCAGGCAGCCAGTAAAACAGCCTCTTTACTTTCAAAATATTCATAGAGTGTAGATTTGCTTTTCCCAGCTAACCTTGCTAAGTCATCAATACTTAGATCTTCTATATTTTCGTTTTGTAAACAAAGTAATAAGTCGCCCAACCAAAGGTTAACCTTCTTTGTTATTGGCTTCCGTGTTTTTATAGCCGATTTTCGCCCCATTTTCCTGTTGCTTTTATTCCATTAAAAGTAGCACATTGATACTTCTCAACTTCATTTTTATTTCTTTTTTTGGAAACTATTTTTGTTCCGAGTCTTACCGTTCGATTACTAACTTTAACACCCACTCGTAGCCATCTACACTTAAGCTTAGCTAATTGGGTGTTAATTTATGCATTTATAATTAGGTAAAATCAATAAATCGAACTAAATTAGCTTAATTAGTACGAAAATAAAGCTCAATAATCCATGTCAAAACTAAAATATTTCGGTGCATACACATTACCATTATTTGGTATTCTAACTTTTAATTCTACTGGAATAATAGCCTATTTGGGTTTAATTTTCTTGTATATAATGGTGCCTATATTAGAAGTTATTATTTCTACTGATGCCTATAATTTGAACGATTCAGAAAGGGAAAGTGCTAAACACACTACTTTTTTTGACAATGTTTTGTTCGGCATGGTTCCTTTACACTTGATTTCTATATACTTTTTCTTGACTGCTGTTTCAAGTCAAAATTTAATTCTTTCAGATCTCGTGGCCTATGTTTTAATGATGGGAACCTTACTCGGCGTAATAGGAATTAATTTAGGACACGAACTTGGACATAAATCAGACCATCCCCTAAAAATATTTTTAGCTCATTTATTGCTAACTACTTCAGTTCAAAATCATTTTATGACCTACCATAATGCTGGACATCACAGAGATGTTGCAAGTCCAGCAGATTTAACTTCTGCTAGAGCTGGAGATAATTTTTATGTATTTGCCTTAAAATCTCAAATTGGTGGATATTTTAAAACTTGGAAATTGGAGGCTCATTTATTAAAAGTACAAGGCAAAAGCACTCTACTAAACCCCATGATTGTCTTCACGCTTTTACCTATTCTCTTGCTTTTGAGTATTTATAGTTTATTTGGTCCTTTTACAATGCAATGGTATTTTATTTCGAGCGTATTAGGCATTTCGATTTTAGAGGCTCAGAACTATTTTGCACACTATGGTTTACAGCGAAAAAAATTATCAAATGGTAGGTATGAAGGGGTAAAGCCTTGTCATTCGTGGAACTCAGATCACATTATTGGTAGAGTACTCCTTTTTGAATTAACGAGACATTCCGATCATCATCATAGAGGAGGAAAACCTTTTCAAATACTAGATTCTAAAGAGCAAAGCCCATTGCTTCCATATGGGTATCCTACGATGCTAATGTTATCTTTTTTTCCTTTTTTGTTTCGTCCTATCATGAAAAAACAACTTAAAATATATGGGATAGATTAAAATTGAATAGTTACAATTAGGTTGTTCTTTTACTCGGCTGGATTAGCGTCATTACTAATAATCAATTTTATATCTTT
>CAJJAI010000017.1 GCA_905182215.1 Flavobacteriales bacterium UBA6772 | reverse complement strand
AGGTTTAACCTTACCAGTAATATAGGGTAGAAGTTTACTTACTGCATTTATATAGTCTACGGGGTCTTCAATTTGATTTAGCTTATCTTTTATCTTATCTGTGTCGATAGCTTTTGAAATAAACTCTCTTATTTCATTTGTTGTTTTATTTAATGCACCTTTAGGTCTTCCCTCTGGATTTCCACTTTCACCTTTTTTAAATCCCATACTTGTTATTTTATTGTTCTTTACAGTGTACCATTCTTATCTATATATAGTTTAATTCCCTATATGTAGTAATTGATTAGGTGTATTCCTTTTTAAATACTGAGGATTTTCCACATAATCACTCAAACCTTCGTGTTTAAGGGTTTCTTTTAAATCGTAGAGTAGTACAAGGTCTTTGTAAAAGAGTTCGAGAACTGAGTCGTCGTGTGTATATATTATATGGCGACTAAAATAAAAAGAAAGCTTGAGGGTAAAACTAAAGCATATAAATTTTTACATTTGCTGCAAATAGTGAGCAATGAAAGTTTTTAAATTTGGCGGTGCATCTGTTAAAGATGCTGAAGGAATAAAGAATTTAGCTACAATTCTGGAGCAATACAAAGAGCATAAGCCAGTAGTTGTAATTTCTGCAATGGGAAAGACAACTAATAATTTAGAAACAGTTGCCCGTTCCTTTTATCTTAAACAAGACAATGCTTTTGAAGAGCTTGATAAAGTAAAATCATTTCACACAGCTATTTTAACTGAACTATTCAAAAAAGGTCACCCTGTATTTGATGCTGTAACCAATTTGTTTGTAGAAGTTGAATGGGCTTTAGAAGAGAGTCCTCGTCCAGAATACCCCTACGAATACGATCAAATTGTGTCTATAGGAGAGTTAGTTTCGACCACTATTGTGAGTGCTTATTTAAATGAAATTGGCTTAAAAAACACATGGATTGATGCTAGAGATTTAATAAAAACAGATAATAAACACCAGGAAGCTATTGTAGACTGGGACTTATCTAGCTCTTTAATAAAGAAAGCTATTACGGGAGATACGATTACCATAACACAAGGATTTATTGGTTGCACTTCAGAAAATTTCACTACTACATTAGGTAGAGAAGGCTCTGACTATAGCGCTGCAATTTTTGCGAGTATTTTAGATGCTAAAAAATTAGTGATTTGGAAAGATGTTCCAGGATTACTAAATGCAGATCCTCGTTATTTTTCCAATCCTATAAAAATTGAATCACTCTCTTTTCAGGAAGCAATAGAATTGGCCTATTACGGTGCTTCTGTAATACATCCGAAAACACTACAGCCTTTAAAGTCGAAAAATATCCCCTTAGAAATTAGGTCTTTTATTAAGCCTGAAGAGAAAGGTACATGGATAGCAGAAAACGAAGCCACACTACCTGAGACTTCTTTTTATATTTTAAAGAAAAACCAAACCTTACTAAGTATTTCGGCACTAGACTTAGACTTTATTGTTGAAAACCATTTGGCACAAATATTCTCGATTTTAGCTAAATACAATGCTAGAGTAAACTTGATTCAAAACTCGGCCGTTTCTTGTTCTTTAGCTGTTGACTTAGATTCTTTACAAGCTGAATTCTTAATTGAAGAACTCTCCAAAACGTACCGTATTAAGTATAATACAGGACTAGAACTTCTTACCATTCGTCATTTTTCCGAAGGAGACGAACAAGAAATTCTAAAAGGTAAAGAAGTAGTTTTAAGTCAAGAAAATCGTTCTACGAAACAGGTTTTGTTTGTGGGATAAAAGAAGTTAAGTAGATTTAGTATTTTTAAGATTAACAATTTATTGTCCTGCTGAGCCTGCCTGCCTGCCGGTAGGCAGGCTTACTCGAAGCATACACAGAATTGTAAGTTCATCGGTAAACTTCAAATTGTAGCCTTTCGAGAAGCCTCAAGGTGACAATTTCACTAAGCACTCAAAACTAATTTAACTTAGTACTCCTCGCCATTTGGTAAATACTGTAGCGTATGAGAAGTAGACATTTTAATTTGATAGCCTTTACCCGGTTCTAAATCTCCGATACCATTAAAGCCCCAGTCTGGTAAATAAGCTGCACCCACACTGTTTTTAATAATAACTACATCATCTCCAAATTCATCAAAAACACTCATCAGGTTTGCTGGCTCTAGTCGTAAATAACTAAACATTCCCCAACCCTGATTTAAAGAAATAGGATTTTCCTCTGGCAACATATAATCACCACAGATTTCTAGAGATTGTGCATTTGTTGTTTTAACATAATAGCCTTCATCGTTTTCAATGTAACCAATCCCATCCATGTTGAATTCAGGTAAATATGCCATCCCAGCATAATCTTTTACTATCCACAAATTGTCAATCGCAATCATTTCGCTAAACACAGCACTCAAATTCATACTCTCGGCTTGTATGTAGGTAGAGAACATAGACCATCCAGCTGAAAAATTAAGTGTTTGGCACGTTTCATTAGTAGCGAAATCGCATAATTCACCTACAAAAGGAGCGCCTCCTGTGAGTAAAACTCCAGCTTCATTTGCAATTGTCCAAGTAACTTCTGATTGCCAAGTTCCGCCGTCGCATACAATATCTAAACAGCCATAACTAGGGTCGTAACAAAAAGTCTCTGTTGTTTCGTAACCATTAGCAAGCTCAAAAGACATATTGTTTAAGGTGATTGTATTTCCTTGCCATCCATCGCCGTAAGAATCCATCATAACTAAAGTATAAGACTCTGCAATACAATTACCATCACAGTCGTAACCGATATTTGGACCTGTACCACCACATTCGCCACATTCATCTAATTCGGCACAAGTACCATCGTCGGTTAGGGCAAAAGGATTGTAATTACACGCACTTTCGTCCATACAACCACTAGCAACCAATTGAATATTTAACTCTAAAATAATCCCTGTTTGAAGATTTACACTTATTTGCTGAGTAGAATAACCATTTGCAGAAATGGCTAAAGTATATACTCCAGGATCTGCCATACCTGTTTGGTAAAATCCAGCTAAAGTAGAAATGGAAGGATTGTTAGAGCCCACTATTTGAACGCTCACATTACTAATAGGAGCTTCGGTAAAGCCATCTGTAACTGTACCTTCTATAAAACTAGCATTGGTAAATTTTGGCTCTAATACAAAAAGCCCGTTTTCTATATCCGATACCAAAATATTCCCTGAAGGGAGAAAAGGGTAGGTTCCCCAAGCACCATTAAATCCGCCACCTTCATAATTGGGTGAAGAATCGTAATAGGCAACTTCAATTAAATTACTCGGATTACTAGCATCTACCACCGAAACGCCATCTCTATAATAAGAGGTAACTAAAAAATCTCCTGCAACGTGGGTATTATGAGGTATAACATCAGTATCGACACTCCAAGCTTGAATTCGATCGAGTTCTTCTATATTATTTAAGTCCGAAACATCATAAGAAGTTACAAACGCACCACTCACTTCGTCGGTTGTAAAAACGGTGTTTCCATCGTCTGAAATCCAACTATTATGTGTAAAATTATTTGGTGTACCATGTGTCGCTAATAAAACTGGGTTGGCTTTGTCTGACACGTCTACTACCGAAAATTCTCCATTATAAATTGCACCTCCCCAAAGTGTATCGCCTCTAACCATGGCATCGTGAAAATAACTTCCACCATAATTTCCTAGGTATTCTGGACTTTCAGGAGTTTCATTTAAATCAAACATCATTGCTCCACCACCACCAAAGTTGGCTCCTAATACATAGAGAATTCCATTTTCGTCGATATAGATATTGTGTCCTGTAGTGAAGCCTAAATCGGTGTTCTGTATTGAAGTGGGATTAGAATTTCCTGCTATTAGTTCAGCTAAATTAATAATGTGTAATCCACCACTAGATTCGTTTACACAGTACAAATAATCACCATAGGATTTTAAATCTCTCCAGGTAGAACTGGGTCCTGTAAAGAATCCTAATTCATTTGGGCTAGTAGGCACTGTAATATCCACTACTGATATTCCGTTGTAAACTCCCACAAGCGCATATTCGCCAGTTTCGGTGGCATAGCCCCAAATATCGTTAAGCTCATTACTGTAGCTATAGTTTGATAAATAGTTTAGGTTTAAACTAGATTGTGCAGATAAGGTAATGCTGAAAAATAAGCATACTAATGAGAGGATAATTTGTTTCATTTTATTTCAGTTTTAGCGAGTTCAATTTACAATTATTATTGAGATAGTGTATTCCTTTTAAAATGATAGAATATAATGATAATAGACCAAAAACCACTTGTATACTTTATTAACGAGTCATCTAAAAACCATTCCATTCTCATAAGCATGGAACAACATCTCATAAAATGTCACTTTAATACTCTTGCAAAAATGAGTCCATAAAAAAAAGGCTTACTCTTTCGAGTAAGCCTTAGTGCGGATAGAGGGAGTCGAACCCACACGCCTTACGGCACTAGATCCTAAATCTAGCATGTCTACCAGTTCCACCATATCCGCGTGGAACGAATAAGCCTTCCGACTTATTGCGGTTGCAAATTTAGAACTATTTTCATTTTTAGCAACCAAAAAAACATATTTTTTAATACTATTTCATTGCTAGCATAAAACGAATACTTACATTTGTTTTTCTCATAAAAAAACTATGCTCTCACTAGATCCAAAAGAATTAAGTACTAAAGACTTACACGGTTATTTATTATCGGCTGTAGGTCCTCGACCAATTGCCCTAGCAAGTACTGTAGATGAAAAAGGAAGACCTAATTTAAGTCCATTTTCATTTTTCAATGTGTTTAGTGCGAATCCACCGATAGCTATTTTTTCGCCTGCACGTCGTGTTCGTAACAACACTACAAAACACACTTTAGACAATGTAATCACTACAAAAGAGGTGGTAATAAATGTTGTTTCTCATGCTATTGTGGAGCAAATATCTCTTTCGAGTACCGAATATGAAACGGGTATTAATGAGTTCGAAAAAGCGGGCTTCACAGCCTTAGCATCCGACTTAGTAAAACCCTTTAGAGTAAAAGAATCTCCGGTACAGATGGAGTGTATTGTAAAGGAAGTAGTTTCTTTAGGAGACGAAGGTGGTGCAGGAAATTTAGTGATCTGTGAGATTTTGAAAATGCACGTATCTGAAGCTATTTTAAACGAGCAACAGCAGATAGATCCTCATAAAATTGACCTTGTAGGTCGTATGGGAGCTAACTGGTATTGTAGAGCTTCTGGAGAATCTATATTTGAAGTTGAGAAGCCAAACGTGAAAATTGGGATTGGATATGACCAAATGCCTAGCCGTATAAAAAACAGCTTTATTCTGTCTGGTAACGACTTGGCAAAATTAGCAAACATTGAAAAAATTCCTTCCTTGGAATTAGTTGAAATATTCAAAGAAAATACGGATATTGCAACCCTCTTACAAGCTGGAAACGACGACGAAGAAACGAGAGAAGAATTGCATAGACATGCTAAGACTCTACTTGAAATAAACGAAATAGAAGCTGCCTGGAAGACCTTATTAATTGACAAACTAAATCGACTATAACAATGAGTAATTTATCTGTAGAAGGAAAAATAAAGCGTATTCACGACGAACAAGTGATAAGCGACCGCTTTAAGAAGAGAGAATTTGTAATTGAAACTGAGGAGCAATACCCACAGTTTTTAATGTTCCAATTGGTGCAAGATAAAACCAACTTAGTTGATGCGGTAAAAGCAGGCGACAAAGTAGAAGTTTTCTTTAACCTAAGAGGTAGAGAATGGCAAAAAGATCCTTCATCTGAAATTAAAGTATTTAATACTTTAGATGCATGGAGAATACAAAAAGTTGAAGCGATGCAAGCTGAAGCAATGCCAAATGCAGAACCTGTTGCTCCTGCAGCACCAGAAGATGACCTTCCTTTCTAGGAATAACAATCATACTTTATAAAATCCCTCTCGAAGCTTCGAGAGGGATTTTTTTTGCAAAAAAAAACTTAGTGAAAAGTAAAATTATTTGAAGATTTGGGGTTTTGTGCTTCATGAAGAATGAATCCAATTGTCATCCTGAGGTTTCTCGAAGGAGATAATTGGATGGTAACAGATGTACAATTTCTGGATAGGGCTTCGAGAAACCTCAGCCGGACAATCTTGAGAGGTTTCTCTTTTTGTCTTAACTCCTTTACCTTCTTAATTCTGGCTCCTTACTCCTCTTTACCTTCTTAAACTCTCTACTTTTATTTTTTTACTCCTGTATTCTGGCTCCTGAATTCTTGCTACCTTCGCATCTATGAACATAGCCAACAAAATAGAAAAGGTATTTAAAAAGTATTTACCTAGCCCGTTTACCATAGCCGTCTTACTCACTTTCATCAGTTTTACATTAGCTTTTCTGTTTACAGACAACAAGGCTGGTAGCTCAATTAATCATGGTTTAAATTTACTAGAGTACTGGGAGCAAGGTTTATGGAATTCTTCCTTATTGGTGTTTGCTTTTCAGATGATGTTAATGCTCGTTTTGGGTCACACCTTAGCACTAAGTAAGCCTGTAAATAGACTTATTAGTTATATGACAAATTACTGTACCAATACTGCTAATGCTGCTTTTTTGGTTTGTCTATTAACGCTATTGGTAAGTTATTTTAACTGGGGACTAGGATTGATATTTGGAGCTATTTTCGCTCGTAAAGTTGCCGAAAATGCAAAAGACAATAATTGGAAAATACACTACCCTATTATTGGGGCAAGTGCTTATTCTGGATTAATGGTATGGCATGGCGGAATTAGTGGCTCAGCACCTATTAAAGCAGCAGAAAACGGACATTTAGAATCCTTAATGACTGGAATTTATAATTCAGAGCGTTTGGCTTTACTACCTCAACAAATAGGTTTTTCAGACACTATTTTTTCTAATATGAATATATGTGTATCTCTAGTAATACTTATAGTACTACCAACTTTTATGTATTATTTAGGAAATAGTACAAATCCTAAAACCTATACATTATCAGAATCTAAAATTCAATTAGATAACAATACAATTGAGGGTGCAGAAAAACTAGATACCTCAAAATTATTAGCCTTCACTTTCGGAGGAGGAGTACTTGTTTATGCGCTTTACAAAGCGATGATTCTTCCCGAAGAATTGAATCTAAACTTCATCAGTCCAAATTTTATTAACCTCACTTTATTAGGATTGGCTATTGTAATGCATGCAAGTTTTAGAAATTTCTTAAACGCCTTAGACAAGGCTATTGGTGGCGCGTCTGGAATATTAATTCAATTCCCATTGTATTTTGGAATTATGGGTTTGATGAAGCATTCAGGTATGATTACCCAATTATCGGAGTTCTTTGTGAGCATTTCTACAGAAACAACTTTTCCCTTATTCACATTTTTAAGTGCTGGCTTGGTAAATATTTTTGTACCAAGTGGTGGTGGACAATGGGCTATTCAAGGCCCTATCATTATAGAGGCATCGCAACAGCTCGGATTGAGTATACCTAAAAATATTATGGCATTAGCATACGGTGATCAACTAACCAATATGCTACAGCCATTTTGGGCTTTACCTCTACTGGGAATTACAGGATTAAAAGCAAAAGAAATTCTGCCCTACACATTATTATTAATGGGAATTGGAGCTATTATATTTATTGGCGGATTACTTATTTTTTAATCTAACCATTTAGAATCTAACCAGTCCATTCGTAATTTAATCCAACCTTTAAGCCTAGAAATCTCCTCTTCGTGAGATGTGGTTTTGTATTTGTTTGGCCATATATTTGTACCGAATAAAGGCCATTTCTCAAAATTCAAGTCTTTGTCTGTGCCTAAATCAGCAACTAAACTATCAATAGATTTATTTAGCATAAGAGGGCTTAAGATCTCTTGTCTGTAAACGCTATAACTTTCTTTTAAATGAATCTGAAATTCTTTGTTATTCCAAAGTGATTGCCACCAATAAGGAGCATAATTTTTATTTTCACCGTTAATAATAAAACCAGTTGCATCAAAACCAGTTGCGTGTTCAGCTAAACCCCAGGCAATGTTAAAATCCCAAACTGTTGGAATACTAATCTGTGTACCATCAAAAGCTAAATAGGTGCTTAACCTGTATGCATCAATATTTTTACTTAGCTCGTTTAGAATAATTAAATCCACAAAACTCTTTACATCAATTGCCGACAAATCATTATTGTACAGTGCATTCTCAAAATCTATTAACTTACTATCTATTGCAAATTTCTGAATATCTGTAGGCTTAGAAGGAACTTCAAAAACATAAGCTGGATTTATGAAGCTATCAACTTTCGAATTGTGAATAATAGGACAGGGACAACGATCAATCTGAACAAGAAAAGAATTTGGATTATCATACTTTACATTATTCTTAAAAAGCGCCTTAGGATGATTCTGCATTAAGTAAATCCCTTCGTAACTACCATTTACGATAAGGTGTGTAAAATATGAATTGATAGAATCTCCAGATAGGGAAGAGAATAAATCGTAAGCCAACTTATTCCTAATTAAAGAACGGTCGATATAAGGGGCATACAAAACGGACTTAATCGCTTTAGTAGAACTCCTTGAATTGAGGCTTTTTAAAGAAAACTGTTTCTTTGGAAAAACTTTAGAACTAGAACCTCTAATTTTAATTTTTGCTACCGCCAAAACAGAATCCGTGTCATGTAAATTAATTTCGGTGTATCCTGTATCAGAAATCATGGATTGAGAACTAATTTCTATCCAAGGGGAGTTTTGGGTTTTGGGCTGATCTACAAGAAGACTTTTTATATTTACTACCTCAAAAACTTTATGTAAACCCTGTTTTACAGACTGTTTAAAAAGCACTTTAATAGTGTCCGAAGTAGGCAAGCTTATTTGATATAGAGTCTTCTTCTTATCAGGATAAAAAATATAAGTATCGGCTAGTGTTTGTAAACTAGGATAAAAATTACTTCCTGTATTCTTAAAAAGAAGTTCCGAATTTTGAAACACATAAAAAGGCACGCCTCTACGCACAAAAAATTCAAAATTACCTGTATCCACTTTTGGTTCTAAAAGTACGAGTCGATAAACAGAATCTTTTTCCGCATAAACCTCTACCGATGTAAAGTCTCGAAGGATTTCAGTTTCTATAAATTGCTCGGCTGCTTCCGCAGAAACAAAATAGGTGTCAACAATTGAATTATTTGTACCAGAAGAAATAACATAAGGGAAATGTAATTTAACGCTCACATCTACCTTTTCTTTTAAAGGAAACACCACTCCGTTAAACTTTAAAGATATAGCAGTATAATCTTCTACAGTATATGATTTATGAATAAGGTAATTACTGTATTTGCGTTCTTTAGGCTTCTGTTTAAGAATTACTAAATATTCTCCAGGACTTAAGTGATCGCATTTATTTAAAGGAATCGAAACTTTGTTATTTATCATAAGGTCTACCTCATGAAAGCTAAAATCGAGATGTGAATTGTTAGTAAGTATTATCAAACCATCAACTATAGAATATGTCAATTTTTGAGGGATAAAAAAACCGCTTCCTTGTTTGAAAACTTTTAAATTTTCTGTGGAATAAATTTTAGACGAAGAGGAAAATTCATCTATTTGCTTCAAGGTTTCATTTCCATAAAACGCATCATTTATTGAATTTATAATCCCACCCAATTCGTAAGTCTTACTTTTTATGTAGGCCTGAAAAGCAATTGAATTATAGGCGTAAGTATTGTTTTGGCAATATACATCAGCACTATCCTTTACAGACAAAGCAATTTTATTTCCAAGTATATAATTGTACTTCACTGTAATATTCGACGATTTCCCATATTGTTCTGCTCCAATAGAGATTCCTTTATCGGCACTATTAACCAGTGTATTATTTTGAATAAGAACATCTTTACATGCATTTAAATCAATGGCATCGTCTGGAGAATTTATTACCAAATTATTAGAAATTTCGCCACCAGTAACATTAATAAATTCAATAGCATCTGGTGTATTATAAAAGCGACTATTTAATACCTTAACATCAGCCCAATTAATATTAATTCCTTCGCCTTTGCCATTACCATACAAGCTTAAACTATCAATTGAAATGTCTCCATGCCAAGCCCAAATTATAGATGGTCTTTTAGAGCCAAATTGCATGGGTCTATTTTTTATAGCTATAGATACATTGTTCAATGAGTATGTACTGTTCCTACTATTTATAAGACCTTCGTAAATAGATACGTGCTCTAAAGAATTCTCATAATTGGATAAATAGAAATAAATAGAATGAAAATAACTATTGGGTATGTTTGGTCTAATCTCAATTTTATTGTCTGCTTCTCCCTCAAACTTAAGACCACCAAACACTTTAATTTCTGCATTCTTACTTGCTAAAATCAGTGTTCCTTCTTCTGCATTCAACACAACATCTTTAGCGATAATTAATGAATCGCTTATTAAGTAAGGAGAACCTTGTTCGGTTAAAGTAAGTGAGGCATCTATAAAGCTTGGTAGCAGTGTGCCTTCACGCAACTCAAAACTATTTCTCGAATTAAAGCCATCTACTTTTAAGCCTTTTTTTACAGCAACTACTTTCCAAAAATAAGTACCTAAAGGCAAATTATCTGTGATTTTCAAAACACCATCTTGAGTTTTATAAACTTTGGTACTTGTAGAATCGGTATATAAAAAATCTTTAGAAATGTATACTTCGTAGCTTACTTCTGTACTGTCAGCTGCTTTATCCCACGATAGGTAGAAAGGAATGGATAATAGGGAAGCTGTTTTATACACTTCAAAAGACAATGGAAATTCTTCCATTTTGGCAAGTGCTTTTTGAACTCTATTTTGCAAGAACCTACGTTCTGTATGTATTGCTTTTTGCCACTGCTTTTCAGTATTTACTTTATCGGTTTTATCTGCTAAAACCAAACTCTGTAAAGTTGTTTCTATTGAAGTTAAAATAGGTTCGTAAAAATCGGCTCCTAAAATGTCTTCAAAACTTAACAACCTTTGTATTACATCAGCTTTTATACTTTCACTTAAATAACATCGCTCAATTATCGGATTGTCGTTTTCCCAATCGCTAGAGGTAAAATGGTATGCAAAAGGTTTCCAATTATAGTAGGAAAGTGTTTTGTCCATATCCCAAGGAATAAACATCCATTTCCCATTGTTTTCTACATCTTTATACAAATAGTAATTATGGTAATTGGTACTCCCATTGGCAATAAAATTATTAATTGCCAGGTAATCGATAAGTTTGTTATAATCGAAATTTGCCTTTATATAGGCCTCGAAATCAGTTTGATCAAGTCCTTCTAAATCAGAAATTAAGTTTCGCAAAGGAGCCCATGAATTTTTCTTATTCGACTTCTTTTCCCATTTCACATCCAACTCAGAAAGAGCGTACAAACAAGCACCATCTTTGGTGGCTTTGTACAAATCGCCTTTAGGATTTAATTTATTTCTAACTAAAAAGTCTTTATCCATATTCTCAATTTCCAAAAACAAACCATGAAAATTGTCGTTCACATACAAACTCGCCATTGAACTTGTAAAGCAAGGATAGTTCAACTCTTTAAATATTAAAGAGGAAATATAAGAGTGACTAAAGCTTTGATCTTTATATTCTGCATTAAAATTAAAAATGCGTTTCCCATCTACAAGCCCATCTTTTAGCGTCTTTACTTTGAGCGACTTTTTCGGGTATTCTCTAGAAGAATCTCCACGCATACGGAGCTTCACATTCGTTTTTTCCGCTCCAGAACTTAAACTAACATTTATATATCTATTAGACTTAAAGTCTTGGTGAATGGAATTAAAATCTAGCGAATCGCAGTAAATGGAATACTTTTTTACTGGAACTTGATGCTCTTGAAAATCAGTGAAGCAAGAATTCAAAAAAACACAAAAAGGGATTAAAAATAAAAAGTACTTATTCATTTTGTTAAATTATACCTTAAACAAATCAGAGGCAATTCTATCGGCGAGTAATTTACCACTATCGGTTAAATAATAAACTTCATTTTCAACCGAAATAGCTCCTTGTAGAACGTAGTCTTTTATTTCCGTTTTAAAATACCTTGCAAATTCTGGAGAAAAATCGGTTTCTATATGCCCTATACTACAGCCCCATTTAGTTCGTAGGGAAGTCATAATATACTCGTTGTACCGATCTTGAGTAGTCAAACATTCTTCCTGTAAAGGAAGCTCACCTACTTGAAGAGACTTTATATACTTTGTATTATTAGACACATTCCACAATCGCTTATTGCCTAAAAAAGAATGTGCCGAGGGGCCTAAACCTAAATAGTTGTCTTTTTTCCAATACGAACTATTATGTCTACTATAAGAATTTGGTTTGCAAAAGTTAGAAATCTCATATTGTTCATACCCATTACGTTTCATCTCCGCCATTAACATCTCAAATTGTAAAGCACTCTGATTTTCATCAATATCAGGTGTTTTATTTTTAAGAATTTGATAATGCAAAGCCGTTTTTTCTTCTACCGTTAAGGCATAAGAAGAGATATGAGGAATATCTAATTCAAACGCAATTTTAAGATTCTCCATCCAGGCTTCGTTAGTCATACCTGGCGTGCCGTAAATTAGGTCGATCGTAAGGTTAGTGAAACCTGCATCCTTACACATATTTATAGAACCTAATGCTTCAGAACTCGTATGTGCACGATTCATAAACTTTAAATCTGCATCTCTAAAAGACTGTATTCCAATACTCAATCTATTTACAGGAGTACTTTTTATTTCTTGAATTTTCTCGAAGTTAAGATCATCAGGATTCGCTTCTAACGTAATTTCAGCATCTACACTTATCGTGAAGCTTGCGTATAGCTTTTTAAATATTCTATCGAGCTCAGTAGCACTTAAAAGTGAGGGTGTTCCTCCACCAAAATAAATACTTTCGATAGTCTCAGTCTCAAAAACAGACTTTCTTAAATCGATCTCTTTTAGCAGAGCATCCACAAAAGAAGCTTTCATTTTTAAGGAAGTAGAAAAGTGAAAATCGCAGTAATTGCAAGCTTGTTTACAAAACGGGATGTGTATATAAATCCCTGCCATTAAGCTTTATTTATAATTATTCTAAAGGTAGTTCCTTTATTTAATTCTGATGTATGTACAAAAACTTGTCCTTTGTGATAGTCCTCTACAATTCGTTTAACCAGAGAAAGACCTAAGCCCCAACCTCTATTTTTAGTAGTAAATCCTGGTTCAAAAACTGTTTTCAGCTCGTTAGCTTTAATTCCTTTACCGGAATCTTTTATGTCTATTAAAATCTTTTTATTGTGTTCTTTTATACTTAATGTAATGGTTCCTTTTTGCTCTAATGCATCAATAGCATTACGAAGTATATTTTCTATAACCCAACCAAAAAGCTGCGGATTTATAGCGGCATAAAAAGGTGATTTGACATCTAGTTTATAGATCACTTTTGCAGAAGAGCGATCTTTCATATAGTTAAATGAACGCTTCAATACCTTAGTAATATCCTGTTCACTTAGCTCGGGCTGAGATCCAATTTTAGAAAATCTTTCCGCAATAGTCTGCAATCGCAAAATATCCTTATTCATCTCTAGAGCAATATCATCCACTCCAGGTTTTTCTTGCAACAGAGCAACCCAGCCCATAAGCGAAGATAAAGGAGTTCCAATTTGATGTGCCGTTTCTCTTGCCATACCAGCCCAAACTTTATTTTGTTCGGACTTACGAGAGGCACTAAAAGCTAGGTAACCTATTAATATAAATAGTGCTACCACAAGTAGGATAACGTATGGGAAGTATTTTAATCGAGTTAGAATAATAGAATCCTTATAATAGATTCTATTTTCTTTTCCATCGGCATATTCAAAAACTATAGGCTCACTATTTTCCTTCATTAGGAGAAGCTGCCTATTTAAATAGCCTTCTTTTTCTACCTTATTAAGTGGGAAGTTTTTGTGATATAAAATCTTACCCGAATCGTCGGTAAGAATTACAGGAATGGTATTGTTGTGGTTAATAACCTCAAAAACAAAACTGATGTCTTCGTCTAGGTTATCAATATGGGTGGTTTGCTCAGTAGCTTTAGCCCATATTTTCACTTTAGTTCGCTCTTCACTCTTGAGGTCTTTTACCAAACCATTGGTAAACCACAAAGTAGCGATTCCTATTACTAAAGCAGAGAGCAGTAGTAAGGTTTTATTTGTTTTGTTTTGTTTCAAATTCTAAAATTTCAATAAACAAACGCAGAAAACAACAGGATATTTGGTGTCTGTAAAAAGAAAGTACTTTCAACGTTTAAATTAAGCGTTGAAAGTACTAAAATTATCTTTTACAACATTCGTAGAAGGTCTAGCTCTTTTTTGTCTAGGTTTTTCCACGAACCTCTTTTTACATCTTTTTTGGTAAGGTTACCAAAAACAACTCTATCTAGGGTAAGGATTTCATAACCAAAACTTTCGAAAATTCTTCGAACAATTCTGTTTCTTCCAATATGCAACTCTATCCCTATTTGGGTATGAGGCTCGCCTTCAATAAAGGAAATATTATCTACTGGTGCAGGACCATCGTCTAGTGTAATTCCATTAGCGATAGCAGCTAAATGGTGCTTTGCCATTTTCTTATCTAGAGAAACGTGGTAAATTTTACGTACACCGTGCTTAGGATGCACTAATTTCTTAGCTAATTCACCATCGTTCGTAAACAATAGTAAACCAGTGGTGTTTCTATCTAATCTCCCTACTGGGTATATTCTTTCAGTACAAGCATTTTCTACCAAAGACATTACTGTCTTACGATCTCTATCGTCTGAAGTAGTCGTGATGAAATCTTTAGGCTTGTTTAAAAGAATGTATTTTTTCTTTTCTCCACGTATAATTTCACCATTAAACTTAACTAAGTCCGATGGAGATACTTTATAACTTAAATCGGTAACCACTTTACCATTTATGGTAACGGCTCCTGCAGTAACAAACTTTTCTGCTTCTCTACGAGAACAAGTTCCGCCATGAGCTAAAAACTTATTTATACGCATTTTATCGTCTGGAATACTATCTTCTTTAGCTTTACTAAAAGTAGTATTCGTACGTTTTTTTACATAAGTAGAATAGCCTGTTTTATTTTCAGCTGCTCTCTTACGGTCTTCACTACGCTTCTCTGGATCGAGGTGACGCTTCTTACGATCTTCCGTTTTTTGACGCTCATCTGCTTTGTAAGCTTTTATCTTACCTACGCGTTTTTCGGATCTGAAATTACCTTTGGACATATTCAAAATTTTTGCAAATATAATAATACATATCGAGTTAGCCTCATAAACAACAAAGTTCTAAACTTTTAAAAATCAAGCACATAATTAATGATGAACAATGGATGATTAAGAATTGAAACGTAAAGCAGTATTCTACCCGCGCTTAACATTATTAAAAAAAGGATTCACTGAATTCCGCCTTCTGTATTAATCCCATTTTAAGCAACAAGATTATGGACTAAAAATGACTAATTTTACCAAGTAAAAACATAGAACAAGAGCAGAATGATATTAGAAAAATCCGATGAGTTCTTCATGCTCGAAGCACTAAAAGAAGCTCAGAAAGCTTTTGACTTAGATGAAGTCCCTATAGGTGCTGTTATTGTTAGCGATGGGCAAATTATAGCTAGGGCTCATAATCTTACAGAACAATTAAACGATGTAACTGCACATGCAGAAATGCAAGCTTTTACATCAGCAGCAGAGCATTTAGGTGGTAAGTATTTAAAAGATTGCACTCTTTACGTTACCATAGAACCGTGCGTTATGTGTTCTGGAGCATCCTATTGGGCGCAATTAAAATGCATAGTGTATGGAGCAAAAGATGAAAAAAGAGGGGTTAGTAAATTAGGGGTGAACTTATTTCATCAAAAAACTATAGTAACTTCTGGACTACTAGAAGAGGAATGCGCAAAGTTGATGCAAGGATTTTTTCACAAAAAAAGAAGCAAATAAAAAACAGCTACCACATTGATAGCTGTTTTTAAAAAGACCAATTAATAAGATACTCACCCCTCGAATATACCTTTTAGCCTTTTCAAATATAGGAATTCAAATCTGTACTCACAAGTCATAAATACATATATATCAATACATTACAATTGATGTTTACTTTTTAATTACTTTAGGAACACGTATATAATCAGTGTCTTTTCCACCTGCATTTTTCAATGCATCTTTCTGACTAACCTCTCCTTTTACTTGATCAACTCTAAGCACGTTAATTTCATTACTCATGTACACCAAAGGATCTACACCTTTAGTGTCTACTTGATCGAGCTTGTCTACAAAATCTAATATTTTCTCAAAATCAGATTTCATTTTCACACTCTCTTCGGCACCAAATTCTAAACGAGAAAGATGTGCTAAACGTGCTACTAAGTTATCGTCTACTTTCATAATAAGTCAATTTATCGTTTATGGTTTTGTATACAAAATCCCTAAACTCATGAATATTTTCTGATGTATAAGTCCCCGCTTGAATTGGCTTATGAACAAACACTTTTAACTTTCCAGCTCTACCTTCTAATCGATCGCTAGGCATACAGCGTTTATTATCTGCAAAAGTAACGGGTACAAGAGCTACGTTTTGCTCAATAGCCATTCTAAAGGCCCCATTTTTAAATCGCTGTAATTGTACATCGTGTTCAGGAATCCCTCCTTCAGGAAAAATAGTTATCCCAACCCCTTGAGCGATTCTTTCTGAAGCGTGTTTATAAGCCTGATAAGAGCTTCTATTACTAGATCGATCGACCAAAATCATGGATTTTTTATACATCCAACCAAACAAAGGGAGTTTAGAGAGCGATTTTTTTCCTACAAAAACAAAGACACTTGGTATTATAGAAAAAATAACGGGAATATCTAAATACGATACATGGTTCGGACAGATGAGATACGGAGTTGTTGGATCTAAATTCTGCTCAAATTCCACATCTACAAAAAACCCACTCCAAAAAAGAAGGAATTTAGACCACATTCTACAAACAGAATGGAAGACTGGATACCATTTTGTGTTCAGTAATAAAACCCATAATAAAGGGAAGAAAAAAACCAAACCAATAAAGCCCAACAAGGCAAACCACAGTCGCCAAATAAAATGT
>CAJJAI010000016.1 GCA_905182215.1 Flavobacteriales bacterium UBA6772 | reverse complement strand
ATTCCAATTGGTAAGCTAAAAAAAGGGACTTACATTTGTAAAGTGAATGGTGAAAGTAAATCGTTTGTAAAATTGTAGTATAAGACTTTTGGTTCAGTCGCATTAAGATACCAAATATGGATTATTTAGATTTGATTCAAAATTAATATGCATATCCGCTTGTTTGTAGGATGCTGAATTTAAGTAGTAAATGCTAAACAGTTAAAAGAGTATTGTAGTGCTTTTCCTTGATGAATAGAACCAAAAATCATGTATTCAATTATTCGTGTGTATCCATTTTCTATGGAACTCATAATTTTCAATACTTTTTTTTACGTTCAATAAACTTCATTTTACTACGCTCATTTTATACGTTTATTTCTCTAAAAGAATGGAGGACTGGTAAAAAAAAGGAACGTAAAGACTAAAATTAAAGATTATTAATGTTCCCTGCAAACTAGCTCATAAGCATATTTTATTTTTTACTAAATTTGTAAAAACATTTTTATTATGAATAAATACTTTTTCTTTATATTATTGTGTTTCAATCTCTCTATCAAGGCTCAAAGTACTCAGGCTCAGATTGACTCTATTATGACTTTGTATCCAAATTGCATGGATTATCCGAACGATGTACTTTTTGTTTTAGACTCTCTTCTTGTGGCATTAGCCGAAGAAGAAAATACCGATAATACAGAAATTAATAATTCTGATATCGATTCTTTGTTTCTAGATTTTTTAATGACCAATCATCCAAATGTTATTCAAGATGGAGTGATTTTACCTAATGGAGCTTCACTTATTAACACATTAGACCTAAACAGCTTAGGCTTACACAGTTTGAACGGTATAGAGCACTTTACGAATTTAGAAGTATTGTTTTGTAAGAATAATCAGCTGGTTTCGGTTCCAACTCTTCCGCCATCTCTTCTTGAGATTGATTTGAGATCAAATTCAATCCAATCCATTGCTCCCTTACCCGATAATTTGATAAAAATTGACATTCGTTACAATGAGTTGGATGCAATACCTCCGTTTCCAAATAATATTCAAGACCTTAAAATTTGTTTTAACAATTTGAATGTTTTACCAAATTTACCTGATTCTTTAAAGGTGTTTTATTGTGCGTACAATAACTTTGAATCTTTACCGATTCTTCCTCAGTTCCTAGAACAAATTTTGTGTTACAACAATCAGCTTCATTCCTTGGGCACTATTCCAGAGTCTTTAGAAGTATTAAGGGCTCAAAATAACTTAATAGAAGTAGTTCCCGAACTTCCAATGAGTCTACATACATTGGACTTATCTGGAAACCCTATTGTATGCGTAAATGAATACCCACCTCAGTTTATAGAAGAATTAAGTGAATACAGTACCTGTATAAGTGGTTGTACAGATAGTATGGCTAACAATTTTAGTTCAGAAGCCAATCAGTTAGATAATTCATGTACTTATACTTCTGAAATAATTTTCCCGAATGATTATTTACAAATCAATACTGGCGTAAATGCTACCTATCTTATAGAGCAATTGTGGATGAATGATTCCATCCTTTTATCTGGCTTTACTTTGGGTGCTTTTTATTATAATGAACAAGGCTCTTTATCTTGTGGAGGCCTAAGACAATGGACTGGAGGTCCTAGTTCTGTTGCTGTATTTTTAGACGATGAAACCACTCCTGAGAAAGATGGCTTTAGTACTGGAGATGAAATCGTGTGGTTGGCTTATGCAGGAGACTCTTCTAATTCTTTAAATGTAGCACATATTGTAAACGTTCAATATATTTCTGGTTCTAATAGTTATACGGCAAATAGCATCAACTTGATTTCGAGTATGCATATTAGCAATCAACTCGCAAATCTTGGATGCGTAGATATCCTGGCAGTTAATTATAACTCTACAGCAACTATTAATGATTTTTCGTGCATTTATCCGCACGACATAGAAATTGAAGAACTCAACAATTTAGTAAACACTTTATCTTTCCAGATCGATTCTTTACAGCAAAATGGCACAGGTATTTCCGAAGCTTTATTAGATAGTTTAAACATTTCAGTAAACCTGGAGTTAGGCTGGAATATAATTGGATATGGTTGTCCAGTAGAAAAAAATGTGATTGATTTATTTAGTGATTATGAGGATACCTTACTTTTGTTGAAAGACAATTTTGGTGCTGTATACCTTCCAGAATTTAATTTTAATGGTGTTGGAAATCTCATCCCTGGCATGGGGTACCAGATTAAAACTTCCGAAGCCATTTCGAATCTTAGGTTGTGCAATAGTTACTTCATTTCTTTTGAATAATTTACAATGAAAATTCAAATTAGAAAAGGTGTTCAAACAGATTTACCTCAAGTTTTAGACCTCATTAAAGAATTGGCAATTTATGAAGATGCCCTAGATGAGGTTACTATTAAATTAGAAGATCTTGAAAGAGATGGTTTTGGTTCAGAGAGATTATTTCATTTTTTAGTTGCTGTAAATGAAAAGGAACTTGTTGGAATTGCTTTTTATTATACACGTTATTCTACCTGGAAAGGAAAGATATTATACTTAGAAGATTTTGTTGTAAAAGAGCAGGATAGAGGTAATGGTATTGGGACTCTATTATTTGAAGAAACTTTACGAGTTTGCAAAAACAAAGAGTATAATGGAATGGCTTGGCAAGTTTTAGATTGGAATGAACCAGCTATAAATTTCTATAAAAAATACAAAGCATCCCTAAGTTCGTCTTGGTTGAATTGTAAATTATCAAAAAATCAAATCAAATCTCTAATTCCTTAATTTTAATTTGTTTCAAGGTCTCTATTTAAGTTTAAGTAGATACCTTTTTGATAATATTTCATTTGATGTAAAGCTAATCATAACAATGGGTTCAAAGGTTATTAGACTCCTTTTTGTCTATTAAGCCTAAAATGGCTGCCAAAGTGAACTCACTTAGCGCTCTTTGGTTGCTAAGCTCAAACTGCATTTTGTTACGCTCATTTTATACGTTTCTTTCTCTAAAAGAATTGAGGACGGCTAAAAACACGAACGTAAATGCTAAACAGTTAAAAACCTATTGTAGTGCTTTTCCTAGATTAAAAGAACCAAATAATAAATCAATAATTACAAGTGTAAATAACTCATTTATAATGTTAAACGATGTTTTGGAAACATTTTAACACAAATATTGTTTCCTGTGTTTTTTCATTGTAAATTTGCAACAATGGAAAAAGAAGAACGAATTATAAAAGGAGCCTTAGATCTCTTTTTACAAGCAGGTGTAAAGAGCATCAATATGGATGATGTATCTACGCACTTAGGAATTTCAAAAAAAACGCTTTACAAGATAGTTAGCAACAAGGCCGATTTGGTTAAACAAGCTTTCACCTTACATCAGAGTAGTTTTATTAGCATGATAGAAGCTATAAAAACAAAAAACACCAATCCTATAGATGAGATATTTGAGATTGATCAGCAGTTATGTGTGATGTTAAAAAACAGACCTCCTCTTCTTATTAGTAATTTAAAAAAATACTATCCAGAGGTTTGGAACATTCTAGATACTATTCGAAAAGAAAATATTTATGACTGTGTTTCTCAAAATATAGACCTTGGGATAAAACAAGGATTCTACAGAGGTTCTATAAACGTAAATATTATTGCAAAACTGATGATAAACACGGTTGAAGCAATTGTGGATGACGAACTATTTCCGCTAACAGAATACAATTTCAAAAACATACTTCAAGAAAATAGAGTATACCACATTCGTGGAATAGCCACCCAAAAAGGAATAAACTACCTAGAAAATAAATTGCAAAATGATTAAACGAATTACACTTAGTGTTTGTATCCTGCTTAGTTTTGGTTTACAAGCACAACACAGTTTTTCTGTAAAGGAAGCCCAAGAATATGGTTTACAGAATAATCGTACGATAAAAAATGCTGTTTTAGAAGTAGGTATTGCTTCTAAGCAGATGAAAGAAACCATCTCTATTGGATTGCCACAAGTAAATGCTGAGGCTCAATGGCAAAAATTCCTTACTGTTCCTACAACCTTAGTTCCTGCAGGTGCTTTTGGTGGAGAACCTACTGAAAACTCTCCGCAGTATATAGAAATGCAATTTGGCTTACCGCATACAAGTACAGTATCTATTACTGCAAGTCAGCTTATTTTTAATGGAAGCTATATAGTAGGCTTAAAGGCTTCTAAATCATTTATGGAGTTCGCTAGAATGCGTAAAACACTTACCGAGCATCAAATTTCCGATAGTATAGCAACTGCCTACTACAATGTACTACTCGCTAGAGAAAATTCTGATTTCTTAGAATCTATTGTGGAAGCACACAAAACAATAGTCAACGAAGTAGAAGCTCTTTATAATGCGGGTTTTGTAGAAGACATAGAAGTAGACCGTATGGCTTTGGTGCTCTCAAAAATGGAAATGCAGTACGCAAACATCTATCGTAGAACCGAAATTTCTGAAGCCTATTTAAAGCTAATGCTTGGAATTGAACTAGCTGAAACTTTGGTGTTATCTGATAGTCTACCGAAATTATTAGACTCAAGTATATCTTTTAAACTAGAAGAATCGAACACTAAGCAACGCATAGAATATCAAATGGCAGCTATGAAGGCAGATTTAAAAGAGTTAGATCTTCGCAGATACCAAACAGACAAACTACCAACTATTGCTGCTTTTGGTTCTATAAACACCTCTTCTATGGGAAACGATTTTACGGCCTTTGAATCGAATTCAAGCTGGTATCCTAGTCAAATGGTAGGCCTAAAAATAAGCATTCCTATTTTCGATGGCTTAGGTGGTGCTGCAAGAATACAAAAAGCGCGTTTGGTTTGGGAACAAGCAAAAAACGATAAAATACAAATGCAAGAAAACTTGGCTTTAGCCCATCTTTCGGCGCAAAGTAATTTTATAAATGCGAGTAGCGACTATACTCACCAGGAGCATAATTTAGCTTTGGCGAAAAAGATTTACGAGAAAACACTCGCCAAATACAGAGAGGGCTTGGTAAGTAGCTTAGAGCTATCGCAAGCGGGTACAGAGTACTTACAAACAAATACCAATTTCTCTAAAAGCATATACCACCTATTAATTACAAACCTGAACTACCAACGTTCCTTAGGAAAATAAAGATGAAAAAACTAGTTATATTATTTAGTACAGCAGCCTTATTAGTGAGTTCTTGTGGAGAGCAAGAGCTTAGTTTAGAAGCAAAACAAACACAGCTAACAACTTTAAAATCGGATTTAGTAAACCTAAAAGGAGCTATTAAAAGTCTTGAAAAAGAGCTTATTGGTACTACAGCTATACGCGAAGTCCTCAAAGTTCCAGTACGAGTTAAAACCTTAAGTTCCGAGACTTTTCATCATTATATAGAACAGCCTGGAACGGTAAGTTCTAAAGAGAATATTTTGGTAAGTGCTGAGATGGGTGGACTCGTTACCGCAATTTCTGCATCCGAAGGAGACAGGGTAACTAAAGGAACTACCATTATTACCTTAGATTCTGAGGTGATGCAAAACAATGTAAATGAATTGGAATATGCTTTAGCCTTAGCCAAAACAACCTTCGAAAGACAGGAAAGTTTATGGCTTCAAAAAATTGGTTCTGAATTGCAATACCTTCAAATTAAAAACCAATTTCAATCTTTAGAAAATAAATTTGCTGCCGCTACAGCACAACTAGAAAAACTAAACATCTCGGCTCCTATTAGTGGAACTTTAGAAGAGATTTTCGTGAATGCTGGAGAATTAGCTGCTCCAGGGAGGCCTGCTTTTAGAATTGTAAATGCAGAAAATGTTGTGGTAGAAGCGGATGTTGCAGAACGTTACTCAAACATATTAAAGAAAAACACACCTGTAAACATTAAGTTCAACTCTTTGGGAACTAGCAGAAAAGCGAAACTTAATTTTATAGGTCAGGTAATAAACCCAGCCAACAGAACCTTTAAGGTAAATATAGAGTTGACGAATAAAAATGGTGAATTAAAACCTAACTCTGTAGCTTCTCTTGAAATTAGAGATTTTAGCTCGGATGTAGCAATGGTAGTTCCTTCGCAAATTGTGAAAAAAGATATGAGAGGCGATTACCTCTTTATTGCAAAAAATGGTGCTGCCCAAAAGACCTATATCACTCTTGGACTTTCGCAAAAAGATAGCTCTATGATTTTAGAGGGACTAAGCGCTGGAGATGTTATTATTATTCAAGGATACAACGAGGTTGTAGGAGGAAGTAAATTAGCGATTCAAGAATAAGACTATGGAACAAAAAACTAGAAGTTTCGGATTGACTAACCTCTCTCTGAAAAACAAAACCTCGGTATTTATTCTTACCGCTTTACTTACGCTCTTTGGCTTGTTCTCGTACAACAATATGCCAAAATCGCTTTTTCCAGACATCGTTATGCCTACCATTATGGTGCAAACGGTATATCCTGGTAACTCGCCAGCAGATATTGAAAACCTTATTACCAGACCCCTAGAGAAACAAATAAAGTCGGTAAAAGGAATTAAAAATTTAAGCTCTACTTCGGTACAAGACAACTCGAGTATTATTGTAGAATTTAACACCGATGTAGAAGTTAAAACAGCTTTACAAGATGTTAAAGATGCAGTAGATAAAGCAAAAAGAGATTTACCCTCGGATTTAGATATGGAACCTATGGTTTTAGATATCGACTTTTCGGAGTTTCCTATCCTAAACATTAACCTCTCTGGAGACTATAGCTTAGACGATTTAAAAATCTATGCAGAGGAATTACAAGATCAAATAGAATCGCTCACAGAAATTTCTAAAGTAACTATTACAGGATTACTTAATAGAGAAATTACTATTAAGACGGATCTCCATAAAATGGAGAACACTAAAGTTAGCTTTAAAGATATTGAAGATGCCATAGGTTTCGAAAATGTATCTATCGCAGGGGGTGACATACTATTAGGTAAGTCGAGAAGATCTGTTCGTACAGATGCAGAGTTTAAAAAAGCATCGGAAATAGAAAACATTATTGTAAAAAGTGAAAAAGGCAATATTGTATATCTAAAAGATATTGCCCAAGTTGTAGATGGTTACGAAGAGCGCAAGAGTTTTGCTCGATTAAACACCAAACCAGTAGTATCGCTTAACGTAGTTAAAAAAAGTGGCGAGAATTTATTGGAGGCTACAGATCAGATAATGGCCATTTTAGAACAGGCTAAAATCTCTCATATAATCCCACAGGGATTAGATATTTCTATCACAAACGATCAATCTGAACAAACACGTAAGCAGTTAGAAAACCTAGAAAACAGTATTATTTTTGGGGTGCTACTAGTAATTTTGGTATTACTTTTCTTTTTAGGAATTAGAAATGCCTTTTTTGTAGGGTTGGCAATTCCACTTTCTATGTTTATTAGTTTTGTGGTATTAGGAAGTATGGGTACCACCATGAATATGATTGTTCTCTTCGCACTTATTCTCGCTTTGGGGATGTTGGTAGATAATGCCATTGTGGTAATAGAGAACATACACCGCTTGTACAATGAAGAAGGACTGGATAGATATGAGGCCGCTAAAAAAGGGGTAGGTGAAATTGCTATTCCTATTATCTCTTCTACTGCCACTACCCTAGCAGCCTTTTTTCCTCTTTTATTTTGGGATGATATTATGGGTGAGTTTATGGGCTATATTCCCATGACTTTAATTATTGTTTTGGGTTCTTCACTTTTTGTAGCACTTATTATAAACCCTGTAGTAGCTGCTACCTTTATGGTAAAAGACAATAGAGATAAAGCGAACGTACGTAAAATTGCTAAAATCACACTTGGGCTTCTTATTGTAAGCGCTTTCTTTTATATAAAAGGAAATGTATTTATGGGTTCGTTAATGCTCGCTTTTGCTTTACTATCAATACTAAATAGTTTTGTTTTAAGACCTATTTCTTATTGGTTCCAAGACAGCTTACTCGTTCGTTTCGAACAGTTTTATGCTAAAACGTTAAAGTGGTCTCTCAAAGGATACAAGCCATTACTACTCTTAGGATTCACAGGTCTTTTATTGATTTCTTCCATTGCACTATTTGCCTATAAATCTCCACGTGTAGAGATGTTCCCAGTAAACGAGCCCAAGTATGTAAATGTATTTGTAGAGCTTCCTATAGGAACAGATGTCACAGTTACAGACTCTATTGCTAAATTGGTGGAAATAGAAATTTTCGCAATTCTTGAACCTTACAATCAAGCCGTTTCTTCCGTTATGACTAACGTAGGGGCTGGAACTACCGACCCCAATGAAATTGGTGGTGGAAATGGTATTACTCCAAACAAAGCACGTATAACACTCAACTTTGTAGAGTATGAGTTTAGAGGCGGTATTAGTACAGGAGAGATTATGAAACGTATTTCTTCGGATATTAAAAAAATGCCTGGCGTAGATATTAGCGTAGATAAAAACCGTGAAGGCCCACCTATGGGCAAGCCTATTAACATAGAAATTAGAGGGGAGAAATTTGACCAACTATTAACGATCTCCGATAAGGTAAAAGCACTTATTGAAGAAGCCAATATTGAAGGGATTGAAAAGTTGAAAGTTGATTTAGAGCTAAGTAAGCCTGAGTTATTAGTAAATATTGATAGAGATCAAGCACGTAGATTAGGTGTTTCTACAGCACAAGTGGCAAGTACCATTCGTACAGCTTTATTCGGTAAAGAGATTTCTAAGTTTAAAGATGGTGAAGAAGAGCACCCTATTGTATTGCGTTTAGACGATAAATACCGTTACAGTGTGCCCGCTTTAATGAATCAGCGAATTACTTTCAGATCGCAATCTGATGGACAAATAAAGCAAATTCCAATTTCTACCATTGCCGATTACTCGTATAACAATACTTTTGGTTCAGTAAACCGTAAGGACATGAAGCGTCAGGTTACGATTTTCTCTAATGTAGTAGAAGGTTATAACGAGAACTTGATAAACGAACAACTGAAACAACTTTTAGCAGACGAGGTTTTACCTCCTGGCTATGAATTACAGTTTACAGGTAAGCAACAAGAACAGGAACAAACTCAAGCCTTTTTATCGAAGGCCTTAATGATTGCGATTGCACTTATTGCGCTTATTTTGGTAAGCCAGTTTAATTCAGCCATAAAACCATTCATCATAATCCTAACCGTGGTATTTAGTACCATTGGTGTTTTCTTCGGATTGGCATTATTCAATATGGATTTTGTGATTATTATGACTGGGATTGGAATTGTATCTCTAGCAGGAATTGTAGTTAACAATGCCATTGTACTAATCGATTATATAGACTTGGTTAAAATTCGTAAGCGTAGAGAATTAGGAATGGAAGAAGATACTCCATTAGACAATGACTTGGCAATGAAGTGTATTGAAGAAGGTGGTCAAAAACGTTTAAAGCCAGTTTTACTTACCGCTATTACAACCGTACTAGGACTCTTACCAATGGCTACAGGAATGAATATTAACTTCTATACTTTACTAACCGAGTTGGATGCACAGATTTTCTTTGGTGGAGACAATGCTACTTTCTGGGGACCTATGGCATGGACGGTAATATTCGGACTTACCTTTGCTACTTTCTTAACTTTAATTATTGTGCCGGTAATGTATTTACTAGCGGATAAAGTGAAGAATAAAATGGTGAAAATAATCTCTTAAATAATTTCGACAAAAGTTTTGAATTCACTTGAAAACATTACTTTTGTCGAACGATTGCTAACGTAGCTCAGCTGGTAGAGCACATCCTTGGTAGGGATGAGGCCGTCGGTTCGAGTACGATCGTCAGCTCTAAAGCTCCACTTCTATGAAGTGGAGCTTTTTTTGTTT
>CAJJAI010000015.1 GCA_905182215.1 Flavobacteriales bacterium UBA6772 | reverse complement strand
GTATTCAGTACAATTACTGGAGAAACAAAAAGCAAAATATACGTACGGAATTCTTGAAAAGCAGTTCCGTAACTTATACAAAAAAGCATCTTCTAAAACAGGTGTTACCGGTGAAATCCTTTTACAATTATGTGAAAGAAGATTAGACAACACTGTTTACAGAATGGGAATTTCTCCTACTCGTAGTGGTGCTCGTCAATTGGTTTCTCACCGTCACATTACTGTAAATGGTGGTATTGTAAATATCGCTTCTTACTCTATGCGTCCAGGTGACGTTATTGAAGTACGTGAGAAGTCTAAAGCTCTTGAAGCAATTACTGATTCAGTAAGATCTAACTCAAGTGTTTACGAATGGTTAGAATTTAACCCAGATACATTAAAAGGTACTTTTGTTGCAGTTCCAGAGCGTACGCAAATCCCTGAGAATATCAAGGAGCAGCTGATCGTAGAATTGTACTCTAAGTAATAAATAAAGCATTTAAAGATTCCTCACATGGCAATATTAAATTTCCAGAAGCCCGATAGAGTATTTATGGTAAACTCTGACGATAATCAAGGTCAGTTTGAGTTCCGTCCTTTAGAACCTGGTTATGGTTTGACTGTTGGTAACGCTCTACGTAGAGTATTACTTTCTTCTCTTGAAGGATTTGCCATCTCTTCGGTACATATTGATGGTGTAGCTCATGAGTTCTCTACTATCGATGGTGTTGTTGAAGATGTTACAGAAATCATCTTAAACTTAAAACAAGTTCGTTTTAAGAAACAAGTTGAAGATGCAGATAATGAGATTGTTCAAGTATCAGTATCAGGTCAAGAGCAATTAAAAGCTGGAGACATCGGAAAGTTTATTTCTGGTTTCCAAATTTTAAATCCTGACTTAGTAATCTGTAACATGGATTCTAAAGTGAAGATTGATATGGTTCTTTCCATTATCAAAGGACGCGGATTTGTTACTGCTGAAGAGCATAATATAGATGAAGCACCTCTTGGGACTATCGCAACTGATTCTATCTTTACACCTATCAAGAATGTAAAGTTTGACGTTGAGAACTTCCGTGTAGAACAAAAAACTGACTACGAAAAATTAGTCTTTGATGTGATCACTGATGGTTCAATCGATCCAAAAGATGCTTTAACTGAAGCTGCCAAAATCTTAATTCACCACTTCATGTTATTCTCTGACGAACGTATTACGTTAGAGGATGAAGAAACGTCTTCTGAAAATCAGTACGATGAAGAGTCTCTAAAAATGAGACAATTACTTCAATCGAAATTGACAGAGATGGATCTTTCAGTAAGAGCATTAAACTGCTTAAAAGCTGCTGAAGTTGATACATTAGGCGATTTGGTTACATTTAACAAAAGTGATTTAATGAAGTTTAGAAACTTTGGTAAAAAATCACTTACTGAATTAGACGAATTAGTTGCTGTGAAGGGTCTTAACTTCGGTATGGACACTGCTAAGTACAAATTAGACAAGGAATAGGGTCATGAGACACGGAAAAAAATTCAATCACTTAGGAAGAAAAGCTGCCCACCGTAAAGCGATGTTGGCAAATATGGCTTGTTCATTGATTGATCACAAAAGAATAAATACGACTGTAGCGAAAGCAAAAGCATTGAAAAAATATGTGGAGCCTTTAATTACTAAAGCTAAAACGGATACTACTCACTCTCGTAGAGTTGTATTTAGTTATGTGAAGCAAAAAGAAACAATCAAAGAATTGTTCGGTGCTGTAGCAGCTAAAGTAGCAAGTCGTCCAGGTGGATACACACGTATCATTAAAACTGGTAATCGTTTAGGTGATAATGCTGAGATGTGTATGATCGAGTTGGTTGATTTCAACGAAGTTTACACTAACGGTAAAGAAGCTACAAAAACAAAAACTCGTAGACGTAAGAAAACTACTGCTACAGTAGAAGAAACGCCTGCAGTTGAGGAAGCTCAAGTAGTAGAGGAAACTCCAGCTACTGAAGAACAAGAGTCAGACGATGCAAATAAAGATGCTTAAGAGACCTTTGTTTACTATTCTCTAAATAAAAATAAAAGGATAGGGCTTCGGCTTTATCCTTTTTTTATGATTTTTTGATTTTTCATGAAATACCAAACTAAACAAAAATCCGTATTACTTTTAGAAGATGGAACCATCTTTTATGGCCACGCTGCAGGACTTAAAGGAACTGCAACTGGAGAAGTATGTTTTAATACGGGAATGACAGGTTACCAAGAGATCTTTACCGATCCTTCGTATACCGGACAAATGATGCTTACTACCAATGCTCATATTGGTAACTATGGTGTTCATAAAGATGAAGTTGAATCTGATGGAATTAAAATTACCGGTTTAATCTGTAAAGATTTTAACGATAACAATTCTCGTCCAGATTCTACCATGTCTTTACAAGCCTACTTCGAACAAGAGGGTTTAGTAGCTATTTGCGATGTAGATACTCGTGCCTTGGTACGTTATGTACGCGATAAAGGAGCTATGAATGCTATTATCTCTTCAGAGAACTTAGATATCGATTCTTTAAAAGCATTACTTGCTAAGGTTCCTAGTATGGACGGATTAGAATTATCTTCTACCGTTTCTACAAAAGAAGCTTATACTTTTGGTGATGAAAATGCTACTTATAAAGTGGCTGTTTTAGACTTAGGAGTTAAGAAAAATATATTGCGTTGTTTAAGCGACCGTGGATGTTTCTTAAAGGTTTTCCCTATGCATAGTTCTATGGAAGATATGTTGGCTTGGAATCCTGATAGTTTCTTCTTGTCTAATGGACCTGGAGATCCTAGTGCAATGCCTAAAGTAATTGCTGAGGTTGCCAAAATATTAAATGTTGGATTGCCTATTTTTGGGATCTGTTTAGGTCACCAAATGATCGGTTTATCTTCGGGCTTAACTACCTACAAAATGCACAATGGACATAGAGGTATTAACCACCCCGTTTTGAACATTGAAACTGGGAAAGGTGAAGTAACTTCTCAAAACCATGGTTTTGCTATTAGTATGGATAGTTTAGAAGGACACGAAAATATTGTTCTTACCCACAAAAACTTAAACGATAATACTGTGGAAGGTATACGATTGAAAGACCGTTCGTGTTTCTCTGTACAATACCACCCAGAGTCTTCTCCGGGACCACACGATTCTCGTTACCTATTCGATCAGTTTATCAATAACATCAAAGCACATAAAAACTAGTTTTAGAATGACTTTAATTTCTGATATCCATGCGCGCCAAATTCTAGATTCTAGAGGTAACCCAACTGTAGAAGTTGATATCGTTACAGAATCTGGTGCTTTCGGTCGTGCTGCTGTTCCTTCTGGTGCATCAACAGGTAAATATGAAGCTGTTGAACTTAGAGATGGCGATAAGTCTATCTATATGGGTAAAAGCGTTCATAAAGCAATTGAGAATGTAAACGGTCTCCTTTACGACTCTTTGGTAGGTATGCCTATTGAAGATCAAGCTGGAATTGATCAGTTGATGATTGACCTTGATGGTACTCCAAACAAAGAGAGATTAGGAGCTAATTCTATGTTGGCTATTTCATTAGCTGCGGCAAAAGCTGCAGCTGCCTCTACAGGTCAAATGCTTTACAATTATATTGGGGGTGTTAATGCACGTACACTTCCTATTCCTATGATGAACATCTTAAACGGTGGGTCGCATGCAGACAATGCAATCGACTTTCAAGAGTTTATGGTTATGCCAGTAGGAGCAGAAACTTTCTCGGAGTCTTTGAGAATGGGAACAGAAATTTTCCACCACTTAAAATCTGTATTGCAATCTAAAGGATTAGCTACTAACGTAGGCGATGAAGGTGGATTTGCACCTAATTTACGCTCTAATGTTGAAGCTATGGAAATGGTTTTAATGGCTATTGAAAAAGCAGGTTACCGTCCAGGAGAAGACGTATACGTTTCTATGGATGCTGCAGCTTCAGAATTCTATAACGCCGAAGAAGGTGTGTACCACTTCCACCAATCTACAGGAGAGAAATTAACTTCTGCTGAGATGGTTGATTACTGGGCAGACTGGTGTAAGAAATATCCTATTCTTTCTATTGAAGATGGATTAGATGAAGATGACTGGTCTGGTTGGAAAGCTATGACAGAACGTTTAGGCGATAAAATACAACTGGTAGGTGACGATTTGTTTGTTACGAATGTTGATCGTCTTTCGAGAGGAATAAACGAAGGTATTGCCAATTCGCTATTGGTTAAAGTAAATCAAATTGGTACCTTAACAGAAACTATTAACGCTGTGCAAATGGCGCAAATAAATTCTTATACTACTGTAATGAGCCACCGCTCAGGAGAAACAGAAGACAATACAATTGCAGATTTAGCTGTAGCATTAAACACCGGACAGATCAAGACAGGGTCTGCTTCACGTTCTGATCGTATGGCAAAATACAACCAACTACTTCGTATTGAAGAAGCTTTAGGTGATACTGCAATATTCCCTGGTAAGGATTTTAAATTCTTAAAGTAGCAAAACCGAAGCTTTGGCTTTGATTTTGTATAGGGAACGAACGGAATAATTAACGATCAATAAAAGGAATAGATGTCAGATTTTGCAGAGATAATATACGATGGAAAAAGCTACCAACTACCAGTTGTAGAAGGAAGTGAAGGAGAGAAGGCCATTGACATTAGTAAACTAAGAGGTGCTTCGGGACTTATTACTATAGATAAAGGATTTAAAAATACAGGTTCTACCGAAAGTGCTATTACTTTCTTAGACGGTGAAAAAGGTATTTTACGTCATAGAGGTTATACTATTGAAGAATTAGCTGATAAGTCATCTTTCATAGAGGTTTCTTATTTAGTTATTTATGGTGAACTTCCTACACAAGAGGAGTTAGCTAATTTTAAAAACGATATTACTCAGCATACTTTAGTTCACGAAGATGTGAAATCTATCTTAGATGGTTTCCCTTCTAAAGCACACCCAATGGGCGTGTTATCTTCTTTGGTGTCTTCTTTAACTGCTTTCTATCCAAAGTCTTTAGATCCAAATCGTTCTGTAGAAGAAGTAAATGGTACTATTATCCGTTTACTTGCTAAGTTACCAACTTTGGCAGCTTGGGCATTTAAAAATCGTGTTCGTCAGCCTTTGGTTTACCCAAACAACAATTTAGACTACTGTTCTAACTTCTTGCGTATGATGTTCGGTTTACCAACTGAGGAGTATAATATCAATCCAGTTGTTGCCAATGCACTCGATAAATTATTAATCCTTCATGCAGATCACGAACAAAACTGTTCGGCTTCTACGGTACGTATCGTAGGTTCGTCGCATGCTAGTTTATACGCTTCTGTTTCTGCAGGTATAGCTGCTCTTTGGGGACCACTTCACGGTGGTGCAAACCAAGCGGTTATCGAGATGTTAGAAAACATTAAAGCCGATGGAGGAGATGTTTCTAAATATGTAGCCAAAGCAAAAGATAAATCAGATCCTTTCCGTTTAATGGGCTTCGGACACAGAGTTTATAAAAACTTTGATCCTCGAGCACGTATTATTAAAAAAGCAGCTGATGATGTATTAGAAGCTTTAGGAATTGATGATCCAGTATTAGAGATTGCCCAAGAATTAGAAGCTGTTGCCTTAAAAGATCAATACTTCATCGACAGAGGATTGTATCCTAACGTTGATTTCTATTCGGGTATTATTTACCGTGCTTTAGGTATCCCAACGGATATGTTTACTGTAATGTTTGCATTAGGTAGATTACCAGGTTGGATTGCACAATGGAAGGAAATGCGTGAAAATGGAGATCCTATTGGTCGTCCTCGTCAAGTATATACGGGTCACAACGAAAGACCTTATGTTCCGATGAACGAACGTTAAGATTTTATAGAATTTTAAAAAAGCCAGAGCATTTGCTCTGGCTTTTTTTGTGTCCTAAAATTCCAATCCTTTACTCAGAATAAATATCTTTGAGTAAACACTTTCACTATGGCATATAAAAGTTTAGGAGCTTGTATTCAGAGTCTTGAGAAGAATGGGCAGTTAATTCGTATTCACGAAGAAGTAGATCCTTATTTAGAAATGGCTTCTATACAATTGCGTGCTTATAAAAAGGGAGCTAGCGCCATACTTTTTGAAAAAGTAAAAGGTTCGGAGTTTAGAGCATTGTCAAATTTATTTGGCGATATCGAGCGTTCGCGCTTTTTGTTTCGCGATACTATGGAAATGGTACAGAATATTGCCCTTCTGAAGAAAGACCCTTTATTAGCTTTAAAAAGCCCTTTAAAGTATATTTCTGCACCAAAGCATTTGTACAATGCTTTGCCTAAAAAGGTTTCCAAGCGAAGTGCCGGATTCTCTGAGACTACTATCGATAAGCTTCCACAAATAACCTGCTGGAAAAACGATGGCGGTCCTTTTATAACCTTACCGATTGTTTATACCGAAGATGTAGATCAACCAGGTTGGATTAAGTCCAATATGGGGATGTATCGCATTCAGTTAGGTGGAAACGACTATATTCAAAATGAAGAGATAGGTTTACATTATCAAATACATAGAGGTATAGGAGTACATCAATCTAAGGCCAATTCAAAAGACGAGCCTCTAAAAGTCAGTATTTTTGTGGGAGGACCTCCTGCGTTGACTTTTTCTGCGGTGATGCCTTTACCAGAAGGGATGCCAGAATTTGCCTTTGCAGGAATGTTAGGTGGTAAACGAATGCGCTACTTTAAAGAGGATGGTTATACTGTTTCTGCCGATGCTGACTTTGTGATTACAGGAGAAGTATTCCCACACGATGTAAAACCCGAAGGTCCTTTTGGAGATCACTTGGGTTACTATAGTTTGAAACACGATTTCCCTGTAATGAAAGTCCATAAGGTATATCATAAAAAAGACGCCATCTGGCCTTTCACTGTGGTAGGAAGGCCTCCGCAAGAGGATACTAGTTTTGGTGCGATGATTCACGAATTAGCTGGAGATACCATTCAGATGGAATTACCAGGTGTAAAAGCCGTTCATGCAGTAGATGCTGCAGGAGTTCACCCGCTTCTTTTTGCGATTGGTTCGGAGCGTTATACACCTTATGTTAAAGAGCGCTATCCTGCGGAAATATTAACTCAAGCCAATCATATTTTAGGCTTTGGACAAATGTCTTTAGCCAAGTTTTTGTTCATCGCTGCCGAAGAAGATAATAAAGCTTTGAATATTGATGATGAGCAAGCTTTTGTACAGCATATACTCGAGCGTGTAAACTGGGAAAGAGATTTACACTTCTATACCAAAACAAGCATAGATACCCTCGACTATTCTGGCGAAGGATTAAATACTGGATCTAAAGTGGTGATTGCTGCAGCAGGAAATAAATGTAGAATTTTGGCTCACACTTTTGAATCTACTAACTCAAAACCCGAAGGAATTACAAACATAAAAGTTGTTGCTCCTGGTATTTTAGCTATTTCTTGTACAGCCTTCGATACCTACAAAAAGGCAGGTGTTGAAATGGAATCTTGGGCTAATTCTTTAAAAGAGTATTTAGGAGAACAAGTAAATACCTGGCCTTTACTCTTGCTATGCGACGATGCTAGTTTTGTAGCAGAGACTTATAATAATTTCTTATGGTCAACTTTCACTAGAGCCAACCCTTCGCACGATATTTACGGAATAGACTCGTTTACTAGTCACAAACACTGGGGCTGCAATGGTTCTTTGATGATCGATACACGTATCAAGCCTAATCATGCTCCTCCACTAGTTTTAGATGAAGCAATAGAGAAAAGGGTAGATGTGCTATTTGCTAATCATTCAGAATTGTCGAAACTTTAACATTCCCAATAATCACATTTAGAACTGCATATTAAATTGTCTTACTGTACTTGTCCAAGTACGAATAGTGAATTATTTTAGTCTTCGATAAACTCAGACTTACATAACTATTATTTTGACTGCTTTATCCTAAAAGCCTATTTTTGCAAACGATGGAAAAACAAACCCTTTTAGAAAAAGCAAAAGCTTATTTAGAACTGTGTTACCATGAATTGAACAAAGAAAATTTGTTGGAGGAACGTTGGCAAGTAATTCAGAATTCGATAAAGAAAACAGGGACCTATGAGCTCTTAGATTTCGAATTGGATTATGGTACAAAGGTAGCCTGGCGTAATTCTAATAAATGTATTGGAAGACTCTTTTGGCGTTCTATGGAGGTTCTAGATAAGCGGTCGTTAGATAATGCTGATGAAGTTTTTGATGCTTTATTCGAACATATTGATTTCGCCACAAACGGAGGAAACATTCGTTCTACCATTACGGTTTTTAATGCCCATAAAGGGATTCAACTATGGAACCCACAGCTCTTAGGTTTTGCTGGATATGTTCAAGAAGATGGACCTATCATCGGTGATTCTAAAAATGTAGAATTCACTCAGAAATGTATAGACTTTGGTTGGAAGCCTAAAATGGGACAATTCGATATATTGCCTTTAGTCGTGAGAATCGGAGAAGATGCTCCTGTTTTAAGAGAGATTCCTAAAGAAATCATCACTTTAGTTTCTATTGAACATCCAAGTATGGAAGCTTTTAAAGACTTGAACCTACAATGGTATTCTACGCCTATCATCTCTAATATGACTTTAGAAATTGGAGGGATAGAATTTTTGTCTGCTCCTTTTAATGGCTGGTATATGGGTACAGAAATAGGTGCTCGTAATTTAGCCGACGAAGATCGTTACAACTTACTTCCAACCGTAGCCAAACTAATGGGTTTAGATATTCGAGATAAAAATAGTCTGTGGAAAGACAGAGCGCTGGTAGAATTAAATCAGGCGGTATTGTATTCTTTCCGAAAGGCAGGAGTAAAAATCATCGATCATCATTCGGCATCCAAACAGTTTATGCAATTTATGCGACAGGAAGCCAAAGAGGGTAGAGATGTAATGGCCGACTGGGCATGGATTGTACCCCCAACTTCAGGGTCTACCACAAAAGTATTTCACACAGAAATGCAGAACTCAGTTCTGAGTCCTAATTATTTCTATCAAGAAAACCCTTGGGATTAAGCGTCTAATTGTCTCTGACGAATAGCTTCGTAAAGAACAACAGCCGTAGCAACAGATACATTTAGCGATTCTGTTTTTCCAAACATAGGTATACTAGCTTTAGCATCTGCTAATTCTAAAATATCTTCAGAAATACCATCTTCTTCAGAGCCCATTACAATAACAACAGGGTCTACAAAAGGAACATCGTATAAGTTGGTGTCCGATTTTTCGGTACAGGCCACTACTTTAAGTCCACTCTTTTTAAGGTACTTTAAACTATGGTGAAGGTTTTGTTCTCTACAAATAGGAATATGCATTAAAGCTCCTGTAGAAGTGTTCATCGCATCAGAATTTAACTGTGCACCACCAATTTTAGGGAGTATAATAGCATTTACACCACATGCTTCAGCAGTACGAGTAATTGCACCAAAGTTACGCACATCAGTGATACGGTCGAGCATCAAGAAAATTGGAGACTTCCCTTCTTCAAAGGTTTTCATCAATACATCTCCAATAGTATAAAAGTTTACAGGCGATACAAAAGCAAAAACACCTTCGTGCTCTTTGTGTGTAAGGCGGTTTAGTTTTTCAACTGGAACAGCTTTAAACATAATGCTGTGTGCTTTTAAAAGGGCACGTAATTCCATTGCTAAACCAGTGTTAACACCTTTTTCCATAAAGATTTTATCGAATTCTTTACCTTCACGAACAGCGTCCATTACAGCTTGTATTCCAAAAATCTCTAAACTCTTTTGTAAACGATCTTTTTTCATAGGCGCAAAAGTACAACATTCGTTTTAGCTGATGAATTCTGTTTCAGATTTATCAAGTATTTCTTGAGAAATACTTTTATTGGTTTTGGCTCCTAGCTTTTTTATTTTCTCTACACTGTTCACTAAGTTTCCTCTACCCGAATGTAATTTGCTTTGTGCAGCCTCATATTTTTTGCTTGCATTCTCTATTGCTTTCCCTACACTTTCTAAATCTGTAACAAATCCACAGAATTTCTCATACAATGCACCCGATTGACGCGCTATTTCCAAAACATTTTTCTTTTGGTTTTCTTGTTGCCAAATAAAGGATACTGTTCTCATTGTTGCCATTAGGGTAGAAGTACTTACCAAAATGATGTTTTTACTTAAGGCTAGATTGAAAATTTCGGTATCTTCTTGAAGTGCTGAAATTAATGCGGGTTCTATAGGAACGAACATAAGAACATAGTCCGGGGCATTTATGCTGTATAGTTTAGGGTAGTCTTTACTCGCTAAATCACGAATATGATTTTTTAAACTTTCGAGATGCTTTTTTAAGAAGATATTTTTCTCTGTGTCATCCGGTGCATTTATAAATTGTTCGTAAGCTTTAAGAGACACCTTAGAATCGATGATTAGGTTTTTGTGGTCTGGTAGGTCAATGATACAATCAGGACGTTTTTCTCTTCCATCCTCATCTTTTTCTGAGTTTTGGGTACGGAAATGTATATCCTTACTTAAACCAGATTTTTCTAAGAGTACTTCTAGTTGAAGCTCTCCCCAATCGCCTTGTGCTTTAGAATCACCCTTAAGTGCATTGGTTAGGTTTATAGCATCCTGACTAATTTTCAGATTGGCTTCCTTTAGTAGTGTGATCTGCTTCGCTAATCCAGCTCTACTTTCTTGATCTTTCACGTATTTGTTTTCTACACTTTCTTCAAAACTCTTTATTTTTTCGCCCAAAGGTTTTAATATCTGGTCAATATTTTTCTGGTTTTGTTCCGAAAACTTCTCAGATTTCTTCTCCAATATAGCATTCGCCATATTTTCAAATTGAATTTGCATTTGTTTTTGCTGTTCTTCTAAACGTTTCCCCTCATCGGCTAACTTGAGTTGTAGTGTTTCTATTAGCGTATTTTTTGAAGATACATCTGCTTTGAGATTTCCTATTTGCTCTTCTTTAACTTTAGTCTCAGCTTCTTCTTTAACTAGTCTTTGTTTTTCAGACTCGTAAAGTTCTTTCGAAACATAGCCACTAAGGTCTGTAGGCTCTGTTTGTTTAGGTGTTTTACTTTTAGTGTATAATACTCCAATGCTAAAACCAGCACCCAACCCAATCAATAAATAAATAACATCCATAGTTTTGTTTTTATAATTGCAATATTTACTCTAATAACGACAATTGTTGACAATCATTTTTTAATTCCCAGTCTATTTTTTTTTTACCCACCCAATTTAAGTATTCATTGGTTTTAGAAAAAGGTTTAGAGCCAAAGAAACCATTTCGAGCTGAAAATGGCGAAGGGTGAACCGATTTTAAGATGCAGTGTTTGGACGCATCTATAAGTTCAATTTTCTTCTGGGCATAGTTGCCCCAAAGAATAAATACTAAGTTTTTTTTCTCTTCCGAAAGTTTTTGGATGACTGCATTTGTAAATTCCTCCCAGCCTTTTTTCTGATGTGAGCCAGGTTCATGAGCTCCCACTGTTAAGGTGGCATTTAATAGTAGTACCCCTTGATTCGCCCAAGATTCTAGATTTCCTGAAGTAGATATTTCGATTCCAAGATCGCTTTTTAATTCTTTATAGATGTTTTTTAGGGATGGTGGAATCTTTGTCCCACTTGCCACAGAAAAACTCAATCCGTTTGCTTGCCCTTCGTTATGGTAGGGATCTTGACCTAGTATAACCACTTTCACTTTTTCTAAAGGCGTATTCGTAAAAGCGGCGAAACACAATTCTTCTGAAGGGAAAATGATGTTTTTTTTTCGCTCACTTTGTACAAAAGCACAGAGTTTTTTAAAAGACTCATTAGCGAGGTCGCTATTTAATAATTTTTTCCAACAAGAGGGTAGGCTTTTAATCATAGTCCAAAAATAAGAGAATTCCTCTTTCTATTTTTAGATCTATTCTTTTTTATTGAGGTCTTTTTTTTAGAGGGTAGAACTCCCCATACTCCTTTAGTATATTTATTGTTTTGTAGAAATCGGATTGTGTTTTTAAACATTAAACTATCAAGTAAAATCAGCTGAAAACTGCATTTAAAATCAATTCTGTTTGCAAGAAATATTTTTGTATTTTTGCTCCACATTAAAACAGAAAATCATGAAAAAGTTTGTATTTGTTGCCGCTTTATTTATTGTAGCTATAGCTGCTCAATCGTGCTGTGTAACGGCTAATTGTCCTGGTGTAGCTCAAGTAGAAACTCCTCAAAGTAATTCGTAATGAATTGGATCGCTCTAACAGACTATTCTCAAATACAAAAGGCTTTAGAAAAACCTGAGCCTTTTCTTGTGTTTAAGCACAGTACTCGATGTTCTATCTCGAGTATGGCTAAAAGCAGGTTTGAGCGAACTTATGATCTTGAAGGTGTGGTGGCTTTTTATTTAGACCTTATAGCATATCGGTCTATATCAAACCGTTTAGTTACAGACTTTAGTATACAACATCAGTCTCCACAACTATTTTTTATTCAAGAGGGGATATGTACTTATAACGCTTCTCACAACTCCATCAATATTGATGAGATAAAGCAGATGCTTCAATAAGTAATAGTAATTTTATAGCTCAATTTACACCTGTTAATACCTAGGTTATGGCAATAGAAAACACCACAGAGAAAAAAGAAAAAAGACAAGGTAAACCAAAGTGGTTACGTGTAAAACTTCCTACTGGCGAAAGCTATAAGAAGGTGCGTAAGTTGGTATCTAGTCATAAGCTTCACACCATTTGCGAAAGTGGTAATTGCCCTAATATGGGTGAATGTTGGGGCGCAGGTACTGCTACCTTTATGATTTTAGGTAATATATGTACCCGCTCTTGTGGTTTTTGTGCCGTTGCTACAGGGAAACCTTTGGCTGTAGATTGGGCGGAACCAGAAAGAGTTGCTCGTTCTGTAAAGTTAATGGAGGTAAAGCATGCGGTTGTTACTTCTGTAGACAGAGATGATTTAAAAGACGGAGGTTCTATTATATGGACCGATACTGTGAAAGCAATTCGTAGAGTAAGTCCAAACACCACTATGGAAACTTTGATTCCCGATTTTAAAGGGAATATGGATCAGGTACAACGTATTATTGATGTAGCTCCAGAAGTGGTTTCTCATAATATGGAAACTGTAAAAAGATTAACTCGTTCGGTAAGAATTCAAGCCCGTTACGAGCGTTCCTTAGAAGTTCTGAAATACCTTAAAGAAGGTGGTATGCGTACCAAAACGGGTATTATGCTCGGTTTAGGAGAAACTGAAGCTGAAGTTATTGAAGCAATGAAAGATTTAGTTGCTATAGGATTAGATGTGCTTACTTTAGGACAATACCTACAACCAACACCTAAACATCTACCGGTACAAGATTTTGTAACTCCAGAACAGTTTGCTAAGTATAAAGTTATAGGCTTAGAGCTAGGGATTAAATATGTAGAAAGCGGACCATTGGTTAGGTCTTCTTATCATGCAGAAAAACATTTAAAATAAGAGAAGAGGCTATTGCCTCTTTTTTTTAGCTTTGAATTATGAAGAGTATAAAAGTAGGAATTAACGGTTTTGGTAGAATTGGAAGAGCACTCTTTCGTATTCTACACAACAGAGAAGATGTTCAGGTGATTGCAATAAATGATGTTGCTGACTCAAAAGCGATCGCTCACTTATTAAAATACGATTCCATACACGGTGTTTTTAATGCGGATGTTTCTTCCACCACTAATTCAATTACGGTAAACGGGCATTCTATTAAGTACAGTAAAGAAGATTCTTTAGAAAATTTAAATTGGACTGGTTGTGATGTTGTAATCGAAGCAACGGGTAGGTTTTTAACGAAAGTCGATTTATCTAAACATCAACAGGCAGGTGCTGCAAAAGTTATTTTGGCATCACCTCCAAAAGGAGATGATATTAAGATGCTTGTTTTAGGTGTTAACGATACGATTCTTGTTGATTCCGATACAATAATTTCTAACGCCTCTTGTACAACTAATTCTGCTGCACCAATGGTTCAGTTAATCGATGCTCATTTTGGAGTTGAGCAGGCATATATTACTACGATTCATTCGTATACCAAAGATCAAAGTTTACACGATTCTCCACATAAAGATTTGCGTAGAGCTAGGGCAGGAGCTTTATCAATCATCCCAACTACTACTGGGGCTGCAAAAGCTTTAACAAAAATATTCCCCCAATTAGAAATTGGCGGTTGTGGAATGCGTGTTCCAATACCTAATGGTTCTTTAACAGACATTACTTTTATTGTTAAAAAGGACTGCACTATAGAAGAGGTGAATAAGGTGTTTTTAGAGGCTTCTAAAGGTTCTCATAAGCGGTATGTTGCTTATACTGATGACCCGATTGTTTCGGTGGATGTTTTAGGGAACCCTGCTTCTTGTTTGTTTGATTCTCAGCTGACTTCAGTACTAGGTAAAATGGTAAAAATTGTGTCTTGGTACGATAACGAAATAGGTTATTCTAACCGTTTAGCAGATTTGATAATTCTATTAAATAAATAGTGAAAACTGATTATTTATTAATCGCTTTAGTATAGTTAGATTGATGAAATTTTAATTCAAACAAGCCGTTTTCTAAAACTCCATAGGAATTGTAGTTTACCCATTCTCCCAAATTAATATATGTACTTGTTTTAGAAAGTTGGATGTCTAAAGGAAGATGTCGATGTCCAAAAATAAAATAATCGTAATGTGTTTTTTTGAGTATTTCTTTAGAATAATCTACTAGCCACTCGTTTTCTTCACCATTAAAAACCGCATCTTTTTCATTGTTGGCAATCCTACTTTTACTAGAAAAATAGTTGGCTAAGCCAAAAGAAGCATTTGGGTGTAGTCTAGAAAATAACCATTGACAAAGTCCCGAAGTGAAAACTTTCTTTAATAATTTGTATTTGTAATCTCCAGGTCCTAATCCATCACCATGTCCAATAAAACAGGATTTTCCTTGTAAATTTACTTGAATAGGATCTCTGTAAACCTTCATCCCTATTTCTTCTTCTAAATAGCCAAAAGTCCATAAATCATGATTCCCCGTAAAGAAGTGTACCGGAATACCCGAATCGCAAATTTCTGCTAGTTTACCTAAGATTCTTACATGACCTCTAGGAACAGCTCTTTTCCACTCGTACCAGAAATCGAATACATCGCCCACTAAATAAATTTCACTAGCATCCTTCTTTACCTCGTCTAACCAAGAAACAATACAGCGTTCTCTTTCCAAACTCTGTTTGTGGTTAGGAGCTCCTAGATGAAAATCGGATGCGAAATATATTTTAGTTTTTGTGGACATTTAGGGTCTTAAGAGTTCTGTGATTTTAGCTTCTAAAGTAAATTCGTCTAGGTTTTGACCAATTATTCTACCGTCTGTATTAATAAGAATGGTGTAAGGAATACTTCTGAAGTCGTATAGGTTTCTGATCTCTGAATCCCAGCCTTTAAGTTCGCTTACTTGCGTCCAGGTCAGTTTGTCTTTTTTAACCGCTTTTTCCCAGTCTTGTTTAGCAGTACTTTGTTGCGGTGTACCATCCAAAGAAATACTAATTATTTCCAATCCGTCTTTATGAAATTCTTCATACAAAACCACCATTTGAGGGTTTGCTAATCGGCAAGGTTTACACCATGAAGCCCAAAAGTCTAACAACACCAAATTGCCTTCGAAATCACTTAAAGAGATGCTGTCTCCATGAATATTCTCCATAGTGAAGTCTGGTGCATAAGCTAAATCTAAAATGGTTGTTAATAATTGACTGTGAGATGAGCTAGGCCAGTTTGTTTTGAAACTATCATTTACTTTTTTGTAATAGTCATACTCGCTCTGAAGATTTAAAATATTTTCTCCTTTTACAGATTGAAAAAGTGCAAGTATAGCTACTTTTGAATTGATGTTTGTATCTATAAAAGATTTTAAAAAGTTTGTATGTTCTTCAAATGCGGAGTTAAATCGATCTTGAATTGCAATAAAATCTTCTTTTTGCGCTTCTTTAGCTTCTTCGTAGACTGCATCAATTACAACTTCAAAAGCATTTAGTTTTTGGTTTAACTCATAAATTAAATTCGAACCTTCTGATCCAGCTACTGTGTAGTTTTGTCCCCAACCATTTCTAGAACCACCTATTTCTAATTGATCGCCCTTTTCTATCAATAGGTTTATTCCTTCACCTTCTAGGGTTCTTAATAAAAAGAATGCGGATCCATCTAAGGTGTTTGAAGCTACAAACTCTCCATCTACAGCATAGAGAGTATCAATCAATAACAATTTATCGGCCTCTATTTTTTCGAAAATAATAGTGTCTACACCTTCTACTTGTGCATGAATAGAAAAGTCTCCGTTTGGACATTGCATTTTGCATTGGCAAGCAGAAAACAGTACACTCAGTAGTATTAAAGCTGAAAATAAAATACGCATATAATTATTTTTCAAGTTCTTCTCTTAAAAGTTGATTGGTTGACTTTGGATCTGCTTTTCCTCTAGAAAGCTTCATCACCTCACCCATAAATAAACCAAGTAAATTTTTCTTTCCTCCTTTATAAGCTTCTGCTTTATCTGGGAACTTAGCAATCGCTTGTTTCACAAACCCTAAAATAGCATCATTATCAGAATCCTGAATCAATTGATTTTCTTCGGCTAATTGCAAAGGAGTTAAGTCTGGATGTTTCACCATTAAAGGGAATAACTCTTTACTCGCTTTAGAACTAGATATTTTACCACCATTTATTAGGTCAATCAATTCACTAATTCTCGCTGGGTCAATTCCAAGAGCATCTATCGTAATTGCCTTTTCGTTAAGATGAGATTTTATAGGTCCCATAACGATGTTGGCAGCCATTTTATACTCTTTGGTAGTTTTTAAGATGTCTTCAAAATACAAGGCAATTCCTTTGGTATCTGTTAAGTTACGTGCATCATAATCAGATAAGCTGTATTCTTTAGTGTACTTAGCGTAGAGTTCTTCGGGTAATGCAGGAAGTCCAGATTTAATTTCACTAATATAACTCTGTTGAATTATAATTGGAGATAGGTCTGGTTCTGGGAAATAGCGATAATCGTGTGCATCTTCTTTAGATCGGAGCACTGAAGTTTCGTTTTTCGCAGCATTAAAGTTTCTTGTTTCTTGATCAACTTCTCCGTTGTTCTCGTAAACTTCAATTTGTCTTTTCACCTCTAAGTCAATGGCCTTTTGAACATTCCGGATGGAGTTCATGTTCTTCACCTCCACACGGTTTCTTAATTCGGTCTCACCTTTTAATCGAACAGAAATATTAGCATCGCAACGCATTGAACCTTCGTCCATATTTCCATCACAGATATCTAAATAGCGAACTAGTTTTCTCACTTCGGTTACAAAGCTATACGCTTCTTCACTAGTGCGTAAAACGGGTTCTGTTACAATCTCTAAAAGTGCTACACCTGCACGGTTAAGGTCAATTAAAGAGTCGAAAGGATCAATGTCGTGAATACTTTTCCCAGCATCCTCTTCCATGTGAATACGGGTAAGATCTATCCGTTTTGGATTTCCTTCTTTATCAGTAACGAAAATGAAACCACCATCGCAGATAGGTGTTTTATCTTGTGTTATTTGATAACCTTTGGGTAAATCGGCATAGAAGTAATTTTTTCTAGCGTATTCATTTCGTTCTCTAATAGTACAGTTAAGTGCAATACCTAACTTTACAGCAGATTCCAAAACTTTGGCGTTCGATACAGGAAGAGTTCCTGGATGTCCTAAAGAAACTGGACTTATATGTGTGTTTGGCGCTGAGCCATATTTGGTAGAATCCGAACAATACGCTTTACTAAGCGTGTTTAATTGCACGTGAATTTCTAATCCTATTACTGTTTCGTACTTCGTATAATCAATCGACATAGTCCTCAAAAATTTGGGCGTAAATATACAAAAAGCCAATGGGGTATTAAGGGCTTATTGCACGATAAGTTTTTGTTGGTAATTAGTTTTTTCTCCCAAGGCTTTAATAAAATAAATGCCTGGTTTTAGTTGTGCTATTTCTATGGAAGCAAGGTCTTTATAAAGCATCGATTTTAGGACTTCTTGTCCTTTGCAATCGAAAATGGAAACAGTAAGTTTTGTTTCTGTTTGCGGTACTTGTATTCTGATTTCTTCTCGAGCTGGGTTCGGGTAAATTGTTAAGTTATCGGTTTTACTATTTACTAAACCGAAGTCTAAAGTAGGAGCTAGTACATATAAGCCATATTGCATATCAGAAACTAAAATATTCCCTGAAGGTAAAAATGGGTAAACACCCCATGCTCCATGGTAAGTGTCGCCGTGGTCGTTTAACTCATAAGTGCTATACGATCCTGCTTTTGTAGGATTAGATGGATCGGAAATATTGTAAACCTGTAAGCCATCGTGGTAAGAAGAAACGTACACAAAATCTCCTTTAACTATTTGATTATGCGCAATAGAGTTTGGGTGTACTTCAGGATTAAAAGTGGTGGTAACACTAATATCTGAAAGATTACTAATATCTAAGATCTTCATGTCGTAGCCCCAGTCTTCATCAGCCATAATATAAGTTTGCATATCTGCTGTTGGCCAACCAGAGTGATTATATCCTTTGTCTGGGTATTCTGTTAAAGATCCGATAACTTGTGGTGCTTCTAAATCAGAAAAATCTACTACAAATAAACCTTTAGGACCATTGTTTAAGAATGCTGTGTCATTTCTTACCCACATATCGTGAACTCCTCCTCCTCCAGGGACTTGATAGTCTAATAAATGAACAGGGTTTACTGGGTCGTTAATGTCAAATAATACAAGTGAAGTAGAACCCCAACCAGAACCTGGAGTTTTTACATTACAAGCATAGAGTGTATTCAGTTTCTCATCAATAAAAATATTGTGAGAGCTCATAATTAATTCGCTCGAATCGTAAACTACAATGGCTGTGTCTGGCAATTGTTGAATGTCTATAATTTGCAAAGAACTACTTCCTTCGTCGCTAACAGCATATAAATAACCGTTGCGATCGTGGTAATCTCTATGTATAATTGCAGGGCCAAAGTCTTCTCCTGGAATAAATTGAATCTGCTCGCTGTTTGTTGGGTCTGTTACATCAAAAATATGTGTTCCAGCTGTAGAGCCTATTATTGCAAATTCTCTTTCGTTTACTGCTACACCCCAAATTTCGTTGTAAGTGTTGTTGTACGTAGCAGATCCAACTAAGTTTGTATCACTCCAGTGGTAAAGCAAATCAAAGTTTTCGCCAGATTGTGCATAAGCAGATAGACTTACAATACTAATAAGAAAGTGTAGAATTGTTTTCATGATTTATTTTTTTGAGAGTAATTGATTTAAATACGTGCTAAAGATACTAGATTGCTCTGATCCAACAAATTGTATTCCGATGCTTAATCTGAATATTTCTTTTGAGATTAGCTGAGGAAGATTAGTCTCTTTTAGTCTCATCCAGTCTTTTTCAGTTGTCAATAAGGCGTCACAATTCTCCATTTTCTTAAGAATATCGTTGATGTCTTTTTTTGAAAATTGGTGATGGTCTTTGTAGTTTTTTGCAGCGAAATGAATTTTTTCGGAGGCAAGGAACTCATAAATCGGATTTGGATTCGCTATCCCAGTAACTAATAGATATTTTTTATGCTTGTTTAAGTCTTCTAGTTTATTCTCTTTATTCAAAACACCATGATTTTGTGTTTCGGTAAAGAAAATTTTAGCTGAAGAGTATTTCGAAGTTTTGAGTTTATATGTCTCTATCTCAGCAGGAGTTATAGAGGAAGGACATTTGGTGAATATAATAATATCGGCTCTTTTTGCCTCTTGCTTTCTTTCTCTTAGGCTCCCAGCAGGGAAAATCTTGTCGTGAAAAAAGGGATTATTAAACTCGCTCAGTAATATATTAGCATCTCTATTTACATACCTGTGTTGGTAACCATCATCTAAAATTGCTATATCTGTTGTCGGGTGGTTTAATTTTAGATAGTTAAGAGCATTTCTTCGGTTGGAGTCTACAATCATTTTAAAACTAGAGTCAGGCTGTCTGAGTAAAAGCTCTAAAGGTTCGTCCCCTAGGGTTGTGGCAGAGTCTGTTTTGCTTCCTTCGATGAGTCCTTTTGTAACTCTTTTGTAACCACGACTAATTACAGATGTATTTTTAGGTGTTAGTAAATCAAGTAGATAAGCTACATGTGGCGTTTTCCCAGTACCTCCCATTTTTAAGTTACCAACACTAATTACCGAGATAGAAGATTCGGTCTGTTTTAAGATGCCTTTATTAAAAAAAAAGTTTCTTAGGTGAGTAATAAGCTGATATGGAGCAGATGCCACAGCCAGTAATGATGTCCTTAGTTTCATTTTTCGAAAATACATAATCTATTGTTGACTGCTATTGGAAAAAATCCATTATTTTGCTTAAAATTTAATTTCATGAAATTAAAAGAACTTTGTACTAGTTTGGAGGAATGGGCTCCATTAGCTTACCAAGAATCGTATGACAACAGTGGATTAATCGTAGGTGATTTATCTGCCGAACTTACGGGTGCACTGGTGAGTTTAGACTGTGTAGAAGATGTAATAGAAGAAGCGATAGCTAAAGGTTGTAATGCAATTGTTTCGCATCATCCAATTGTTTTTAAGGGTTTGAAAAGTTTTACAGGTAAAAACTACGTGGAACGTACCCTTGTAAAAGCAATTAAAAATGATATTGCTTTATACGCTATTCATACAAACTTAGACAATATTCATACTGGAGTAAATAAAATGTTGGCTGATAAAATAGGTCTACTAAATACCCGCGTATTGGTGCCTAAAAAAGAGGTGATTAAACAATTAGTGACTTATGCTATGCCTGCTGATGCTGATAGTATTAGAAATGCTCTTTTTGAAATTGGTGCGGGTGCTTTAGGTGAGTACTCCGAGTGTAGTTTTACGGTTTCAGGATCGGGTACTTTTAAAGGTTCTCAGAATTCGAATCCAGTAGTAGGTGAAAAAGGAATCCGAACTTGTCAAGTTGAAGAGCGTATAGAAATACTATTCCCTGCTTTTATGGAGTCTAGGGTTATTTCGGTATTAAAAAATAGTCACTCCTACGAAGAGGTCGCTTACAGCGTATTTAATTTAAGCAACGAAAATCAAAATGTGGGTTCTGGGATGATAGGTGAGCTTTCGATTGCTGAAAATTCACTAGATTTTTTAGGTACATTAAAGAATAACTTAAACGCAGATGGGATTCGTTATACTTCTTTGGTGAAAAATAAAATTAAAAAAGTTGCTATATGTGGTGGTTCGGGGAGTTTCTTATTGCAAGCTGCAATTCGCTCTGGTGCTGATGTTTTTATTACGGGGGACTTTAAATATCACGAGTTTTTCGATGCTGAAAATAAGATTATTATTGCCGATGTAGGGCATTACGAAAGTGAACAATATACTAAGGACTTAATTGCTGATTTTCTTAGCGAAAAATTCCCTAAATTTGCAGTTCATTTATCAGAGGTAAATACCAATCCTATCAATTATCTATAAAAAATGGCTAAAGCAAAACAATCTACTGTTGAAGAAAAGCTAGTTGCTCTATATAAACTTCAATCTATAGACACTGAAATCGATAAGATTAAAATTTTACGTGGTGAATTGCCACTAGAAGTTCAAGATTTAGAAGACGAAATTGCAGGTTTGCAAACTCGTGTAGCTAATATCAGCGAGGAGATAGCTACATTCGATAGTTCAATAAAAGAAAAGGAATCTTTAATGACAGATTCTAAGGCTTTAATCGTGAAATACGATGAGCAATTAAAGAACATTCGTAATAATCGTGAATTTGATTCTTTAAACAAAGAAATTGAGTTTCAAAATCTTGAAATTGAATTAGCTGAAAAGAGAATTAATGAGGCAAAAGCTACAATCTCGTCTAAAAAAGAAGTTAAATCGGGAGCAGAAATGCGCTTGATTGATCGTACTGATGACTTAACGGCAAAGAATTCTGAGTTAGATGGTATCATCGCTGAAACTCAAAAAGACGAAGAAAAGTTAGATAAAGAATCTGTAGTTGCTGAGAAAGTAATTGATGATCGTTTACTTAATGCTTATAAACGTTTGAGAGGTTCTGTAAGAAATGGTCTTGCAGTAGTTCCTGTTCTTAGAGATGCTTGTGGTGGTTGTTTTAATTCCGTACCACCTCAAAGACAAATGGATATTGCTGCTCGTAAAAAGGTTATCGTATGCGAACACTGTGGTCGTGTATTAGTAGATAAACTTATGGCTGGAATTGAAGAAGCTGAATAAGCTTCTCTTATATATAAAAAAAAGGCTTCTCAATTGAGAAGCCTTTTTTGTGCGTATTGGTTTTTAGAATTTAAAACCACCCGAAATAAGAAATTGACTATTAGTGTTATTTAAAATGGACGATTCAGAGCCCCGGTAAATGTCTAAATAGTTTTGACTAGACGAATTAAGCATTGCAATATCGAAGAAGTATTGGTTTACTTTTATCCCAAATCCAAATGTTAAATATTCTTTAC
>CAJJAI010000014.1 GCA_905182215.1 Flavobacteriales bacterium UBA6772 | reverse complement strand
GTAACCTAAACGGAGCCATAACTTTTGTATATATAGGCTTTTTTAAATAAAAAAAGGCTTCCAAATTGGAAGCCTTTTTTATGTTGTATAAATAAACCTACTCAATCACGAATTCAACGCGACGGTTCATTCTAGTTAAGTTGTTAGAGATAACTTGACCATCAGCTGTAGTCTCTGTTACTTTAACAGATTCGTTAGCCAAAGGAGCATCTTCACCTTTAGAAGAAGCAGTTAAACGAGAAGCATCAATACTAAACATAGAAGATAAAGCATCAACTACAGCATTCGCTCTACGTAAAGCAATTTTATGATTATTAGCAGAGTTACCTACAGCATCAGCATAACCAATAACGCTTAATTTATATTTAGGGTTAGCTTGTAACAATGAAGCTACAGCAGCTAATCTTTCGTAGTTAGCATACGAAACTTTTGCAGAGTTAAAGTCGAAGTATACGGCTGGCATAAATGCACCTTTAGCACCTCTAATTTCTTTACCCTGGAAGTTTACAGTAGCACCAGATTCAGTGTTTGGCTCAATATCAATTGAGTTAGCTACACCATCTTTATCGCTATCAAGCTCACGACCGTTTGCATCAACTTGTACACCACGTGCAGTAAACGGATCTTCATCAGCATAATCAGCTACACCATCCATATCTACATCTAAAGCATTTCCTTTACCATCAACAGCAACACCTTCTGGAGTGTTATTATCACCGTCAAAAGCATCAGCTACACCATCACCATCGGTGTCAGTAGACAAACCTTCTATTTCAGTTTTAACAGTAGCAATATCACCATACATTGCGTCAAGAGGATTGTTCCATTCTACAGCAACATCTTTTTTAGTGAATTTATAATTCACACCTATGTTTGTAATTAAGTGAGTATTAATAGGGTCTGAAGTCAATGGAGTAGAACCAAAGGCAGCAGAAAGATCTAAATCAATGTTATTGTATAGTGCGTATTTTATACCTGCACCTAAAGTAGGTATTACAGCATTTCCGTCATCAAACGATAATACATTTACACCACCAGAAAGATAAAGTTTAGCCTTAGGAGAAGACCCAACAGAAAGGTTTGTTAAATTAATAAGTCCTTTAAGTGTTAAAGCATTAAAAGCTAACTCTTCAGCTTCGTTAGATAAAGCTCCATTTAAAACTCCAGCTTGAAGTGCAAAAACAGAATTAATTTGCTTTGTATAGTTTAAACCAAAAGCTACATCTAGATTACGGTCTGCAGAAACATATCTGAATGCTCCAACATCTACACCAATTGATGCATTGTCTAATACTAAGCCTTTAAGGCCTCCGTCTTGAGCAAAAGCACTTGTTGTAACAAACAAAGATGCAAGCGCTAGGTTCTTTAAGTTAATCATGTGTTTAAATTTTAGGATTTTTTATCTAAGTCGTTAATTAAGTGATGCTCTATCGTACAATAGACTACTGCAAATATAAAAAATTGCTTTTAAATACAACTTAATTCTGTACATTCCTTTAAAGTGTAACTTATTAAAGCACACAACAATTAAATTAAAGTCAATTTTAGAGCTCTAGAAGTCTAATTCATTAGTATTCAGCAATATAACAAGGAGTTACATTTCCTGATTCATAAGAAAAATACTGTTATACTTAATCTTTTTCAGGTAGGGAGTTGGATATGTATTTTTAATATACTCAACAAAAGCAGCCTTATTTGAGCATGAATTACTTTAAACTACTTATTAGGATACTGTACCGTAAAATTTAATTCCCAATTTGTCTTCGCATTTTAAAAGCAAATTGCTTAAAGATATTTGTTCTTTTTCGTGTATCCAATCTGGAGCAATATCAACCAGAGGCTTAAGTACAAATCTCCTTAAATTCATTCTTGGATGGGGCACCTCAAGCTTAGGGTGTTCAATTATCAATCCTTCAATAAGTATAATATCTAAGTCTATTTCTCGAGCTTCGTAAGAAGAATTGGTAGCTCTCAATCTACCTAAACTATTCTCAATATTTAATAGAGCATCCATTAATTCTATAGGCGCCACATCGGTAACCAAACAAATGGCATTGTTTAAATACGCTTCGTCTTTATAACCCCAAGAAGGAGATTCGTAAATAGATGAAATTGCAATTACATCGCCCAATAGGTTTTGGATTTGAATAATTGCTTTTTCTAAATTCTCTTTACGATTCCCTTTATTGGAGCCTAAGCTTAGTAGAACTTTATACTTCATAAAGCTATTAACTTACTGCTCTTAGTTGTCTTAATTTTTTATGAGACAACTTTTCTGCAGCGTACGCTTTGGTAATTATAAATTCTTTCTCTTCAGAAGATGGTAATTCGAACATTGCATCTACCATAATAGCCTCGCAAATAGAGCGCAAACCTCTTGCACCCAATTTAAATTCTTCTGCTTTATCTACAATTAACTCGTATACATCATCCTCAATTTTGAGTGTAACATCATCCATTTCAAACAATTTTCTATACTGTTTGATTAGTGAGTTTTTGGGCTCGGTAAGTATATCTCTTAAGGCCTTTTTATCTAAAGGGTTTAAATGTGTAAGCACAGGTAAACGACCAATTAATTCTGGTATAATCCCAAAACTTTTCACATCTTGTGGAGACACATATTGTAATAAGTTCGTTTCATCTATTTGCTCTTCAGTTGCGTTCCCAAAACCGAGAGCATTGGTATTCATTCTATTTCTAATATGGCGTTCGATTCCGTCGAATGCTCCACCACAAATAAATAGAATGTTTTTAGTGTTTACTTTAATATACTTTTGATCTGGATGCTTTCTTCCACCTTGTGGAGGAACATTAACAACCGTACCTTCTAGTAATTTAAGCATCGCTTGTTGCACACCTTCACCAGAAACATCTCTAGTAATAGAAGGATTATCGCTTTTACGAGCAATTTTATCGATCTCATCGATAAATACAATTCCACGCTCTGCAAGTTCCACATCAAAGTCACAAGCTTGAAGTAATCTAGATAAAATACCTTCTACGTCTTCTCCAACATAACCGGCTTCTGTAAGAACGGTAGCATCGACAATAGTGAAGGGAACGTTTAGCATTTTGGCAATAGAACGTGCTAAGAGTGTTTTACCCGTACCCGTTTTACCAACCATCATGATATTCGATTTTTCAATCTCTACTTCCTGATCTTTAGTTCCCTCTTGCAACAATCTTTTATAGTGATTGTATACAGCTACTGCGAGAACTTTTTTCGCATGGTCTTGACCAATAACGAATCCATCTAGGTGTTCTTTTATTTCAATGGGCTTTAAAAGCGTTAAATCTTCTTCAAGATTCTCTCTCGTGGTATGCTCCATTTCCTCTGTAATAATATCATGTGCCTGACTAATACACAGATTACAAATATGCCCAGTTGTACCGGCTATTAACACATCTGTTTCTTGCTTAGTACGTCCACAAAACGAACAATTAGTTCCTTGATCTTCCATTATCGAATATCTGTTAAGCTCTATTAAAGCTTGTTCTATAAAGTTCCATCTCTAAGCTCCGCTTTTAACTGGTGCTCTAAAGATTTAAATATATTTAAAATGGCCTTATCAACCACTTTGTCTGTTAAGGTTTTCTCTTCGTCTCTAAACAAGAAACTTAAAGCATACGATTTTTTTCCCTCGGCTACTTTATCACCTTGATACACATCAAATAGGCTTACCTCTTTCAATAGGTTCTTATCGGTGCGTAAAGCGATACTTTGCAAGTCTGAAAACAAAACTTCGTTGTCTACTAATAAAGCTAAATCTCTTCTTACTTCTGGGAATTTAGAAACCTCTTTATACTTGGTTTTTTGATCTTTCAGCAATTCTAAAATCGCATCCCAATTTAAATCAGCATAAAACACTTCTTGTTTTATACCACTCGATTTTAGTATCGATGAACGAACATTCCCAATTTCTAAAACTTTCTTTTTTCTGATTTTATAAGCTAATCCTTCAGAAAATAGATCTGTTTGAATAGCACTTACAGAAACACCTTTGTGTAAACCGAGTCTTTGAAGTAGTTTCTCAACAATACCTTTAAGATAAAAGAAGTCTACTTTATCTTTAGATGAACTCCAACTAGCTTCTTGTTTCTTTCCACTTACCCAAAGAGCTAAACGACGCTCTTCGTGATAATCATCTCCGAATTTATTGTACGTTTTCCCAAATTCATATAGGAAAACATCCGACACTTTTCTGTTTATATTGTAGGCCAAACTTTCCAATCCACCAAACAATAAAGTTTGTCTCATGGCACTTAAATCTTGACTTAAAGGATTTAATAATACTACCTGAGCTTCTTTCTTAAAAGAATCTAAACCGTCTGTATAAGAGGACTTTGTAAGCGAATTACACATCCCCTCGTGAAAACCATTGGAAGTTAATAATTCAGATATTCTTTCTTGAACCTTATGAGCATCGGGCTTTGGGTTGATAGACAAAGAGGCATTAATACGCCCAGTCATCCCTATATTATTATACCCATAAATACGAAGAATTTCCTCTATTACATCTACTTCTCTTTGAACATCGGCTCTATAAGGAGGGACAGACAAGAGTAGCTTTTCATCAGATTCTTCTATAATATCGATTTCTAAATTAGAAAGAATCTCTTTGATTGTATCTCTATTTAAAGCTTCTCCAATTAAACGATCACATTTATCGTAAGAGAAATCAACTTTAAAGTGTTCTATAGGATTTGGGTATACATCTACAATCTCTGAACTTATAGTACCTCCAGCAATTTCTTTAATAAGTAGCGCAGCACGTTTTAGTGCCCAAACAACTGTATTCGGATTTACGCTTCTTTCAAAACGGAAAGATGCATCGGTATTTAAAGCATGACGCTTGGCCGTTTTACGAACTGAAATAGGGTTAAAATAGGCAGCTTCTAAAAATATTGAAGTCGTAGTAGAATTTACTCCAGATTCTAAACCACCAAAAACACCTGCAATACACATTGCGTCTTCAGCATTGCAAATCATTAAATCTTCGGAGTTCAATTTACGTTCTACCTCATCTAAAGAAGTGAATTTAGTATCTTGAGTTGTAGTTTTAACTGTAATTTTATTACCCTTTATTTTAGCTGCATCAAATGCATGTAAAGGATTTCCTGTTTCGTGTAATACGTAGTTTGTAATATCAACTATATTATTTACTGGGCTTAAACCTAAAGCTTCTAATCTTCGGCGTAACCATTCTGGCGATTCAGCTACCTTAAGGTCTGAAATTGTAAGTCCAGCATAGCGTGGACACAATTCAGAATCTGCAACCTCAACGTCTATAGTGAGCTTGGTATTATCAATTTTAAAATTTTCTAAAGTAGGCGTGCACAATTCTAACTTTGTGCCTTGTGCAGCTAATCCAGCACGTAAATCTAAAGCAACTCCCAAGTGTCCCATTGCATCGGAACGGTTTGGGGTTAATCCAATTTCAAAAACAGTATCAGATTCTAGTTTAAAATATTCACTCGCAGGAGTACCACTTTTGGTATTGGTATCTAACACCATAATCCCATCATGCGTAACACCCAAACCAATTTCGTCAGAACCACAGATCATCCCTAAAGAAACCTCACCTCTGATTTTACCTTTTTTTATTTTAAAGGACTCGCCTTTATCGTCGTATAAAAGAGTCCCAACAGTAGCCACTACAACCTTCTGTCCAACTGCTACATTAGGAGCTCCACAAACAATTTCTAAGATTTCAGAACTTATGTCAACCGTAGTCTTTCGTAACCTGTCAGCATTAGGGTGTTGTTCGCAAGTGAGTACTTCACCGACAATCAAACCTTTCATCCCACCTTTAATGCTTTCAATTTCCTGAATTCCTTCAACTTCAAGACCAGTATCTGTTAAAACTTTAGCGCAATCTATGGCGTTTAGTTCCACATTTAAATAGTCTTTGATCCAGCTATATGATACCTTCATAATTATACGAGTTTTGATAATTCACAAAAGTACGGATTGTACTCCAAATAGAGAGTATAGAGCAAAAAAAAAGGAGCCCTAAGGCTCCTTAATTTAAAATCGTTCGCTTAATGCGTAATAATTAGCTTTTGAACCTCTGTTGATTTTCCATTTACGGAGAAAGTATAGAAGTAAATTCCAGCTTCAAAATCACTTAATTGGATTGTTTTAGAATTTAAAACCACATCGCTGTAAATTTTATTTCCTAACATATCGTATAAAACAAAATCAGCTGCTTGTTGAGCTGTATAATCTAGATATAAAATATTGTTTGCAGGATTTGGATACACTGCAAGAGAAACATTCGTTTCTTCAATTCCAATATTTGGGAGGACACTAGTAAACTCTATATCAGCACAAACTTTATCAGAAGGGTTCCCGTCTACAGAAAAACAGTAGTTAATAATAAATGTGCTATTCTCGGGCATATTGTTAATATAGCCAGAAAAACCACCATAGCTGTCTCCAGAAGCAATAACATTTGGCACTCCAGATACATTTACAGCAGGAGGATAACAAGTTACTCCCCAACAAAAAGTAGTCATAATAGAATCTACAGTCAAATATTCTTCGGGTACTGTACGAGTTACAATAACTGCCAATTCATTATCCGAATTATTTGTCACATCAAAGTGGGCAACACATTGCTCATCGGCCTCTGCATAATATGATGCAGATGGATTGATTGACAGCGAAGACTGAGCAAAGGCTGCTATACTAATAAGCGTTACTAAAGAAAGTAGTATTTTTTTCATAATAGGCGTTTTAATCTTGTTAATTAAACACTCTTATTTCAAAAAGTGTACCATACAAATTTAATAAAAAAAAGGCTTCCAAATGGAAGCCTTTTTCAATAATATAAAAGCAATGAGTTTACTTAAGAATATTCAACTTTTCAGTTATCAATTCGTTACCAACTTTAATGTTTACATAAAATAAACCAGCATTTAAAGTAGCAACTGGTAATTCAACTTTATTTAAACCAGCAGACATTGTTGAAGCATACGTAAATACTTTTTGACCTAAAGTGTTTACAACTTCAATAACAACTTCGTTAGACTCCACTAAGTTTAACTCGATAGCAGCATTGTTTGAAGCTGGGTTAGGGAAGATAGAAAGCTTGTTAGCTAAAACTTCTTCGATTCCAACACCATAAGTTACCTCGAAAGCAGCTTCTATTAATTCACCCCAGTTACCAGAAACATTCAACAATTCAGTACCATCAGCATCAGTTACAACTATTGAACCATCAGTTCCAGCTCCAGAACCACTATAACCTGTTTGACCATCACCGAAAGCATCCATTCCAACAAATGTATAACAACCGATTGCTAAAGATTCAACATGATTATGTGTCATATCTGCATCTGGGCCACCACCATTCCATTGATCCTCCGTACCAGGCTCATAAGAACCAGACATAACTACAGAACCATTCACATCTCTAATTTCCCATGAAGTCTCACCAGGGTAAAAATCAGTAGAAACCTCAATATTAATAGAAGCATGAGAAGAAACTGGAGTAGATATTTCAACTGTAATAGCATCATCACCAGCATTTACATCGCCTGTTAAAACAGTAGTAAAAGTAACTTCAGTATTAGAATCAAAAGCTGGAAGTTCTGCTAAAGTAACAGAAGAAGTAGCATACGTATTTAAAGAACCCGTCCAGTCAAAAGAACTAACAATTTGACCATCTATTAAAGTGTTTATTGTACATGCAGTTAAAGTCTCAGTACCTAAATTTTGAATACTAACTACAGGCTCAATTTTAGAACCAGAACATGCAATAACATCAGAATCATATGTTGCAACACCAGCATTAACACCTTCTACTGCAACAGAACAGTTAGAGAACGCGTCATAATAAGCAGCAGCAGAAGATAACTGACCAACTTCAGTCACTTTTCTGTCTGGACATATCATATAAATTGTAGGGTAGTATGCTAAATCATAATCATTAGCGATAGAAGCACCTGCATCATCTGCTAAAGGGAAGTCGATAATAGATGTCCAATCTCCAATAGAACTACCTCCACCATATAATTGAGATGCAGGCGTATCTGGGTCAGACTCAACTGTGATAACAAATACCTCATTCGAACCTTCTGGACCGTAAACAGAATTAACTTCTTCCAATACACCTGTTTCAGCATAACTCCAACATGGACCACACCAAACGGCAAATAAATCAAGAATCACAGGAGTCCCTTCATCTAAAATATCGTAAAGATTGTGCGTATTACCATCGGTATCGGTAATAGTGAAATCAGGTGCAGTTGAACCTGCAGGTAACTGAGCAAAAGCAGTTCCTAAAGACATAGCAACAGCTGCTAGGGTAAGTAAAAATTTCTTCATGATTTGTTTTTTGATTGTTTCGTTTGTTTTAACAGGCACAAGTTAGCAATTATTAAACCAAAAGTAACATATTAACTACCGAAGGTGAATCTCAATTTCAAGCCAAAACTATTATTTGCTGTATCATAAGAACTAGCCACTTCATATTTCGCTACCATACGGTCGTAGAACAATTGAATGTTTACCCGTTCGCTAAGTACATAATCGGCGGTAGTTTTAATCGAAATATCAGTTCTCCCACTTACACCTTGATGCGTATTTTCTTCTAAACTCCGAATCGCAGAAACGGACTTACGAATTGAGAAATCTAAATTCAAGTCTAAATTTGATGAGAATGTTTTTTTCCCATTAGCTGTATTCAAACTTATTTCAAAATCGTCTATTCTATAACCCAAACCAACCGTAAAACTTTGCCCAGCTTGTTCTTGAACTTGATTGTTATTTAGACTCAAAGTTACTTGCCGATCTCTACTGTATTCCATTCTTGTAGTAAGACTATTATTCATAGTCATATCTAGTTTTATAAGTGGACTAAACTGTTCACTTATATTAACGGTTTGAACTTGATCGGGTATAATATAATTATTATTTGCATCGAAATTCTCAGGATTCATCTCAGGAGTACCAGTTCTAGGAGCATCTAATTCGTCGTAAAACAAATTGGTATTGTAAGAACCTATAGAATAGGTTGAGGTATAAGCATGAGATAAAGACACCGTTTTAAAGTGCTTTTTTACCCATTTAATATTTGTGAGTCCATCGTATTTAACATTCCAGTTTGGCAAAGGAATGGTTGGGAATTTATCTAGTGTTTGAGAAGACGCATCTGTACCGGAATAGGCTGCCATAAACGTAGGGATTAAAACTTCCTGTGAGTTTGGCCCATACCCAATTGGATATTCAATATTATCGTTATTAAGCTGTCCATTCTCAGCAGCAACACGTTTTGCCATTTCGGAACGCATCGCTCTAAACTCATCAAAGGTTTGAGATGAATTAATTTCCATTTTCCTAAAAGCAGTATTAATTGCCAAGAAAGACATGGTAAAACTCCCTGTTTCGTTTAAGTTTAAGTGTTCAAACTCTGGATTCTGTTTTGTTCCTGTATTCCTGAACGTTTCTGAAGTATTGATTGTTTGATTTCTTTGTGCAGTAATTTTAAATCGCAACTTTTTAATGGGCTCTACGGTTGCTCTAAAATTAAGTCTAGAGGTAAGTTGAGTGGTATATTGCTGATTTAATAAAGTATCGCTTGAAATCCAATCCTTTGAAGCGTACGAGTCTAAACCAGAATTATCTAATGGTTGTCCAAACACATAAGCCCAACCCGGAGCTGCGCCAGACTGAAACATATTATCTTGCCCCAAAGCACCCGTGTTGGGTTTAAAACCTGGAAGCATAGAACCATGACGCGCATCGTAACTCATGTTTATACTCTGTACAGACAATAAGGTTCGGGTAAGATGTTCGAAAAACTTAAACTCGCGTTCTTTTTCTTCTTCCTCATCTTCTTCGTTTTCCTCGTCCTTACTTTCTTTGTCCTTATTTTTATTCGAATCCTTATCTACTTTATTCGTTTTAGAGGTTTTCTTATCTGTATCTCGAGATCCCGATCCACGACCTTTTTTGTTACTAGAACCCGAAGAATTAACTTTCTTAAAATAAGGCACTTTATTATAAAGTGATTTTAAGTTTAACTGGGCATTAATTTTTCTATTATTCGTATTTTGAATAACATTCCCTAAATTAATACTATCATTAATGGTTGCCATCGATCCTGCAGTCCAATCATAGGTAGCATCGTAAGTTAAAGACAAAGTCATCCAATTTGTAAGTGGGAATTTATTTAGCGGTACAGTATATCGAACGTCAAATTGATGATGGTAAGAGGTTGTACGCCCAAAATTCATAATGCTATCGCGCAGCGCATCCCGCTCTGTTTGGGTATCAATTTTCCCTTCTGGCTCATCTACAATAGAACGAGAGTTGGTAGAGAAATTCAATTTTATACTTCTAGCCAAATCATACTTAACACTATAGTTCTGAGTAATGTTAAACATCTTATTGAACATCGTATCAGGTTCAATAATATTAACAGAGCTTAAAGCATTTAAACTCGCCAAATTTCGCATTTTAGTTTCAGAATACGTTTTATTAAAATCTGTTCTAGCAGAAATCGTTTTTGGGAGTAGATAAAAGTTAAAGTCCTTTATAAGTCTTAAATATGTCGATTTTTTCAAAAACTTAACCTTTCCAAAAGGCTTGTAATTTTTAGGGCTATTATTAAAATTATAACCAAAGCCACCACTATGTTCTTGCATGGTACTAAACTCTGTGTTAATATTTCTATTAAACACTTCGTTAAAGGAGTAGCTCAAACTAAGGTTTTCTATATCGTATAGTTTGTTTTTAGAGCCACCTCTCGATCCTCCTTTGCTACCTCTGCCACCTTTATTTTTTGCAGATTTCTTTTTACCACCACGTTCTTTACGAACATTAGTTAAGTTTATGGATCGGCGCATCGTATAATTTTCTACTATACTACGCAGGGTATCCTTTGCTCCTTGAGTTTGTTCTGCAGCTATAGAGGCTTGCAATTCCACATCAGGATCTAATGGATTAAATTGTGGTTTTAAAACGGTTTCTGAGACCCCTATATAAAGAGGGATTTTAATGTTTGCCTCTTCAGAGAATAACTTTCCTAGTTCTATATTAGAAGTGAAATTATATTGTCTGGTATCTTCTTTATTTCTTTCGGTTACACTTTGCTCTAAGCTACCAAAACCTACAGAACTAATATTACCACCTAAACTTACACTTCCAATATCAGCAAACCTCGTTTTCATTTGAGCTTTAGCTGCCCAACCACCACGTTCATCAAAATCGGTTAAACGCAGTTCGTTTATCCAAATTTCAGCACATTTATCTTCTCCATCGTCTTCTGGATTAAATTCTGCATTAACTTCGGGATTACGAACTCCAAGCATTATGGTACGAACATTTCCTAAGTTTGGATTTCCGATAATTGTTATTCTACGTATACCATCAGCATAATAAAATGGTGTAGTAAAATTAACAGCTACATTTCCATTTCTAATTTCAGTATTACGCGCAGCTTTGGCTTCTTTTAATTTGTCGAAATTAATTTCAAATTCATTGTCCTCAGGCCAAACATCGGCTCGGGCAGAAGCGCCCCAATCAGTAACTTCTAAAGGTACTTCGTACTCGTAATAATTAGAGCTATAATCGGTTCCTACTCGAATAAACATACTCAAATCCTTATCGTTTAAAGGCTTGTCAGGATTCATTTCTTCGGCGTGAACAAAGAATTTTATCTTATTATAAGTACGCATATCCATGGTTACATTTTTAAATGCACCACGAGCATCGCCATTTGCTAAATCGCAAATTTTAAAACTCATCGATTGCTCGTTTTGTTGCTGCGTAGCGGTAGAACCTAAAATTTGATCTCTTATAATTCCGGGAGGAAGTACATAATTTACCGGATCTCTACGCCCATTTTCTTCTAAGTTTACTACAGAAATATCGAATGTGGTATTGTCAGCTTCTATAGCATCTGGACGAGCTAAGCTGTTTAAGTATTTACGCCATTCTCCACGTACCATATCGAGGGTTGCAAAACGCAAAACGGTAGGATTTGTAAATCCTTTCATAAACATCCGCATAAAACGAATGGACTTAAAATCGGGTATTGATCCTACTTTATTTTCAAAATCTCTAATAGGTACTTTAAACTGAATCCAACGAGTATCGTTATTAGGACCAGCATTTTCGATAATGGAAGTAATGAAATTTGAACCCACTTCTTGCAGCGAATCAGGATCCATACTTATACGATATTGGTAATACGACTCCGATTCGCTCAGTGTATAATCGTTATTTATATCCTCTACGTTTGGTAGCTGAGTATACGAAGACTGCGAATCATCATCCATAGGAGAGTTTCCGTCTAGACCATTGTATTTTTTATAGCGATCGAGAATCGGTTTTTCTTGAGAATCGTAATCTGTACCATAATAAAAGTGGTAATTATCTGCCGAAGGATCTTTATTTGCTTTTATAAAAGCGACTGAGCCTTCACCATACTGATCACGAATTCTATCTAAATAAGAACTCGTTTCAAAGTCACTAAAAGGGACAAAATCACGTTCCATCTCATCGTCCAATCCATCGAGTCCAACATCTTGATTATCTCTAGCACTACCTCCACTATTAAACGCCGTTACTAAAGCTTGCACAGAGGGCACTCTACCCCAAGCTGTAGTATCTATATTATCGTCTCCGCCATCTATAGGTAAGCCGTTTTCGTAACTCTTACGCGAATCTTTAAGAATATCTTCCGATACGTTTCCTAAGTTTATATAGAAATCTCCACCAGCATCTAAGGGGTTTTCAATAAACGGATCCATCATCCAAAATTCTAAAAACTCAATATTTGCAGTCTCAAAATCGTTATTATCTATTTGTCTAACCACACCTGCCCAACGAGATTCTGGAGCCAATAAAGCACCATCTTCATCGAGTCCGCTTGAGTACTCCCCACCTTCAACATCGTAATTATAAGGACCTCTTTCTTCTGGGTAAAAAGCTAAATCGAAAGTTCGCAAACGTAAGGGTTGACCATTTGGAATATCCTTATCAGGAAAAATTTCATTAATTGAAATCTCTCTTACATAAGGTGCTTCTCGGTCTTCATCGGATAAATGACTCGGTGCAACAACAGTTTCTCTTTGAAAATCTGAATTGATAAAATACCAAGAAATTAAAGCTCTGTTATAACCGTATCGAATGTCATTATTCAGGAGAGCTTCAGGAAACAAATTAGGGTCTTGTGGTGTACTAGCTAAATTCCAAGCACTCGAATTTCTTAAATCAATTGGCGACTGACTGTTTTCAAAATCATCTATATAGGCTGTTCCCTCTGCATCTACATTTAGAGTTTTTGAATGCCCAGGAATAAACTGTGCAAATTCCCCAGAAATAGTGAAGTTTGATTTCTCCTTAGTTTCTATTAATGGTAATTTATCTATTAGTGTGGTTAAGAATTGAGATTCTGTTTTATACGACCCGTTAAATCCCCAAATAGTATTCGATATAGGCTCATCACCCATATTAATTTTTGTAGTCTGAGAAGATTCAGATAAATTTAATAATGTTGCACTTAGCAGTAAATCATCATTAAACTTATAATCGGCATGTAATCCTAAATATCTTTTGGTGGTATTAGAATAGCCCGAATTACTTTCCAGATTAACATCAATTTGCTGGCCAGAACTTAATATACCTTCATCAATAATTTTCACTCTACCAAGGTTATAATCTACGGTATAATGTATGTTTTCTTCTAAAGCAACACCACCCATTGTTACACTAACCGAACCCTCGGGGATGTGCATGGCGTTTAAAGGTATGTCGGAGCCAGAAGCCGATTTGTATTGTCCTTTAAGTAAAAACTTGTTTAACTCTGCTAATTGTGAGGCAGCTGTTTTTGTAGAATCGTATAGTGCATCAAAAATATAAGAATCTGTTATTTCCTGATTGACACCAGCATCTTGGAATTTGGATCGTAAATAGCTCCCAAATGGTTCCACGGCAGGTAGGTAAACTCTACCATTAGATTTCTTTATGGTTAAATCGGAAATGAAATCGAAAACACCGTTGGGTCCAGGATCGTTATTCTGATTGAGATTATCTAGATTTAA
>CAJJAI010000013.1 GCA_905182215.1 Flavobacteriales bacterium UBA6772 | reverse complement strand
GTTCTGAAATTTTATTCTTGGTATCATTGCTCAAACTGCTAAAATTCATGGCAAATGTAGAGCTATTCTATTCAGTACAAAATTTATACATGTTAAATGAATGTTAACAACAAATACCTAAACCACTGACTTAGTGACAAATAAGACTACACAACATTAACTAGACACTACCATGTTATGCTTTGAATACAAAAACCTCCTTCGATTGACTCAAAGGAGGTTTTAAAATATAATTAAAGTCTTATAGACCTAAACTCTGTTTTACGTTTGCTTCACCACCAAGTAAAAACTCAATAGGATTTTCGAGTGCTTCTTTTACGGCACATAAGAAACCAACCGACTCACGTCCGTCAATAATACGGTGATCGTAAGAAAGAGCTACATACATAATAGGACGGATAACAATTTCTCCATCTACTACCATAGCACGTTCCACAATATTGTGCATTCCTAAGATTGCAGATTGTGGAGGATTAATAATTGGTGTGGAAAGCATAGATCCGAATACACCACCATTGGTAATTGTAAAAGTACCTCCTAACATATCGTCCATACTAATCTTTCCATCGCGCGCTTTAATAGCCAAACGTTTGATTTCAGATTCTACTCCTTCGAAGTCTAATAATTCTGCGTTGCGAACAACAGGAACCATTAGTCCCTTTGGAGAACTTACAGCAATAGAAATATCTGCATAGTCGTAGTAAATTACTTCTTTACCATCGATCATTGCATTTACATCTGGGAACAATTTAAGAGCTCTAGTAACTGCTTTTGTAAAGAATGACATAAAGCCTAAACCGACACCAAATTTCTCTTTAAATTCTTCTTTATAAATCTTACGAAGATCCATAATAGGCTTCATATCTACCTCGTTGAAAGTAGTAAGCATAGCTGTTTCGTTCTTTACAGAAACCAAACGTTCAGCCACTTTCCTACGAAGTACCGACATTTTTTTACGCTCCGAACCACGAGGTCCAGGACCATTACCCATTGCAGTTTTCGCTTTTACTACATCTTCCTTAGTAATACGACCACCTTTACCAGAACCTTGTGCTATATCCACACCTTGTTCTGCCATCATCTTGCGAGCTGCAGGAGATGGAGTACCAGTTGCATAGGTAGTTTCTGTAGCACTTACTTTAGCAGCACTTGTAGGTGCAGCTGCAGGAGCATCAGATTTTGTTGCAGTAGTAGAAGCCGTTCCTTCGGCAGCAGTATCAATAGTACATACTATATCGCCAATGGCAACCGTTTCACCTTCTTCAACTTTAATCGAAATCGCTCCACTTTCTTCAGCTGCCAATGTAAGGGTAGCTTTATCAGAATCGATTTCGCAGATCTCTTGATCTTTTTCAACGTACTCTCCTTCGGCTACAAGCCAAGTTGCAATCTCTACTTCAGAGATCGACTCACCAGGAGATGGAACATTCATTTCAATGATCATAGCGGTATAATTTTGAATCTTAATTTCTTTTCTTACAATTTAAATACGCCTTCTATTACGGCACGCTGACGACGAGCAGCCCTTTTAGAAGATCCCGATGCAGGTGTTGCACTCGCAGAACGTGCTACCACATGTAGTGGCAATTCACGCCAATGACGAAGAATAAAGCCCCAAGCACCCATGTTTTCAGGTTCTTCTTGAGCCCATACATACGTTTCGGCATTTGCATATTTTCCTACTATTGCTTCTAACTGTGTTTTAGGGAATGGATACAATTGTTCCAAACGTACTAAAGCAGTATCATCCGCATTTAGTTTTTCTTTTTCTTCGAGTAATTCGTAGTATAACTTACCAGAACAGAAGACAACCTTCTTAACTTCGGTAGCTACAGCACTCACATCGTCTATAACTTCTTGGAATCTTCCGTTTACTAAGTCCGAAACCGAAGATACGCATTGTGCATGACGCAATAAACTCTTAGGACTCATAACCACAAGAGGCTTACGGAAGTCTCTATGTAACTGACGGCGCAATAGGTGGAAGAAATTTGCTGGTGTAGTCGCATTGGCTACCTGCATATTATACTGTCCACACAAAGTTAAGTAACGCTCTAAACGCGCACTCGAGTGCTCTGCTCCTTGGCCTTCGTAACCGTGAGGTAACAACATCACTAAGGAGTTGTAAATCTCCCATTTATCTTCGGCTGCAGCTAAATACTGATCTATTAGAATTTGTGCACCATTAGAGAAGTCACCAAACTGAGCTTCCCAAATAGTTAATACATCAGGCGAAGCCATGGCATAACCATAGTCGAAACCTAAAACCGCGTATTCAGATAATAGAGAGTTGTAAATTTCAAACTTACCTTGTCCTTCCTCAATATGGTTTAATAGGCATACACGAGCTTCAGAATCTACATCTCTCAATATCGCATGGCGATGAGAGAAAGTACCACGTTCAACATCCTGTCCAGTCATACGAACCTCGTGTCCTTCTGTTAAGATGGAACCGTAAGCTAGTAATTCTGCCATTCCCCAATCCAATCGATCGGTATCGTTAAACATTTTTTCACGATCCTTTATCAGACGTAAAGCTTTTTTATAAAACTGATGATCCTTAGGTGCTGTATAAAGTGCCTTAGCAATTTTAGCTAATTGATCTCTAGAGACTCCCGTTTCAGGTGAAGACTCAAAATCTAAAGGCTTTGCTTTAGAAATATGCGCCCACTCTTTTTCCATGAAACGAGTAATAGTTGTGGTCTCTGCACTTTTAGCTTCGCTTAAATCAAGCTCTAAAAGAGCTTTAAAGTTCGAAGCCATTTCCTTCACAATATTCGCTTCTACAACTCCTTGAGCCATCAACTTTTCGTTGTAGATTTCTCTTGGATTTGGATGCTTAGCTATTGCTAGGTATAATTTAGGTTGCGTAAAACGCGGCTCATCTCCTTCGTTATGTCCGTATCTACGGTAGCATAATAAATCGATGAAAACATCTTTTTTAAATTCTTGACGGTAAGCCACAGCAAAATTCATTGCATGAACAACTGCTTCCACATCATCACCATTAACGTGTAATACAGGGCACAGTGTAGTTTTCGCCACATCGGTACAGTAGGTACTCGAACGACCGTCTAGATAATTGGTTGTAAAACCAACTTGATTATTGATTACAATATGAATACTCCCCCCTGTTTTATAAGCAGGTAATTGAGCCATTTGTACAATTTCAAAAACAATTCCTTGTCCAGCTACAGCCGCATCACCATGTATGATAATCGGAAGAAGCTTTGAGTTATCGCCTTGGTATTTATGATTTATCTTGGCTCTAGAAATACCTTGCATTACTGCACTCACTGTTTCTAAATGCGATGGGTTTGGAACCAAACTCATGCTTACGTCTTTTCCAGAATCGGTAGTTACATCGTACGAATAGCCTAAGTGGTATTTTACATCCCCATCAAACTCTTCATCTTCGTAGCCTTTACCTTCAAACTCTTTAAATACCTGTTTGTAAGGTTTCTTAAATATGTTTGCCAACACACTTAATCTACCACGGTGCGCCATCCCAATAACAAACTCTTTAATGTTTAAGGTAGAACCGTATTCTACCAAAGCATCAAGGGCAGGAATTAACGCTTCTCCACCTTCAAGTGAAAAACGTTTTTGACCAACGTATTTGGTGTGTAAGAAATTCTCGAAAGCAACCGCTTCGTTGAGTTTCTTTAAAATTTGTTTTTTCTGATCCGCACTAAAGTTCGGCTGGTTATCGTTTTGGTGTATGTAGTTCTTTATCCAATCTGTTTCTTTTAGATCTCGGATATACATATACTCTACCCCAATCGATTGGCAGTACACTTTTTTAAGGTGAGCTACAATCGCTTTTAGAGATACTGCCCCAATACCACATTGTGTACCCGCTTGAAAAACAGTTTCAAGATCGGCTTCCGACAATTCGAAATTAACTAAATCTAATTTCGGATTATAATCGCGACGTTCACGTACAGGATTTGTTTTGGTAAACAAATGCCCGCGTTGGCGGTATGCATTGATTAGGTTGATAACCTTAAATTCCTTTTTAAAGGAATCTGGCAGCTGAGCTTCAAGCTCATCTTCGGAGTAAGATTCGTTCGCAAAGTCGTAACCTTGAAAGAAACTTCTCCAACTCGATTCTACTGAATCGGGCTCTTTGAGATACTGTTCGTAGATCTCCTCAAAAAAAGCAGTATTAGCTGCTCCCAAAAATGAGTAATTGTCCATCGTTTTCTTAAACGCAAAAATTCACAGCAAAAATAAATAATTTATTCTTCTAAGCTGTTGCCCAAAGCGAATTTTTCAGGGCTTTTATAATAGTTTCTAATCAGTACTTTTTGTAGGCATCGCCTAACAATGAGCTTTGTAAGCAATAAAGTGAAATCTAAGTCTACTGCTAAAGCGGCAGCCTTAGCAACCTGAGACTCAGATATATCTATTGTATACAGGAGATGCTTCGTATAATGGTCTCCTTTTTCGCTAATCGCATTCGCTAATTTCGGATAAAGCTGTTCACATATTTCAGTAAAAGCAGTTGCTGGATGGACTGGTTTTATGAACAACCAGTCTTCTGTAGAGAATTCCTTTTCTAGCTGAGCCAGAGCTTTGAGCATCCAGGATAAATCCTTGGTATAATCTTCAATATTTTGAAGTTCAAAGTTCATTAGTTTACACGTACCATTAGGAGTTGAGCAAATTCTTGAAGTGTTGCTTTTCTTTCTTCACTAACTTCTATATCTTGTAAATGTGTTTGGGCAATTGCAAAATGCTCGTCCATCATGTCTTTACACAAAGACTGAACGTTTAGTTGTTCATAAACCTCCATCACCTTTTCAATTTTTTCTTGAGCGGGGAAATCTACAGAATCAAAATAGTAATCGAGTACCTGTAACTGGGCAACGGAAGCTGTTTCGTAAGCTTTTATGTACAGGCAGGTTTTTTTATTGCAAAGTATATCCCCGGCAATTTGTTTACCAAAATCTTTTTGAGAACCGTATACATCCAATATGTCGTCCATGAGTTGGAAAGCCAATCCTATATGGATTCCAAAATCGTATAAATGTTGTTGGTCTTTAGCCGATGCTTCCGCTACCAAAGCACCCGATTTTAAAGCACATGCCAAAAGTACAGCCGTTTTAAACTTTATCATCTGTAAGTACTCAGACATAGAAACGCGTTCTTGCTTTTCAAAATTCATATCGTACTGCTGTCCCTCGCAAACTTCCAAAGCTGTTTGATTAAACAAGTCCATTAGCGCTACTAAATATTTAGGCTCAGTTTTTACAATCGACTGATAGGCTTTCACAAATAAAGCATCGCCAGAGAGAATTCCTATATTGGTATTCCACTTTTCATGTACGGTAGTTTTTCCTCTTCTCAAAGGTGCCGCATCCATGATGTCGTCGTGCATAAGTGTAAAGTTGTGAAACAACTCTATACCAATAGCTTGTGGAATAGCGGCATTTACATCTGCTCCGTACATATCGGTAGCCATTAAAACCAAAACGGGTCTTAATCGCTTTCCACCCAAACTGAGGATGTAAGAAATAGGTTCGTATAACTCTGCAGGCTTGGCAACAAAAGAGGTCTTTTGTAAAGCCTTGTGTAGAAGTACCTGTAAATCAGCAATCGATTTTAAGTTATTCATCTATGTGCATCAAGTATTTTCCGTAGCCACTTTTTAATAAGGGTTTAGCAAGTTCTTTTAGCTGTTGTGTATTTATAAAACCTGCACGATAAGCTTCTTCTTCTATACAACCAACTTTTAACCCTTGTCTTTCTTCTAAAACCTGTACAAATTGCCCAGCTTGCATTAAGGAAGCAAAGGTGCCGGTATCTAACCAAGCGGTACCTCTATCAAGTATTCCTACTTGAAGTTGTTCTCTGCGTAAGTATTCTTTATTAATGTCGGTGATTTCGTATTCTCCACGAGCAGAAGGTTCCAAGGATTTTGCAATCTCCACTACGCTATTATCGTAAAAATACAATCCAGGGACTGCATAATTAGACTTTGGAGTTTTTGGTTTTTCTTCTATAGAAACGGCTTTAAAATGAGCGTCAAATTCTACGACTCCATAGCGTTCAGGATCTGATACATGGTAGGCGAAAATTACTCCTCCATTTGGTTTGCTGTGGTGTTTTAGCAAGGAGGACATTCCTGCACCGTAGAAAATATTATCTCCTAAGATTAAGGCAACATCGTCGTCTCCAATAAAATCTTCAGCAATAACAAAAGCTTGAGCCAAACCATTGGGCACTTCTTGAATAGCGTATTCAAATTTACACCCTAGTGATGTACCATCGCCTAATAACTTTTTAAAAGCAGGCATATCGTGAGGAGTAGAAATAATTAAAATTTCTGAAATCCCCGCTTGCAAAAGAGTGGATAGCGGGTAATAAATCATGGGTTTATCGTACACTGGCATCAATTGCTTACTCACCGATAAGGTAAGTGGGTGCAAGCGAGTACCAGATCCTCCAGCTAAAATTATCCCTTTCATATTAAGTGTTTTTTCGTATGGTTAAGGCATCGAGTTCTATATCTTCTTCCTCGTCTAAAATATCTATTAGAGGTTCTCTAAAAGAACGCGTAGTAATAATACGCTCTAAAGAAAGCAGTAAAGAAGGAAGCAAGAGCAAGTTTGCCATCATGGCAAATAACAGCGTTACAGAAACGAGTAAACCTAAGGCTACCGTACCTCCGAACTCTGAAGCTATAAATATAGAAAAACCAAAGAAGAGTACAATTGAAGTATAAAACATACTGATCCCTGTTTCGCGCAATGCGTTAATTACAGCTATGCGAATATTCCAATTATTGGCTTTTAACTCTTGGCGGTATTTAGCCAAAAAGTGAATGGTATCGTCTATAGAAATACCAAAAGCAATACTAAATACTAGTATGGTAGAGGGTTTGATAGAGATTCCAAAATAGCCCATTAAAGCTCCAGTAAGCACAAGAGGTATAAGGTTGGGTAGTAAAGAAACTACTACCATTCGAGAAGAGGAGAACATCCAAGCCATTAATATGGCAATTAAGCCAATGGCGAGTAATAAACTACTAAACAGATTTCGCACTAAATAGGTGGTACCTTCTAAGAATAGCACACTTGTACCTGTTATAGAAACATCGTATTTCTCAGGATTAAAAATAGCGTCTATTTGAGGCTGAATAGAGTCTCTTAAAGCACGCATTTGCTTGGTTCCTATATCTTTCATTCTGGCCGAAACCCTAGCTACGCTATTGGTAGAATCCATAAAGCTGCTAAACAAATCCCTGTTTCCAGCTACCGATTTTTTAGCATATTTAAGAATGAAGCTTTTTTCTTGTGAGGTAGGTAAGCTATAATAATCTGGGTTTCCGTTATAATAAGCTTGTTTAGAAAACTTTGCTAAGTTTACAATCGAGGTGGTACTAGATATTTCTGGGTAAGCTGCCAGTACTTTTTCTAATTTTTCAATTCTTTTTAGAGTCGAAGATTTATTAACTCCATTTTTTTTATGGGTGTCAACCATAATTTCGAAAGGCATTACTCCAGCAAAATGCTCTTCAAAAAATTGAAGATCTAAATAAATAGGATCATCTTTTGGAATATCATCTACAATATTCCCTGTAGTTTGAATTTTTGAAACCCCATAAAAAGCGACTATTAATAAAGAAGCGGTGAAAATATACACACTTTTTCTATGGTATAAAACGACCTTCTCCATCCAAGCGGTTAGGTTATTTACCCAAGTTCTTTCTAAATGAGAAAGGTGACGCTCTTTGGGTGCAGGCAAATAACTATATATAGAAGGGATAATAATTAATGAGATAAAAAACACTAATAATATATTGATTGAAGCAACAATACCAAACTCTACCAATATTTGTGTTTGAGTAATCACAAAAGTAGCAAAACCTGCAGCAGTAGTAGCATTGGTCATAAAAGTAGCATTTCCTACCTTTTGTATTACCCTACTTAAAGCCTTTATTTTATTACCGTGATGTTTAAACTCACTATGGTATTTATTGAGTAGGAAAATACAATTTGGTATCCCGATAACAATTATCAATGGAGGGATCAATGCTGTTAATATTGTAATTTTAAAGCCGAGTAAATTTATAGTTCCAATAGCCCAAATAACTCCAATACCTACCACAAGCATTGAATAGAACATTGCAGAAAAAGAGCGGAAAAACAAAAGCATGATTAATGCTGTTACTGCCATTGCTAGAAAGATAAACATCTGCACTTCGGCCTTCGTTTTCGTTGTACTCTTGGTTCTAATATAAGGTAATCCAGAGTAGTGAACATCGAAATTCGATTTTACAGAAAAAGGATTTACTAAATCCTCAATAGTCTGTATAAGAGCAACTCTTTCTTCGGAAGCTAATATGGACTTATTGAGTGTCAAAGCCATTAAATAGGCATTAGACTCTGAATTATAAAACAGGTTTTCGTAAAAAGGTAGAGAGTCAATTTGTTTTTTAACAGCACTAAGCTCCAACTGGCTTTCAACTCTATCGCTAAATACGGGGACAAATTCAAAAGATTTGGTCTTTTCATTTTTCACCATATTATGAGCTTGTAAAAGAGACACTACCCCTTCTACACCGGGCACATTTTCGAGCTCATTATTTAAATCGTAAAAAGCATTAAACTTCTCTAATTCAAATAAGGAATCTGTTTGGAAACCAACGACAAGGACATTTCCATCTTGCCCAAAATAATTTAGAAAATCTTGATACTCTACAAAAACAGGATCATCTTCTGGCAACAATGGCATAAACTCGTATGAGTATAAAACATCCTTAGCCTTATTGGCCATAAAAATAGTGGCAACCAATAAAGCGAGTAATAAGAATAATTTATTTCTAAGAATAAGTCGAGAAATATTTGCCCACATAAAATCGTTAATCGCTGTTAAATAAAATAGAAAAAGCAAGCCGAAGCTTGCTCAAATTATACTTTCATAATTTCGGCATCCTTAACTTTTAGGACTGCCTCAACATTGGCTATATATGTGTCAGTAAGTTTCTGTATTGAAGCTTCAGCATCTTTAGCAATATCTTCTGCTAAACCATCTTTGGCTAGCTTTTTAATTTCATCGTTGGCATCTTTACGCGCAGAACGAATAACTACTTTGCAATTTTCGGATTCTCCTTTTGAACGTTTCACTAATTCTACACGACGTTCTTCTGTAAGCGGTGGAATATTAATAATTAACATTTCACCATTATCCATAGGACTAAAGCCTAAATTAGAATTTATGATCGCTTTGTTTAACTCAGCAAGCATTCCTTTTTCCCATGGTTGTACAGTAAGTGTACGTGCATCTGGAGTACCCACATTAGCTACTTGAGGCAAGGCAGTCATAGAACCATAATAATCTACCATAACACCAGAAAGCATTTGAGGATTTGCTCTTCCAGCTCTAATTTTTAAAAGTTCAGAATCGAAATGAATCAATGCTTTACCCATACTTTCTTTTGCACTATCTAAACAAAACTCTACTTCTTCGTTCATCATATATATTTTAGGGTACTAAAAAGTAACTAGTGTACCGATTTCTTTTCCTTTAACAGCATTTAATAAATTACCTGGGGTATTCATATTAAACACCATAATTGGCAATTTATTTTCATTACATAACGTAAAAGCAGTCATGTCCATTACGTTAAGACCATTGCGATAAACCTCATCAAAAGTAATGGTGTCGTATTTTGTAGCAGTAGGGTCTTTTTCAGGATCAGCGGTATAAATTCCATCTACACGGGTTCCTTTAAGAATCACATCTGCTTCAACTTCAATAGCTCTAAGTGTAGCAGCGGTATCGGTTGTAAAATATGGATTCCCAGTACCCGCAGAAAAAATAACAACTCTACCTCTCTCAAGGTGTCTTATAGCTCTACGACGGATAAAGGGTTCTGCAATCTCATCCATTTTAATGGCAGACATTAAACGTGTCTTCACATTAATATGCTCAAGAGAAGATTGAAGTGCTAAACCATTTATTACGGTTGCTAGCATTCCCATATAATCACCTTGCACTCTGTCCATTCCACTATTAGCAGCTTGTACACCACGGAAAATATTCCCACCACCAATAACAATTGCAACCTCACAACCGAGGTCAACTATGGTTTGAATATCTCTAGCATATTCGGCAATTTTATCAGGAGAAATTCCGTATTCACCGTCTCCCATAAGGGCTTCACCACTAAGTTTAAGAAGAATTCTTTTGTATTTCATCGTTACGTGCTATTGAGAAAAGTTTTTCAAAGATAGCTAAATCGTTGGAAGTAAAAATTAAGTATTTCAGAAATTTTAAACACAAAAAAAGCCACTCATAAAGAGTGGCTTTTAAATATTTTGAAAACAAAGATTAACCTAGGGCTACTCTTTTAAACTCTGCAATAGTAACATCACCAAAAGTAGCGATATAACCAGCAACATTTAACTTTTCGTCTTTGATAAAGTCTTGATCTAAAAGACACATTTCTTGATCTAGAGAAGTATTATCTGCGATAAAACGAGTTACTTTTCCAGGAACAATTTTGTCCCAGATTTTCTCTGGCTTACCTTCAGCTTGTAATTGAGCTTCAATAGCCGCTTTAGCTTCTGCAATAACTGCATCAGATAATTGAGACATTGAAATATATTGAGGAACGTTTTTAAGTGTTTTACCTAAACGCGCTAACTCGATATTATCTTTTTCAATTACTGCAATTCTCGCTTCCGTTTCTGAAGCTACAAAAGCAGGATCAAAATCTCTAAACGATAAAGTTGTAGCTCCCATAGAGGCAACTTGCATAGATAAATCTTTTGCTAATACATCTGCATTATCAACAGCCTTATCTAAACCAACTAAAACAGCAATTTTAGATCCGTGTGTGTAAGAACCAACAAAGTTAGCTTCTACTCTATCGAAACCTTTAATTTCAATCTTCTCACCAATAACACCTGTTTGCTCAGTTAACTTTTCAGTTACTGTCATACCGTCGAAATCAGCAGCTAAAAAGGCTTCTTTGTTAGGTTGAGTTAAAGCGATATCAGCAAATTGAGATGCCAAAGCTTTGAAAGTATCGTTAATAGCAACGAAATCTGTTTCACAAGCTAATACAATAGCAATACCAGCGGTATTGTCTGCATTAATTTTTGTTAAAGCAACACCTTCAGATGCATCTCTGTCGGCACGTTTAGCAGCAATTTTTTGTCCTTTCTTACGAAGAACATTGATTGCAGCTTCAAAGTCACCTTCAGCTTCTACAAGAGCATTCTTGCAGTCCATCATTCCGGCACCTGTTTGCTTTCTTAATTTATTTACGTCTGCAGCAGCAATTTTCATAATCACAGAAAATAAGGGTTAAAAAAAGATTAGCCCTAAAGGCTAATCAATCTTATAAATTATTCAGCTTTTTCAGCCTTTTCTTCTTTTACTTCTTTCACTTCTTCTTTCGCAGCAGCTTCGTCTTTCTTCGCAGCAGCTTGAACTTCTTTTTCTTTCTTTCTTTCAGCTAATCCTTCTAAAACTCCGGCGTTAACCTCGTTTAAAATGATAGTGATAGATTTAGAAGCATCATCGTTTGAAGGAATAGGGAAATCTACTAACTCAGGATCAACATTTGTATCCACCATAGCGAAAGTAGGAATTCCTAAAATTTTCGCTTCAGCGATAGCAATAGCTTCACGTTTTACATCTACAATAAATAGAGCGGCAGGTAAACGAGACATATCAGAAATAGAACCTAAGGTCTTTTCTAATTTAGCTCTCTGACGGTCGATTTGTAAACGTTCTCTTTTTGAAAGAACCATAAAAGTACCATCAACCTTCATCTTATCGATAGACGACATCTTCTTAACGGCCTTACGGATCGTTACGAAGTTAGTCAACATTCCACCAGGCCAACGCTCAGTGATATAAGGCATATTTACTTCTCTTGCAGAAGCAGCAACAATTTCTTTTGCTTGCTTTTTTGTTGCAACATACATGATTTTTCTCCCAGAGCGGGCGATCTTTTTCATTGCGTCTTTAGCTTCTTCAAGCTTTACAACGGTTTTATTAAGATCGAGGATGTGGATCCCATTGCGTTCCATAAAAATATATGGTGCCATGTTAGGATTCCATTTGCGCGTTAAGTGTCCAAAGTGTACACCTGCGTCTAAAAGTTCTTTAATTTCAGCCATTTTATTGTGTCTGTTTACTTTCTTTTTACGTTTTCGCAATCGTTAAGTAATGCCAAAGCAGTCTTAACAATTTAGATACTAAACCAATATTAACGTTTAGAGAACTGGAATTTCTTACGAGCTTTCTTTTGTCCTGGTTTCTTACGTTCAACCATTCTAGGGTCACGAGTTAACAATCCTTGTGGTTTCAAGGTTGCACGGTGATCAGGATTTATTTGTACTAAAGCACGAGAGATACCCAAGCGAATTGCTTCTGCTTGACCGGTGATACCACCGCCATCTACGTTTGCTTTAATATCGTATTGACCCTCAACACCGGCCAAAACTTGAGCTTGCTCAAGTTTGTATTGTAGCGTGGCAAGTGTAAAGTAATCCTTTACGTCTTTACCATTTATAACAATAGCACCAGTACCCTCTGTAAGGTATACACGGGCTACCGCTTTTTTTCTTCTACCGATTGTGTGAACAACTTCCATCTTACTTGATATCTTTTAAGTTGATTAGTCTTGGCTTTTGAGCATCTAATCCGTGTACATCACCAACGAAGACACGTAAATTTTTGTTCAAAACAGACCCTAATTTGTTTTTTGGAAGCATCCCGTAAACCGCTTTTGTTACCAAACGCGTTGGGTCCTTCTCAAATACTTCTCTTGCTGTAGCGATACGTTGTCCACCAGGATATCCTGTATGTCTTACGTATTCTTTAGCTTCCCATTTGTTACCAGTTAACACGATCTTCTCTGCGTTAATCACAATCACGTTATCTCCACAATCTACGTGAGGAGTAAAACTTGGCTTGTGCTTACCACGGATCAGAAATGCAACCTTAGAAGCCATACGCCCCAACGTCTGTCCATCAGCATCCACCATTAACCATTCTTTTTGAACAGTTTGAGCGTTAGCCGATACAGTTTTGTAGCTTAATGTATTCACCTTTCTCTGATTTAGGTTAATTAATTCCCGTTACTTATTGGACACATGTTGCCCATAAAAACGGAGGGCAAAGTTAGTTATTTTTTTCACAAATAACCACCTTGCCCTTATTATCTTTTTTGATTGTAAACATTCGATGTTCGTTGATGGTTATTCGTTGATAGAAAAGGAGTTAAATACAAAACATCCTACAACTAAAAACAAACAATAACCAGCTACTTTATAACACCCAATTCCTTCCCTACTTTTGTAAATGCAGTAATGGCTTTTTCTATATGATAGGACTCGTGAGCCGCAGAAATTTGAACTCTAATTCTAGCCAATCCTTTTGGAACTACTGGGTAGAAGAACCCAATTACATAAATTCCTTCTGCCAATAATTTATCTGAAAACTTTTGCGACAACTCAGCATCGTATAACATTACCGGAATAATAGCGTGTTCTCCTGGGCGTAAATCGAATCCTGCAGCTTCCATTCCTGCCCGGAATTGTTTTGCATTCCCTTCTAGCTTATCTCTTAATACGGTAGAAGAAGAGAGTAAGTCTAAAACTTTAATAGCAGCACCTACAATAGATGGAGCTAAAGAATTAGAAAACAAATACGGACGAGAACGCTGACGCAACATGTCTACGATTTCTTTCTTAGCAGAAGTAAATCCACCCATTGCACCTCCTAGTGCTTTCCCTAATGTACCCGTAATAATATCTACTCGATCCATTACATTACAGTGCTCGTGCGTACCTCTACCTGTTTTACCAACAAAACCAGTAGAGTGAGAATCATCTACCATTACTAAGGCATTGTATTTATCTGCTAAATCGCAAATAGCATCTAATTTAGCAATGTATCCATCCATAGAGAATACACCATCGGTAACAATTACTCTATAACGAGCAGACTGAGATGCGATTAACTTCTCTTCTAAATCTGCCATGTCGCTATTTTTATAACGGAAGCGTTGTGCCTTACACAAACGCACCCCATCTATAATAGAAGCATGGTTTAATTCATCTGAAATAATAGCATCTTCGGCAGTAAATAAAGGTTCAAAAGCCCCTCCATTTGCATCGAATGCTGCGGCATAAAGAATGGTGTCTTCCATGCCTAAAAACGAAGAAATTTTTTCTTCTAACTGCTTATGAATATCTTGAGTTCCACAAATAAAACGCACCGAAGACATTCCGTAACCGTGAGAATCTAAAGTATCTTTTGAGGCTTGTATAACATCTGGGTGAGAAGATAAACCTAAGTAGTTGTTTGCACAGAAGTTTGTTACCTCGCTCCCATCGCTTACTTTAATATCTCCACCTTGTGGCGTTACTATAATACGCTCGTTCTTATATAATCCAGACGATTTAATATCATCGAGCTGTGTCTGTAAATGTTCTTTATAAGTTCCGTACACCTTTTTAATGTTTTTGGTTTAAGATTCTTGTTAAAATCGACGTATTATTTACCGTGGCATTGTTTAAATTTCTTTCCACTTCCACAAGGACAAGCTTCGTTTCTTCCCACCTTAGCTTCTACTCTTACAGGTTGAGGCTTTGGCTTAGAAGCTGGAGCCGCATCTGCAGTAGAACTAGAAGAATATTGTGGTAAATCGTTACGCGAAGCCGTGAGCTTTGGAGCTGTACGCTGCGGAGCTTTTGCTTGCAGCACGTCTTTAGGATCTCTAATTGGTAAATTAGCCTTGTACAAGAACGATACAATATCGGTATTGAGTTTCTCTAACATGGTTTTAAACAAGTTGAAAGACTCGAATTTGTAAATTAATAAAGGATCTTTTTGCTCGTAAACCGCATTTTGCACCGACTGCTTCAAGTTATCCATTTCTCTAAGATGCACTTTCCAAGCTTCATCTATTATAGCAAGTGTCACATTTTTCTCAAACGAGTTGATCAATGCTTTCCCTTCGGTATTATAAGCTTCCTCTAGGTTTGTTACTACTTGCATAGCTTTAGAACCGTCGGTAAATGGAACTACAATGTTTTCGAAATTCGCATTTGGATCTTCGTACACACCTTTCATAACTGGGTAAGCAGTTTCGGCAATACGTTCCATTTTAGTTTTATACGAGCTGATACTTTCGGTATAAAGAGCTTCGGTAAGCTCAGCCTCTTTTCCTTTTTCAAAGGTCGCTTCATCAAATGGGCAGTCCATAGAGAAAGTACGCAATACATCAAATTTAAAGGCTGCGTAATCTTTAGTACCTGAATGTGCATGAACGAGTAGTTCACACATATCGTAACACATATTGGTAATGTCTACCATTAAACGCTCTCCATCTAAGGCATGGCGGCGACGCTTATAAACTACCTCACGTTGAGAGTTCATCACATCATCAAACTCCAAGAGACGCTTACGAACCCCAAAGTTATTTTCTTCTACTTTTTTCTGTGCACGTTCAATAGATTTAGAAATCATAGAGTGTTGAATAACCTCTCCTTCTTCTAAGCCCATTCTATCCATTAATTTGGCGATTCTTTCAGAACCAAATATACGCATCAACTTATCGTCTAGCGAAACAAAGAATTGCGAAGAACCTACATCACCCTGACGACCAGCACGACCTCTTAATTGTCTATCTACACGACGAGAATCGTGACGTTCGGTACCTACAATTGCTAAACCACCTGCAGCTTTCGCCTCGTCGCTCAATTTAATATCGGTACCCCTACCAGCCATGTTGGTCGCAATAGTTACGTTCCCTGGCAATCCAGCTTCGGCAACAATTCGCGCTTCTTGCTGGTGTTTTTTCGCATTTAACACGCTGTGATTCACGCCTCGTATTTGAAGTATACGAGATAGCTTTTCTGAGACATCTACCGAAGTAGTCCCTACTAACACCGGGCGACCAGATTTAGAAAGAGAAACAACCTCTTCTACAACTGCATTAAATTTTTCTCTTTGCGTTTTAAATACTTTGTCTTCGTAATCGAAACGTACAATTGGACGGTTGGTAGGAATTACCACAACATCCAATTCGTAAATATCCCAAAGTTCTCCAGCTTCAGTTTCCGCTGTACCCGTCATACCCGACAGTTTATTGTACATACGGAAGTAGTTTTGTAAAGTTACTGTAGCATGCGTTTGTGTAGCAGCTTCAATTTTCACATTTTCTTTCGCTTCTATTGCTTGGTGTAAGCCATCGGAATAACGACGACCTTCCATGATACGACCTGTTTGTTCGTCAACAATTTTTACTTTGTTGTCCATTAACACGTAGTCTACTTCTTTTTCGAATAAAGCATAGGCTTTTAGAAGTTGATTCATGGTATGTATACGCTCACTCTTAATTGAGAAGTCGCGCATTAAAGTTTCCTTCTCTTCCTGTACTTCTTCTCCAGCTTTAGACTTTTCTTCTAATTTAGCTAGTTCAGTTCCTACATCCGGAAGGATAAAGAAATTTTCTTCGGCTACATTGGTCGATATTAAATCTATCCCTTTGTCGGTAAGCTCAATAGAATTACTTTTTTCTTCAATCGTAAAGTAAAGCTCATCATCAATAACGTGCATTTCTTTAGACTGATCTTGCATGTGGAAGTTCTCGGTTTTTTGAAGCAACATTTTCGTTCCTTCTTCAGCCAAGAATTTTATCATTGCATTGTTTTTCGGCAAACCTCTAAAGGCTCTAAGCAACTTCTTACCTGCGGCATCTTTATCGCCTGCAGCAAAAAGTTTTTTAGCTTCAGAAAGTTCCGAAGTAACCAATTTTTTCTGTGTATCGTACAGGAGTTGAATCTGAGGTTTAAGTTCATCAAATTCGTGAATATCGCCTTGTGGTACAGGGCCCGAAATAATTAATGGCGTACGAGCATCATCAATTAAAACAGAATCTACCTCATCTACAATGGCATAATTATGCTCTCTCTGAACTAAATCTTCTGGCGATCGCGCCATATTATCTCTCAGGTAATCGAAACCAAACTCATTGTTGGTTCCAAAGGTAATGTCGCAACGGTAAGCAGCTCTTCTTTCTTCAGAGTTAGGCTGATGCTTGTCGATACAATCCACAGAAAGACCGTGGAACTGATAAAGAGGCCCCATCCATTCGGAATCACGTTTTGCTAGGTAATCGTTTACGGTTACCAAGTGAACACCTCTACCCGAAAGTGCGTTTAGATAAACTGGAAGTGTAGCCACTAAAGTTTTACCTTCCCCAGTTTGCATTTCTGCAGCTTTCCCGCTGTGTAGTACAGAACCACCAATTAGCTGTACATCGTAATGCACCATATTCCAAGTAAGTGGAGCACCCGAAGCCAACCAGTTATTAGCCCAAATAGCTTTATCTCCTTCAATAGTTACAAACTCGTGTGCAGCAGCCAAATCTCTATCGAAATCTGTTGCAGTTACGGTTAGCGTTTTATTTTCTGCCAAACGACGAGCAGTCTCTTTTACAACAGCAAAAGCTTCTGGCATAACCTCTAACAATACAGCTTCCGATTTCTCGTAAGCAGTTTGTTTTAATGCATCTATTTTTTTGTAAGCTTCTTCCTTCGCGGTTATAGCAACCTCATCTTGATCTAAAGAATCTTGAATTGCTTTCACCTCTGCTTCTTCAAGGGTAATGGCTTTGGCAATTCGTTCTTTAAACTCTATTGTTTTTGCTCTAAGCTCGTCATCCGACAAGGCAATAATAGCAGGACTTACTTTGTTTACTTTATCGATTATAGGTTTTAAATCCTTTAAATCTCTAGCGGCCTTAGTACCGAAAAGTTTACCTAATATATTTTGTATAACGCTCATTTTCTGAATTTTTCAAGGGATAACAAATGTAAATAAAAAGCCCTAACAGAGGACTTTATTAATGGCTTTTATCTAAGCAAATTCAAAGCCAAAACTTTTTAACTGACAAAGCGTCATTTTAACAGTTTTGAATGGTATTTCCGCGTCAGAAGTAAAATAAGTATCAAAAAAAATCCCTCGATTTCTCGAGGGATGCTTCATTAATATTCTTCTTCGTTCCAAAGAAAATCTTCTTCGGTAGGATAGTCAGGCCAAATTTCTTCGATCGATTCGTAAGTATCGCCTTCGTCTTCTATAGCTTGTAAATTTTCTACCACTTCTAAGGGTGCACCGGTACGGATTGAATAATCAATCAATTCGTCTTTGGTCGCAGGCCAAGGAGCATCACTCAAATAAGAGGCTAATTCCAGAGTCCAATACATATTCTTTTGTTCTAATTTATTTTTTGCAAATATAATTTATTTCGTAAACTGAGCAAGTTTTTTATTTATTTGTCTCAAATCTATTTTGAAATTAATAAACGGAAAACCTAAATCGTGAAACGGTGAATGGTGTCCTTCGACAGACTCAGGATGACAGTTGGTTCTTTTTCAAATCAACAAATAAACCTTCTCCATCACAACAATTCTTCATTCTCAAATCATCAAATCACTCTCAAACAATCACTTCTCAGGAATCCAAGGAATTTCAGTAGCATTTAGCGATTTGGTAAGAAATCGCGATAAAACAAACAGATAGTCAGACAAACGGTTTAGGTATTGAATTACTAAACTTTCTATTTCACAATCTTCTGCCAACTCCACTGTTAAACGTTCTGCTCTACGACATACACATCTAGATATATGACAATACGACACCGTAGGATGCCCTCCAGGAAGCACAAAAGTCTTAATTGGATCCAATGTCGACTCCATTTTGTCAATCGCCTTTTCTAGGTACTCTATATCGGTTTGATAAATAATAGGAAGCCTCTTTTTAGCAGACTCACTTTCGGTCGCTAAAATAGCCCCCAATGTAAAGAGTCTGTCTTGAACCTTAATGAGCTCCGTACAACTACTCTCTACGTTCGATAAATCTCTGAGCAAACCAACATAAGAGTTCAATTCGTCTACAGTTCCGTAGGCATGAATGCGTAAATTACCTTTTGAAACTCGTGTGCCTCCAAAAAGTGAAGTCTCCCCTTTATCACCTGTTTTAGTATATACCTTCATTATGATTTCAGTTTTACTATATTTTCGTTTTTCAAATCGGTTTCTACCAAACCATCTCTTAAACGCAAAATTCTATGTGCATGGGCGGCAACTTCTTCTTCGTGTGTAACGACTATAAGAGTATTTCCCATTTGATGAATCTCTTCAAAAAGTCGCATTATATCTAAGGAGGTTTTAGAATCTAAATTCCCCGTGGGCTCATCCGCCAATATAATAGAAGGATTATTTACAAGCGCTCTAGCAACCGCAACACGCTGTCTTTGCCCACCCGACAATTGATTTGGACGGTGATCCATACGATCGCCAAGTCCTACTTTTTCTAATACCTCTGCTGCTCTTGCATTTCTATCTTCGGTATTATATCCGGCATAAACCAAAGGAAGAGCAACGTTTTCTAGGGCAGTTAATCGAGGAAGCAAATTAAAGGTTTGAAAGATAAAACCGATTTCTTTGTTTCTTATTTCTGCGAGTGCATCGTCTTTTAAAGAACTTACATCGGTTGCGTTAAGGCTGTAATCTCCTGCGGTAGGAGTATCTAAGCATCCCAATAAATTCATTAAAGTAGATTTACCAGAACCCGAAGGGCCCATCATGGCAACGTATTCATTTTTATTTATAGATACATCAATTCCTCGTAGTGCTTTCACTAACTCGGCTCCTACCGTAAACTCTCTTGTTAATCCTTTTATTTCAATAATGGAATTTGACATTTGCTTTGTGTTAGATAATGGGTAAAATAAAAATTACAAGTCAGGAAACCACCAATAATTTCCAATCTTTAATTTTAAACTATTCAAAAAGTTTAACGACAAAATGTTGTTTGGCTTGGTTTTTATCGACTAGCAATATACCAAATTGGAATAAATCTATCGATATAGAAACTTCTTTTGAAGCACAAAGGCTATTCCACAAATTGTGTTTTACTTTTGTATGATGTGGTTTTTGGATAATTATACATTTATAATCCTGAATTTCGCTAAATGTACTTGCAGTAATAGCTTCGATAAAACATAAATCTGAATTTGAATTCTCTTGTACCAAAACACCAAAACTCGCCAATACAGTTTGTTCTTTTTGTGTATAGTCGTTTAAACTAGACACCGATAAATCCTTAGTAATAGAAGGGATAGTTAGAGCTATTGCTACTGGGAAGTTAGCTTTTTCAATACGTATAGACTGTGGTTTATAAAAGGCCGCATATCGAAATAAAAATAAGGCGTTTTCGGTAGAGATACACTTCTTATACTGAGATAATATCTCTCTAAAACGTCTAAAAAAATAAAACTCTTTTTGCGGTGAAATTACTTCATTATAGAAATCAAATAAAAATGGCGAATGCAAGCCGTGAGCATTTACAGCCTTATACTTGTAGGATAGGTACGCGACTATTCTAAAGACGATTTCTCTAAACACACTCATTTATAATTAACCTGCTAATTCTGCCAGCTCCATCCAACGATCAGTTTTTAAAGCAATTTCATCGTCTAGTTCTTTAATCCGCTGACCTAGTTCTTTAATCTTTTCGGCATCTAAACTAGCATCGTTAAACTGAGCACCTATAGATTCTTTTTCTTGCTCCAACTTATCGATTACATACTCGATAGTATCGTATTCTTTCTTCTCGTTATAGGTGAGCTTTTTCTTTTCGGTACTAGTTGCTTTTAAAGGATCTTTAGATTTTGGCTTATCAATTTTCAGTTTTCCATCAGCAGAAACATTTTCTCTATAATCGGTATAGTTACCAGGGAAATCTTTCACTTGTCCTTCGCCTTCGAAAACAAAAAGGTGGTCTACCAAACGATCCATAAAATATCGGTCGTGAGAAACCGTAATCATACATCCCTGAAACTCATCTAAGAAATCTTCTAATACTTTAAGTGTAATTAAATCTAAATCGTTTGTAGGCTCATCTAAAATCAGGAAGTTCGGATTCTTCATTAGAATAGTAAGTAGGTACAAGCGTTTTTTCTCGCCTCCACTTAATACCTTCACACGTTTCCATTGAGCATCTTTAGTAAACAAGAAACGCTCTAACATTTGCGCAGCGGTTAACTTCCTACCGCCTGCCAAAGGAATGTATTCGGCTATATCTCTAATGATTTCAATTACGCGTTTATCCTCGTCCATCTTCATACTACTTTGGGTATAATAGCCGATAACAACGGTATCTCCAATAACAATTTTACCCGCATCTACAGATTCCGAACCGGTAAGCATATTTAAAACAGTGGTTTTCCCAACCCCATTTTTTCCTACAATACCAATACGATCTCTTTTCTTAAAAGTATAGGTAAACTGATCTAGTATTTTAAGATCGCCGTAGGCTTTAGAAACCTTATGAAGCTCTAAAATTTTAGAGCCCAAACGAGTCATCTGTACTTCTAGTTGAACCTTCTCATTTTTGATACGTTTTTTAGCAGATTTCTCCACATCGTAAAAACTATCTATACGCGCTTTAGATTTTGTACCACGAGCTTTTGGCTGTCTACGCATCCATTCGAGCTCCTTAGAATATGTATTCTTAGCCTTATCTATATTCGTTTGCATCACTTCCTGACGCTCTTGTTTTTTCTCTAAATAATAAGTGTAATTCCCTTTATAACGGTAAAGATCACCTTCTTCTAATTCAAGAATTTCGTTGCATATAGCATCTAAAAAATAACGATCGTGTGTAACCATAAACAGGGTTACATTTTCTTTAGTCAAGAATTCTTGCAACCATTCAATCATCCCTAAATCCAAGTGATTGGTAGGTTCATCAAGAATTAAAAAATCGGGTTGTTCAATAAGAATTTTTGCGAGTGCCAGTCTTTTTCTTTGACCACCAGAGAGCAGAGATATATCTTGTTTTAACTCATCTAATTTTAATTTCGACAAGATCGTTTTTACTTTCACTTCGTAATCCCAGGCTTGTAGCTGATCCATTTTATCGAAGGCATTTTGGAAAGCATCGGCATTTTCTGGATTTAACATTGCAGCCTCGTACTCTTGAATAGCAGAAAGCAAGGGATTGTCTGATTCGTAGATTGCACTAAATACCGTTTTGGCATCTCCAAAATCAGATTCTTGTTGTAAAAAAGCTATACGTAAACCTTTACGGAAAACAATTAATCCTGTGTCTGCAGGCTCTACATCAGCTAAAGCTCTAAGAATGGTGGTTTTACCCGTACCATTTCTAGCTACCAAAGCTACTTTCTGACCCTGATCAATCCCAAAGTTTAATCCTTTAAAAAGAGTTTGAATCCCGTAGGACTTCCCTAAATCTTGTACCGATAAGTAGTTCATTATTCTGTGTAGCTTTTGATGTAGTATGCGGCAGCAAAAGTAAACAAAATAGCTTTAAGGATTGACTAAACAGGTGATTTATCAATTATACACAAATAACATGGTGTGGGTCTAAAAAAGTCAGCTACAGAGGGGATTAAGCAGCCTTGTAAAACCTTCTCCAAATGTTCAAACCAAAACCTAAGGTAAGCATCCACACAAAAAGCTCAATCCAATTCGGATTAGAGTTATAGCCAAAAAAACCTTTTAAGAATGAACCTACCGTTCCTTTATCGTGTAGTATGTGAATATACTTTCCTTTCTGTTCATTGAAATTATAGAACAGTTCGGTTGCTCCCTCTGCTAATTCAGCTTGAGGTACTAAAATATTCCAAGGTCTCGTAATTTCAGTTTTAGACTCTAGCCCAAAAACTTCTAAGTGATTTCCTTTTACCACAAACTCTTCCATTTCGTGTGTTCCATAGGCTACCATACCTGCAGCAAACAACACTAAAAACAAAGAGGTAATACTAAAGAAAGGTTTCAGATTTATTTTCTTCCCCTGCACTACAATTAAGTAACCAATTAGAGTGGCTAATCCAATTCCAGAGAAAAATCCAACATAAGAGAATCCAGCTTGTAGGCTACTCCCAAATAAGAACATAACCGTTTCGAAACCTTCTCGAAGAATTGCAAAAAATACTAAGAAGAAAATACTCCACTTACTCGAACTCTCTGTTGCCGAAGCAGTCAATTTCTCAATCGCATCTTTCGAAGCCATAGATTTAGACAACCAGAACACCACATACAAAAGTACTGCAGCGGTGATATACATAAACACAGACTCAGCTAATTTGGCTATCGATTCATTTTCGATACTCGCATTTATAGATTCCAAAGAATAAGCTACACCAATACTAGCAACTACAGCAGCTACTACAGCCAACCACATACGTTTTATTTGTGCTGTTAAATTCGCTTTAGATAAAAAAGTATAAATGATTCCTACAATTAAAGCGGCTTCTAAACACTCGCGAAAAGCAATAATAAACTGATTCATATTGTTTGTTTTTTTGTCTTAATTATTTTACTGATTAACTTCTCTATGTTTACTTTTTTTTACTGTCTCCCTGGGGGATGCTTGTTCATTTTTGCCTTGACGCAAAAACGAACCAAAAAGGTCAATACTTATTTTCTTTATTAACGCTACATAAACTTTAAAATGGCTTCCAAAATGAACTCACTAAATTCCCTCTGGTCATTTGGCTCAAACAACATTTTGAATTGCACATTTTATACGTCTATTTCACTAAAAGAAAAGAGGTCGAAAAAAAATGACTTCTAACACCTTAAATCTGTAGTCATTTCTTAAACCACTAGATTTTTACTTGGAGACTCAAATAACAGTTTCTCTTATCGGATGGAATAATTCCTGGACCTGGATAACCAGAAGCTCTACGAGTGAAATAAGATTTATTGAGTAGATTGTTTATTCCTGCCTCTACAGTAATTCTATTCGATTGGTATTTAGTAGAAAAGTCCATAACCGAATAAGAAGGGATTTCTCCGAACAGAGCATTAGGTGTAGGAGTAATTGTGTTTTGAGCATCTGCAAACTGACTACTCGTATGAGAAAATAGCAAAGAAGTCGTGAAGTTTTTATATTGGTATTGAACCCCTAGTTTAAAATTCAAATCTGGGTTTAGCTCTACTTTATTTCCAACTAATTGTTTCACTTCACTACGTACATAAGTTCCATTCTGATAAGAAGTATTTACAAATAAGTTTAGTTGGTGATTTTCTAAATCTGAAAAAGACTTTAAAACATCCCAGCCTATATAAGACTCAAAACCAAAAGTTTTAGAATCGCCAATATTGGTACTCAAACGATAAGAAGTCCACACAAGGTTAGGAGATGGAGCGTTTTCTGCGTTGTAATATTTTTGCAAATAACCTATACGATTGGAATAATTCAAAAAGAAAAGACTGACATCGTATTCTATCACATCGGCAAGTTTACCACGTAAGCCTAAATCAATATTACAGCCTTTTTCATCTTCTAAATTGGGATCGACTACAATATTAGAATTGATTACCTGCATATCGTTAAAATTGATAGCTCGGTAATTCTGTGCATAATTAGCATACAACTCACCTCCAACAAAACACTCATAACTGGCGCCTAAGCCTGCTAAAAAGATTCCGCGATTCATGGTTTTTGCATTTGGCATATAATGTACAGTATCGTTTACAACAGCATGAAAATACCCTTCGGACTTTGTGATTATATGATCGTATCTAAAGCCTGGAGTAATCGAAAAACAATCGTTTACCCGGATAAGATTTTCTACAAAAAATGCTTTATTTAAACTTGGGAATTCAAAGTGAGAACCATAATTATCGAGTTTATCTTGAAAACTAAAATTTGGTTTCGAAGTCGCATCAGCCGTTCCTTGTTCTTTTATGGTATGTCCTTTATAAAAGCGAGCACCTACTAATAAAGCAGATTCGCTTTTGCCAATTAAATACCGATGTAAAAAACGAGTTTCGCTACCAATATTACTAAACGTTGACGTCATTAGATCTCTTTGAAAGCCCTGATCAGACCAGTCAATTCTGTCTAAAACCCCTAAAGCATCTTTACTAGCCAATAGACCAAAAGTTCTAGAATTAATGGTCGTACGCTCACTCAATTCATAATCCACGGTAAAAGCAGCAATATTCCAATCTACCTGAAACCAGTTTCTAGAACGTAATGAAGTATCGGGATTCGTGTTAAAACTAGCGTCATCTAAACCTCCTGGCTGCTGTGCCAAATAATCCATATGGGTATATTCGAAACCTAATTTTAATTTTGAATTTGCTTGGTAAGAAGTAGACAAAAAAAGCGTTTGCGCTTCGGTATTAGAATTTGGACGCCAGCCTACTCTACTTTTCTTTTGGTAAAAACTATAGTAGTTCCACTTTCCTTTTGTACCACCGATACTCAAAAAAGTGTTTTGTAATTTAAAAGAACCCAAAGACTGTCGAGCTACAATTTGCAAAGGTTTGTCAGCACCTTTTTTAAGTACGAAATTTAGCAAACCTCCAAACTGGGTTCCATATTGTAATGAAGCGGCACCTCTAACAATTTCAATTTTCTCTATCGCCTCAGACGGAGGTGTGTAGTAAGATTCAGGATAACCCAATGCGTCTGCACTAATATCGTAACCGTTCTGGCGTGTATTAAAATTGGAAGTTCTGTGTGGACTTAAACCTCTCGCTCCAATTTCCAATTGTAAGCCCAAACCATCGCTTTCCCAAATATTTAAACCAGGAACTTTAGAATATACTTGGCGAGAATTATTGGTTGCTTTATTCCCCATGGAATGCTCCATTAGAATAACTTCATTCTTTTTGGAAGCATAAATTGCCGTTCCCTCAACAGATCGTAAACGGGTAATATTTGTTTGTCTAGCATGACGTTCCACCAACTCAACCTGAGAAAGTTCGAGTGCATCGATGGCTAATTTAAAAACACGTTTTGTATGTTTTCTTTTTAGTTTCACCGATTTAGTTAGAGGCTTATAGCCTACAAAAGAAACCTCAATAGTATAAGTACCCGTAGGAATATCAGAAAAAACAAAATCGCCATTGATGTCTGTTGCTACACCAGTAGAATCGTTAATTTTTACATGTGCAAAAGGAATCGCTTCTGAGTTAGTAGCATCTACTATCGAACCAGAAAACACGAGCTGTGCCTGAGCTGTAAAAGCACAGAATAAAAACAGCGTATGTAAAATCCTTAATTTCGACATTTTAGTTTTCTAAAATCCAATCTTTATGCTCGAAGCTATCATCTACTATAGCTAAGTTAATTTCTGGGTCTATAAAAAGCTTCGATCTAGAACCGTTTAAGGTTACATAAACTTGAGCATTTATTATTGGGTTTTGTAAACCTCTAGACTCCACTTCACGCTTAATAATATGTGCATATTGCAAAATTAAATCTGGTTGTGTGGCCATCATTTTCTCTTGTGTAGGCGATAAGAACTGGCTATTATCTACCTCTCCTCTATTTCCTGTAAGAGGATCTGTTACATAAAAGAAAGCAGTTCCGGCTTTTTCCATTAACATAACCCTCCAACTAAAACGATAACCTTGCTCAGTCCAAAATAATTGACCTGGATATAGTAAACATCGAAAAGGAAACAATAATTGAAAGAGCACGTATGTCAATAAAAAGCCTGTTAAAACCTTCTTTTTAAAGCCGTGCAAAAATAGTGAATTATACTCGATTGACTCTCTTACTTTCAACTTTAATCTAGACTGAATAAAAATAATTATTTTCTGATGAAAGTCTGGCGAAAAGAAAATCAAAGTCGCCAGAATCATAATCCATGGAAACATACCTATTGGGAACATGATTCCTGTAATTGTATGGAATACTACTAGAACTATATAAGCCGGTATTCGCCATTTTTTGGAGAGCAAGAAAAATACTATTGTAAGGTCGAAAATACAGCCTAAGAAACTAAACGAATAGGCAATCCATTGCTCAGTAAATAAAGAGCCAACAATAGGCCAGTGAGCTTTAGCTTGCAACCAAATACTCATGGGCATAGCTTTAAACAACCAATCGCAATTCAGCTTTGCTATACCGGCAAAAAAGTAAACTATCCCAAGTTGAAACTTCAATAATCCGAGAATCCAATTCGGTATTTTAGACAATTCTAAAGAAGGTTTTCGCCATACATCAACAGAAAGAGAACGGTGTGCTGGCAGTAAACAAAGTAAAAAAGCTACTAGGCTAATAAAATAATAATGATTTAGGTAATTGGTAATATCGATAAGTTCAACATAGGTGAACAACAAAAAATAAAGGATTGTAGCCCATCTATAAAACAAACCTAAAGCGATAAAAAGAGCCGATATTAAAAGGAGTCCGAAAACTGTGTACATTCCAATTTCGCCTAAAGGCTTAACCCATTCGAAGCCGTAATAATGAAAGAAGTTTGTTGGCTGAATAAATAGTAAATCTACCCAACCTTTTAGTAAAAACCTTAGGGTACTCACAAACATCATTAAACCAAAAATGATTCTAAAAACCACCAAAGGAGCAATACTAGTTTCAGAATGGAACCAGTTTATAAACGTTGCCGTATAGTTTTTCAAATTAGTCACCATCGGAATCCGTTAGGGTAACCGTTACAGAAAGATATGAACGCATATCGTTTTTTAACATAGGAACCATTTTCTGTAATTCACTAGAAGCATTTTGCAATGCATCGATATTCGTTTCTATTTCTGTAGCTAAGTCATTTTCGAAATTAGAAATTTCAGCTTTACAGATCACAAATTGCTCTTTTATGGCTTCTGCCAAATCGCCTTCTACAACCGTAGATTGTGCATTGTATTCTTTCAATTTTTCAAATATCCCTACTCTATCAATTCCATCTTCTCCAACTCCTAAATAAATAGCTTCTAAGGATTCTAAATTAGTGATCATTAAATCTAAAGACAAATGACTATAAGGAGCTTCAACTAAAGTAACATCGGCATTTAAAGGAATTCCAAACTGGGTAGCAAAACCTGCAGGTAATGCAAATTTATCGCGCTTTAGCTTTTCGTAATCGTATAAGTATTGGTTAAAGAATAAGCTCAAAGAACTGTTCTGATCATTCCCGACTGCACCGATAAAAGTAGTTCTGTAAGAATCCCAAGCGATAACAACTCCCTCAATTCTATTTTGCATATCAGTTATACAATCCCTTAAATAAACGAGTCGATTTTCGTTTTCTAATTCGATATGTAAATCGATGGCATTTGTATGAAACAATAAATAGTCTAAGGCTGGAAAACCTTTTGCTTCGTAATTAGATGGAAAGTCTAAATTGTATACTGTACTCGTTATATTCTCTTCTATCTTAGAACTATTGGTTGGGAAAGTATTACAATTAGATCGCAATAAAGCAGAATATTCTGCTGCGGGACCAAATTCGAAAATCGATACTTTTTGCCAAGTATGGTATGTTACTTTAAATTGATTTTGCAAAATCTCTAAACTTAAATCTGAACCATTATAGGCATCCAAACTTTCTGTAAGTTCTTCTAATTCGGTTTGAAATTCAGCATAACGAGGCACAATAATATTGTCTGCAATATTCACAAACAAATCGTTATAATCTACCTCATCAATAGGAGGTTTTGTACAACAAGAGTTTACTAATAAAAGTAAGCCCAAAGCAAAAAAGGAAAGAATAAATCGAGTCATAATACTAAATCCCATCTGCCTTCGCAGATGGGATAATTAAGTTTATTAATATTCTGTAGCGTTCGTAATACCAAAAGCATTTGCTAAGGCAGTACGGGTATTGTTAATCATTTCTGGAGTAACCTCGTATAAATTAGTTCCAAGTTCTGCAATAATTGCGTCTACGGCAGTTGCTGTAACAGTAGCTTCTACATTGTATTTAAGAGCAGAAATAAAAGCAATAGCTTCAGATAATTCGTGGTTACGTAATGCATCGTCCGTAATATTTTCTAAAGCTCCATTTAAATAATGTAATGCTGCAGCAACAGGAATCATTTCCCACTCTGCACGAATCGTCCCTATTGCTTTGTCGCGACATGTATAATCTTCATTATTCAGGGCTGCTCTACCTAAAATAAAACCATCTAACATTAAGTTATCGATCGTATTTAATCCACCATTCATTGTTTTCTTAGCATATTTTGCCCAGAAAATAGAACCGTCTGTGTTTGCCATAGAGAATTCTGTAGGAGCTCCAAAATAACCGAAAGACTCATCCCAGTGGTGTTGCATAGAAGTATAAGCACCTTGTTCAATAGCATCAATATCGTTGTCTACATCCATTTTAGCATCGCTTAAATAAACAGAGGTTCCTTGGTAGTAAAAACAAGCACCCATAATCCCTTTTGCAATTAACTGAATAGGCTCAAAACCATTCTCATTAAACAAGTAGGTTTTCGCTCCGTCGTTCGAAGTAGTTAAAGTTCCACTAACTGACAGCTCAGCCAACTCATCCATTAAAGAGCGAATCGTTTCTTGATGAGAATCGAAAGTTTTACTTTCTAAATCTTTTGTTGGTTGTGCATCAGCAAAAGCATCCGAAGTCCATTCAATTCCTTCGTTCGCATACATTGCTTTTAAAGTTACAGCATCTACAACCTCACCTACATTAGCCAATTTCATATACGTCTCAATTTCAGAAAGCATATTCAAACGATCTACCTGACCACTATAACTAGCGTTTTCGAAATTGAATGTTGTGGGTACATTGTACGAAGTATCACCTGGTTTTGGATCTGTACAAGAGGCTACAAATGCTAGCGAAAATACAAGGGCAATCTTTACTGTTGATTTAATCAAATTCATGTGTTCGGTTGTGTTAATGTTTATTTAGACTTATTTTAAACTGCGAGGCAAAACTAAATATATAATATTTACTATACAATGATTTTTAATATTTATTTGGACTTATTATAAATAAGAAGTGGAATAGTCTCTAGTAGCTGGTAGTCAGAAGGGAATTTGAAACTTAGAACTCAAAACTACATTT
>CAJJAI010000012.1 GCA_905182215.1 Flavobacteriales bacterium UBA6772 | reverse complement strand
TGAGAATTATTTGGATTCTGCGGTTGTTTGGGCTTCCTTAAATAATGGTTACTATACTACTCAGTTGTACACGGCTACCATAAATAATGAAAATGAAACACCGAGTATACTAGGTGGATTTCAGGATAATGGAAACTTTTTTACAAATTCAAACGATCCAGAAGCTACTTGGACTATGCCTTTAAATGGAGATGGAGCTTTTGCACATTTATCAGCAGATGAAGAAATTAATTATTTATCTATTCAGCAAGGAAGAATATTTAAAGTTCAAATGGATGAAGATGGAAATCGTGAATCTTTCAGAAGAATAGACCCAATAGGAGCAGAGGAATATCAATTTATACATCCTTTTGTGGTTGATCCAAACGATGCTGAAATAATGTACCTACCAGCAGGAAATAAATTGTGGAGAAATTCTGAATTATCTTCTTTAGAATTATCTAATGAATGGGATTCTATTAGTCAAGGTTGGGTAGAGTTACTAGAATTGGATCTCAGTAATAATGTGTATTTAACCTCTATTGCTGTGTCTAATGAAAATCCACCACACAGATTGTATTTAGGAACAAATAAAAAAGCAGTGTTTAGAGTAGACAATGCACATACAAATAATCCAAATGTTACAGAAGTAACTCAAGCTTATGCCCCAGGTCAAGGTATGGATGCTGGTGATTATTTCCATAATAGTGCATATGTAAACAATATTGCAATTCATCCAACTGATGCTGATGTTGCTATGGCAGTATTCTCAAATTATGGAATTTATAGTTTGTATTATACCACCAATGCTGGAGAATCTTGGGATAGAGCTGCAGGGAATTTAGAAGAAAATAATTCCGGCTATGGTGTTGGTCCTTCATGCAGATGGGCTTCTATTATGCCATTCGGAAACGATACTTTATATTTCGTTTCTACAAGTACAGGTTTGTACGCCACTAATCAAATTGAAGGTACTGCAACTGTTTGGACTCAAATGGGGGCTAACACGATTGGTAATGTAGTTTGCGAGCAGATTAAAACTAGAGCAGCTGATAGTCTTTTAGTAGTGGCTACACATGGTAATGGAATTTACACTTCTAAAATTGAATCTGTTGATGATGTAATTTCTTTAGCTGAATTCGAAAAAGAATATGAGCTTACAGTTTATCCAAATCCTAGTAGTTCCTCAATCTCTATAAATATTATTGGTGAGTCTACTTTAGCTATATACGATATTCAAGGAAAGCAAGTCTTATTTATACAAAACGTAAATGCTGAAACTAAAGTTGATATTTCTGAATTACAAACCGGTTTCTATTTTGCTGAAACAAATTTAGGTACTGTTAAGTGGTTGAAAAATTAAACCTGTCATCTAACCAAAAAAAACCGCCATTAGGCGGTTTTTTTTATGAAGTTTAAAATACTAATCCTCAAATTCTGAAGTAAAGTGAAATTTCACCTTAGGGAATTTTTGTTCAGACATTTGGATCGTAAAAGCAGAATCTGCTAAGAATACATCTCTACCATACTTATCTTTCGCCATAGAACGGTATTTTACTTTTTTAAATTCTTCTAACTGGGCTTTATCCTCACAAGAAATCCAACAAGCTTTGTGAACGTTATGATTTTCGTAGTTACAAGAAGCGCCGTACTCGTGCTTTAAACGGTATTGTATCACTTCAAATTGTAAAGCTCCTACCGTACCAATTAACTTACGACCATTGGTTTGCATAGTAAATAGCTGTGCCACCCCTTCGTCCATTAACTGATCAACTCCTTTTGCGAGCTGTTTGGTTTTCATAGGGTCTGCATTGTTTATAAAACGGAACATTTCTGGAGAAAAACTAGGAATTCCTTTATAATGGATTATCTCACCTTCTGTAAGTGTGTCTCCAATTTTAAAGTTTCCTGTATCGTGTAATCCTACGATGTCTCCAGGGAAAGCTTCCTCAACAATCGATTTTTTCTCTGCCATAAAAGCAGTAGGGCTAGAGAATTTTAAATTTCTATCTAAGCGTATGTGCTTGTAGTTGGTGTTTCTTTTAAATTTTCCAGAAACAACCTTCACAAAGGCTAATCTGTCTCTATGTTTAGGGTCCATATTGGCATGAATCTTAAATACAAAACCAGTAAATTTTTCTTCAAAAGAATCTACAATACGTTCTTCCGATGCTTTAGGAAGTGGGCAAGGAGCAATATCTAAAAAGCATTGCAATAATTCTTGAATACCAAATGTATTAATTGCAGAACCGAAAAATACAGGCGATATATCCCCATTTAAATAAACATCTCTATCGAAAGGCGGATAAACAGATTCTACTAAATCTACTTCTTCTCTCAGTATTTCAGCATCTTCCGCACCAATTTGATTGTCTAATTCAGGGTCGGCTATTTCCGAAATGTTTACAGTCTCAGAAACTCTTTCTGTAGAGTTAGGCGTATATAAAAGGAGGTTTCTTTTATATAAATTATAAATCCCTTTTAAGTCATGACCCATCCCAATTGGCCAAGTCAAAGGGCGGACTTTAATTCCTAATTTAGACTCTATCTCATCTAGTAAATCGAATGCATCTTTTCCATCACGGTCTAATTTATTAATAAAGACAATAATAGGGGTTTTACGCATTCTACAAACCTTCACCAATTTTTCGGTTTGCGGTTCCACACCTTTAGCAACATCAATTACAACAATTACAGAATCTACTGCTGTAAGAGTTCTAAAAGTATCTTCTGCAAAATCTTTGTGTCCTGGAGTATCGAGAATGTTAATTTTTTTACCCTGATATTCAAATCCCATAACCGATGTGGCAACAGAAATACCTCTCTGACGCTCAATTTCCATAAAATCTGAAGTAGCAGTCTTCTTTATTTTATTCGACTTTACTGCTCCTGCAACATTAATAGCTCCTCCATAAAGAAGTAACTTTTCTGTTAAGGTAGTTTTACCTGCATCCGGATGCGATATAATGGCGAAAGTACGCCTGCGTTTTATTTCTTCTTCAAAAGTCATTAGCTAATTCTAATACGTGTTTCGTCAAATTCTACTAGGTCTCCTTTGCGCAATTTTAACCTCTTACGAGTGTCTACTTCTCCATTGTAGCGTACATGTCCTTCAGATATGATAGCGTTGGCTTGACCACCGCTTTCTACTAAAGCTAAAATCTTAAGAAGTTTGTTGAGTTCAATAAACTCTTTGTCTAGGTTAAAATCTAGTTCTTGCATAGTCTTTTATAAGGCTGCAAAGATATTTAAATTGAGAGGAATGGCTCAGTTTTTACTAAACTTTAGTGGCTTTTTACTTACTCACTCGTTTTAACAAAAAGTTCACCTATTACCTTGAAAAAAAATTATCTTTGTTCAAATTTGAAATTTACAGCATGAAATTACTGAGTTTTAGTATCGTATTTTTAAGTATTTGCAGCCTTTCTTTTGCACAGAATTATTCTATTTCTGGTGAAGTTGATGGTTTGCTTGATGGAGATGTCCTTTTAGGTTATTACTACGGAGATAAACAATATGTAAAAGATACAGTTCAGTCTGTAAATGGTGCCTTCGTTTTTGAGTCTGATGATGCTTTAGAAAGTGGAATGTATTTTATGCTTCTTTCTGATAAACAGTTTTTTCAATTTATTATAGACCAGGATAGAACTTTTAACTTTAGTACTTCGAATACCAACTTAGTTGGGGATATGGAGATCGATGGTTCTATAGAAAACGAACTGTTTTATGAGTACCAACAGTTTACTCAACAAAAAGGGATAGAAGTACAGCCTATTAAAGAAGAGTTACAATTAGTTGAAAAAGACGCTAAAAAGGCGGAAAAACTCCAAGCTAAATTGACTGCTATAAACCAACAGGTAGCAACTTACAAAACAGCGTATATAAACGAATATAGTAATTCGTTGTTTGTGAAAATGTTACAAGCTTTAGAGCCTATTAATATTCCAGAAGCACCAATTCTAGAAAATGGTTCTATCGATTCATCTTTTCAGTACAAGTATTTCAAAAGTCACTTTTGGGATCATATAGATTTAACTGATGATAGAATGATACGCACGCCTATTTTTCATGATAAAATGAAAAAATACATTGTAGATTATACGCCTCAAGTAGCCGATTCTATTACCAAATATGTGGATATTCTAATTGAAGAAGCACGACCAAGTACAGAGATTTTTAAATATGTAGTAAATTGGACTACGCATCATTATGAGTCTTCTAAAATTATGGGACACGATGCTGTTTTTGTACACATGGTTTTTAGCTATTTTGTAACTCGACAAGCTTCTTGGGTAGATGAAGTACAATTGACAAATATTATTGACAAAGCAATGCGTATAAGTCCGAATTTAATAGGCTCTATTGCTCCTTATATTACGTTACCAGATGATAAAGGTGTAATTCAAGATTTGCATTCTATTGAAGCACCTTTCACCATTTTATTCTTTTACGATCCAGATTGTGGGCATTGTAAAAAGGAAACACCTTTGGTTAAAGAAACACTTGAGAAATATATGGATCGTGGAGTACAGGTTTATGCGGTATGTACAGAATTCGACGATGCTATGTGGAAAGAGTTTATTGTAGAGTTTGGCGTTGAATATTGGATCAATGTAAATGACTTAGAGAATATTTCTAATTTTAGAGGAAAGTACAACATAATGGGAACTCCACGTTTATTCATTTTAGATGCTAAAAAGGAAATTATAGCAAAGCAAATTGATGCCGATGCTCTCGATGAAATCTTAGAAAATGAATTCAGATTATTGGGAGAGAAAAACTAATCTAGAAGCTATATTCTAGTATTTCTAAACTCAATAAAGCCCATACGGTATAACGTACCAAACGACCAATAAACATAAAGACTCCTGTTTTTATAATGGATCTTCGCATTAAACCAAGGCTAATTAATATAAGGCTACCCAAAATAGGAATCCAACAAAATAAAGCGAGTAGTTCGGTTGAAAATTTATCCTTCCATTTAAAATTTTGAATTTTAGCTGGATTGATTTTAAAGTACTTTTCAATTAAATCCCATCGTGCATAATACCCCATAAAGAAAGCGGTGTACCCTCCGAGCCAATTACCCAAAGTTGCTACCAGCACTAAAGGTATTAATGGGAATCCTTGGTAGAGTAGAATGCCTATTAAAAGTTCTGCACTAAAAGGAATTATAGATCCTGCTAAAAATGCAGAAAGAAACAATCCCCAATATCCGTATGTAGACCAGGTTTCCATAAGTCGGCAAAGGTATGTATTTTAGTGAATTAGCTTTTATCTTCTATTCCACTTAATTTGCTAATTTTGCAGTCCATTTTATCGACTCTATAATTAGTATGGAAACACAGAAATCTTACCAATCAAAAAATAAAGTACGCATTGTAACTGCAGCTTCGTTGTTCGATGGACACGATGCAGCTATTAACATCATGCGTCGTATAATTCAGGCAACAGGTGTAGAGGTAATTCACCTTGGGCACGATCGTTCGGTTGAAGAAGTCGTAAATACTGCGATTCAAGAAGACGCGAATGCCATTGCTTTAACTTCTTACCAAGGAGGGCACAATGAGTACTTTAAGTATATGTACGATTTACTTAAAGAAAAGGGTGCAGAACACATCCGTATTTTTGGTGGTGGTGGTGGTGTAATCCTTCCAGATGAAATCAAAGATTTAATGGATCACGGTATCACTAGAATTTATTCTCCTGATGATGGTCGTGCAATGGGATTACAAGGGATGATAAATCATCTTGTTGAAAATAGTGATTATGCTACAGGTGAATTTTTACCAGATGATGTACTCGCTAGAATTCAAGCGAAAGACAAAAAAGTTATTGCTCAAGCTATTTCTGCTGCGGAAAATTTCCCTGAGAAATATGCAGATGTTTTAAAACAAGTTCGTGAACTATCTGTAAAGAACGATGTTCCTGTTTTAGGAATTACGGGTACGGGTGGTTCAGGTAAATCTTCTTTAGTAGATGAGTTGGTTCGTCGTTTCTTAGTTGATTTCGAAGACAAACAAATCGCTATTGTTTCTGTTGACCCTTCAAAAAGAAAAACGGGTGGTGCTTTATTAGGCGATCGTATTCGTATGAATGCTATTAATAACGACCGCGTTTATATGCGTTCCTTGGCTACACGACAATCTAACTTGGCGCTCTCGAAACATGTTGCTGAAGCTTTAGAAGTTTTAAAAGCGGCTAATTTCGATTTAATCATACTCGAAACTTCAGGTATTGGTCAGTCGGATACCGAAATTGAAGAATTCTCTGATGCTAGTTTATATGTGATGACTCCTGAATATGGAGCCGCAACTCAGTTGGAGAAAATCGATATGTTGGATTTTGCCGATGTTATTGCATTGAACAAATTCGATAAACGTGGTGCCTTAGATGCTTTACGTGATGTAAAAAAACAATATGTACGCAACCATAATTTATGGGATGCAAAAGACGAGGAGCTTCCAGTTTATGGAACTATCGCTTCTCAGTTTAACGATCCAGGAATGAATACCCTTTATCGTGCTGTAGTGGATAAAATTGCTGAGAAAACAGGAGCGAAATTAGGCTCTACTTTCTCACCCTCAGAAGAACAATCAGAAAAAATATTCATTATTCCACCAAAACGTATTCGTTACCTTTCTGAAATTGCAGAAAGTAACAGAGCTTACGATAAGTGGGTGGATGAGCAAGTTGGCGTGGCTCAAAAGTTATTCGCTTTAAATGAATCCATGGCGGCTATTAAAGCTACCGAAATTGATGATAAAGACCGATTGATTAAAGGTCTTCAAGAAACTTATGAAAATATAGCTTTAGACCTTGCACCTAAAAACATGCTTATTATTGAGCAATGGTCAGAAAAGATTGAGAAATACAAAGCTCCTGTATATAAGTTTAAAGTAAGAAATAGAGAATTGGCTATAGAAACCCATTCTGAATCTCTTTCGCATCTTCAAATTCCAAAAGTTTGCCTTCCTAAATATAAAGGTTGGGGCGATATTTTACGTTGGTCTCTTCAAGAAAATGTTCCGGGAGAATATCCATTCACTTCTGGATTATTCCCTTTCAAACGTGAAGGTGAAGATCCAACACGTATGTTTGCGGGTGAAGGTGGTCCCGAAAGAACCAACCGTCGTTTTCACTATGTAAGTTTAGGGATGCCAGCAAAGCGTCTTTCTACTGCTTTCGATTCGGTTACCTTATATGGTAACGATCCTGGTTTACGTCCTGACATTTACGGAAAGATTGGTAATGCTGGTGTTTCTATTTGTTGTTTAGACGATGCTAAGAAGTTATACTCTGGTTTCGATTTATCTGCTCCGAGTACTTCTGTATCGATGACGATTAATGGTCCTGCACCAATGTTGTTGGCTTTCTTTATGAATACCGCTATCGATCAGCAATGTGAGTTGTATATAAAGGAGAACGGATTAGAGAAAGAAGTAGCCCAAAAAATTGCTTCTATCTTTAATGATAGGGGTGTTACTAGACCTTCTTATCAAGGAACATTACCCGAAGGTAATGATGGTTTAGGTTTAATGCTTTTAGGTCTTACGGCAGATTTAGTTCTTCCAGCGGATGTATATGCAACTATTAAAACAAGAACGCTATCTCAAGTAAGAGGTACGGTTCAGGCTGACATCTTAAAAGAAGATCAAGCACAAAATACTTGTATATTCTCTACAGAATTCGCTTTGCGTTTAATGGGAGATGTTCAAGAGTACTTTATACAGAAAGCAGTTCGCAATTTCTATTCCGTTTCAATTTCTGGATACCATATTGCTGAGGCAGGAGCAAACCCAATTACACAATTGGCCTTTACCTTAAGTAATGGATTTACATATGTAGAGTATTACTTAAGTCGTGGAATGGATATTAACGACTTCGGTCCAAACTTATCCTTCTTCTTCTCTAATGGTATCGATCCAGAATATTCTGTGATTGGTAGAGTAGCCAGAAAGATATGGGCGAAAGCCATGAAGAATAAATATGGTGCTAGTGAGCGTGCTCAGAAATTGAAATACCATATTCAAACTTCAGGTCGTTCATTACACGCTCAAGAAATCGACTTCAACGATATCCGTACAACGCTTCAAGCTTTATATGCAATTAACGATAACTGTAATTCGCTTCATACAAATGCATACGACGAGGCTATTACAACACCTACAGAAGAGTCTGTGCGTAGAGCAATGGCAATTCAGTTGATTATTAACCGCGAGTTAGGCTTATCGAAAAACGAAAACCCTATTCAAGGTTCCTTTATTATAGAAGAGCTTACTGACTTGGTAGAAGATGCTGTATTAGAAGAGTTCGATCGTATTAACGAAAGAGGTGGCGTTTTAGGCTCTATGGAGACGATGTACCAAAGAGGGAAGATTCAGGAAGAGAGTCTTTATTACGAAACACTGAAGCATACAGGAGAGTTCCCTATTATAGGTGTGAACACTTTCTTAAGCTCTAAAGGTTCGCCTACGGTTATTCCTGCGGAAGTTATTCGCGCTACAGAAGAAGAGAAGATGTATCAAATAACGATGTTAGATGATTTACATGCCTCTCATAAAGATGTAGAAGAATCTTCTTTAGCTTCTTTACAGTCTGCAGCATTACATAATAATAACATATTCGAGAAAATGATGGAGGTCGCTAAGACCTGTTCAATAGGTCAAATGACATCTACTTTGTTTGAAGTAGGAGGGCAGTACCGACGAAATATGTAGAATTATAAATTCTATCACTTAACAAAACCACTCTTCGGAGTGGTTTTGTTGTTTATAATAATAGTTAAAGTATGTGTAAGTAGTTGATATTCTTATGGCTGTTCATTGCTTACGAAAAGGCTTCAAAAAAAGAATAAAAAAGAGTGAAATAGTCTTGTGTACGTGGAAGTACTTAGCCTATATTTGCAACCGCTTAAAACAAGAAGCGCATCGTTCTTTAAAATTCTGTTAGCCT
>CAJJAI010000011.1 GCA_905182215.1 Flavobacteriales bacterium UBA6772 | reverse complement strand
TCTTTTTTTTGAAGTAGATAATTGAGTTAAAATCTATTAAAACCTTAATGTGAAGTTTTCTGATATATTTTTAATCTTTTGTTGTGTTAATTTAAAATAAATAAATAAATTTGCACCGCATTTGTCCCATGGTGTAACTGGCAACACGTCTGTTTTTGGTACAGAAGAGTCTAGGTTCGAGCCCTAGTGGGACAACTAAAAAGTCACTTATTAATTTAAGTGACTTTTTTTGTGCAATAAAAATTAATTAGCTATCTTTAAGTGTTATAAAGATTTGGTGTTTAGGTAAATATGGGGAATTATATAAAATTGCCCCTCGATGTTAGAAGCGTTCTGTATAGTGCAGATCGCTTCTTTTTTTTGGTAAGATTTTTGCTGTAACTCATTGAACTTAATAGTTTTTGTATATTTACCCGTCTTAAAAAGAAAATCATGAAAAAACTCTACACTCTACTTGTTCTTGTTTTTGCCTTCGCTACAATAGTAAAAGCACAAGATCCTATTCCAGCCCCCAATTTTATTGTCACAGACATTTTAGGGGAAACACACGAATTGTATGAATATTTAGGTCAAGGTAAGTATGTAGTCGTAGATTTCTTCGGTACATGGTGTGGTCCTTGTCAAGCTGGAGCTCCCGCTTTTGGTAAAGGTTTTGTTGATTTTGGCTGTAATTACAACGATGTGATTTTCATTTCTATCGATACAGGTTCAGATACGCAAGCTTGTATAGATTTTGAGCTAGAGTTTATGCCTGATATTCATGGCTTACCTATGGTAAGTGGTAACGATGGTAATGGTAACGAAGCGCACAATTCATACGGAATTACCGGGGTACCTACAATTGTTACTATTAGTCCTTTGGATACTACTTATACCGAAACTGGTGGAGGATATTATGGTGTTTTAGCAGCTGCAGGAATCGATAAAGAAGAACAGTGTGTTCCACCACTTAGTATTGACTTATCTGTTAGTTCTGCTACCGGAATGGCCCATTCTACTGGTGAAGTGTCTGTAGATGTTCATGGTGGTTTGTATCCATTAACAGTAACTTGGTTAGATAGTGATGGTAATATTCTCGGTACTGATTTAGAAATGACTTCTGTGATGCCTGGCGATTATCAGTTAATTATTACAGACTCTAGCGATGAGCAACAAGAATACACAACTAGCTTTACGGTTGGTTTTATTGGTCAAGTATATACTTCAGATGATTTTGAATTATATACGCCTTTTAACGAAATTGCACCTCAGTCTGAAGACTGGGAAGCTTTATGTGAAGTTGAAAACTTAGCACAAGTATCTCAGTTATACGCTCAAAGTGGAACTAATTCAATGCTTATTTACCATGGTCCTTCAGATGTATATAAATCTTTAGGTAATATGACTTATGGTGCTTACGAGTTTAGTTTTTCTATGTTCGTTCCAGAAGAGGGTTCGGCATACTATAGATTAATTCACGAAATGTCTTGTGATAGTGCAGAGGTGATTCCAGCAATGGAATTTTATGCTTCGAGTGATGGTACTGCTTATTTGAATGTTGGAGAAGAAAACGCACATTTATTTACCGTTCCGTTAGGAGAATGGTTCGAAGTAAAGCATTTAGTGGATATAGATAATGGCGTTGCAGATATATCTATTAACGGTGTGCAGTCTTTTGTTTGGCCATTTATCTATCAAGATAGGTTAATAGAGGATGGTTCGATAGCTTTAGGAGGAATACAATTTAAATCGCTGACTCCAGAAGAGCAAACTCGTTTGTTTTATATTGATGATTTAACAATGCTATTTGTTCAAGGTCAAGATGAGATTGCTGGTTGTATGGATGATGATGCATTAAATTATAATATGGATGCTACAATAGATGATGGCTTGTGTGAGGAAAATACAAGTTGTGTTCCTGTTGGTTTACCATTTTATGAAGATTTTGAAGAGGATGCCTTTTTGACTAATTGCTGGGAAAACATGGACAGAGATGAAGATGGTTCTATTTGGTCGCATTTAAGTGATGAAGATGCTTCGTATAATAGTTTAAGAGCTGTTGGTTCTAGTTCGTATATAGATAATCTTGGTCCTTTAGATCCAGATAATTTATTGAGATTGCCTAAATTACTTATCGAAGAGAATACAACACTTTCTTATTTTGTGAAAGCTAAAGATGCTACTTACTTAGATAATTATGCTGTTCTTGTATACGAATCGCATGAGGATTCTTTAATAGATGAAGGTGAATTTGTGATTTTTGAAGAGACTGTTCCAGGCGATGAGTATACTCAAAGAACTATCGATTTAAGTGCTTACGCAGGGCAAGAAGTATATATTGCTTTTAGACACTATAACGATGAGAATAACTATTGGATATATTTAGATAATATCTATGTATACGCTACACCTCTTAATGTGTTTGAAAATAAAATTCAAAGTACATTATCCCTTTATCCTAATCCAACTAATTCTAGTTGTTATGTAGCTTATGCTACTGCAGAAAAAGAAGAAGTAACAATAGAATTCTTTAATGTACAAGGTCAAAAAGTAAGCAGTAGAATTGTTTCTGCTGTTGGAAATCAAGTAGAGTATTTCAATTTATCTGAACTGTTTACAGGTGTATATATAGTTAAAGTAAGCTCTGAAACTAATCAAGCCTATAAAAGACTTGTTATACGTTAAGGAATAGAAAAAATATGTATATTTGCACCGTATTTATGGTGAAAGATAAGAGGGGACGTAAAGTCCCCTCTTTTTATACTTAGTATATTGAAAGAAAAAGTAAAAGAATTAATTGAGGATGGTATTGCTGGAACTGAGATCTTTGTAGTGAAGTTAACAGTAAGTTCGGGCAATAACATCAATGTGCTTTTAGATAGCGATACGGGTTTAACTTTAGCCGATTGCAGAATAGTAAGTCGTGCGATAGAGCTTAATTTGGATAGAGAAGAAGAAGACTTTTCTTTAACAGTCGCTTCTTCAGGGATTGGAGAACCTTTAGTTTTACGTCAGTACAACAAAAATGTTGGGCGTAAAGTGAGCGTTACTCTAAATACTGAAGAGGTTATTGAGGCGAAAATGGTTTCTGCTACTGACGAGGCTATCACTTTAGAGTGGAAGTCTAGAGAGCCTAAACCTACAGGAAAGGGGAAAGTAACGGTTGTAAATAACCGTGTTATAGAATACCGAGATATTAAACAAACAATAGTGTTAATCACATTTTAAGTAAGGTGAAATGGAGAATTTAGCTCTTATAGACTCATTTGCAGAGTTTAAGGACGATAAAAACATCGACCGTGTAACTTTAATGGGAATCATCGAAGATGTATTCAGAAACATGATCATAAAGAAATATGGTTCTGATGAGAATTTCGATATTATCGTAAACCCTGATAAAGGAGATTTAGAAATCTGGAGAAATCGGATTGTTGTAAAAGACGGTGCGGTAGAAGATGATAACGCAGAAATTGAATATTCTAGCGCTATTAAAATCGAACCAGATTTTGAAGTTGATGAAGAGGTTTCTGAAGAAGTTCATTTAATTGATTTTGGTCGTCGTGCAATCTTGTCGATGCGTCAAAATTTAATTGGACGTATTCAAGAACACGATAATACAGATCTTTATAATAAGTATAAAGAATTGGTAGGTGAGATTATTTCAGGTGAAGTACATCATATTCGTAACCGTGAGGTTATTATTATTGATGATATGGACAATGAAGTAATTCTTCCAAAAGACCAACAAATACGTTCTGACTTCTTTAGAAAAGGAGATACAGTACGTGGAATTGTAAAAGAAGTACAATTAAAAGGTACAAAACCTAGAATTGTATTGTCTCGTACTTCTCCTAAGTTCCTAGAACGTTTGTTCGAGCAAGAAATCCCTGAAGTAGCGGATGGTTTAATTATCGTTAAGAAAATTGAACGTATCCCTGGTGAAAAGGCTAAAGTTGCCGTGGAGTCTTACGACGAACGTATCGACCCTGTAGGTGCCTGTGTAGGTATGAAAGGATCTCGTATTCACGGAATTGTAAGAGAGTTGGGGAACGAGAATATTGATGTAATCAACTACACAAGTAATATATCATTATTTATTACCCGTGCCTTAAGCCCAGCTAAAGTATCTTCCATCACAGTAGATGAAGATAATAATAGAGCAGAGGTTTATTTAAAGCCAGACCAAGTTTCTTTAGCTATCGGTAGAGGCGGTACAAACATTCGTTTGGCTGGTTCTATTACGGGTTACGAAATTGATGTGTATAGAGATATTGATGATTCTGAAGATGTTGCATTAACTGAGTTTGTTGATGAAATAGATGACTGGATTATTAAAGAATTAAAGAATATTGGCTGCGATACTGCCAAGTCTGTTTTAGAACTTTCGGCTGCCGAATTGGTTAAGCGTACAGACTTAGAAGAAGAAACCGTTAATGAGATTCAATCTATTTTGAAATCTGAATTTGAAGATTAATAATTAGTACGAGTCCGTCAGAACAAAACGCTACAATCTAAATAGCAAGCATGAGATTAAGTAAGGTTGCAAAAGAATTAAACGTAGGTATTGCGAACATCGTAGATCATCTAGCCACCAAAGGTGTGAAAATCGACGGTCGTCCGAATACCAAAATCACTCTAGACTCCTACGCTATATTAAAGCAAGAGTTTAGTGCGGATGTAGAACAACACAAACGCTCTGAAGAAATCTCTCAAGCCCGTAAGGATGAGAAAGATGCCATTAAGGCCGCCGCTGCTAAAAAAGCATTGGCGAGAGAAGTGATTAAAGCAAAAGCTGATTTTACAGGACCCAAAACTATAGGTAAAATTGATATTGAACCTAAAGCAAAACCGGTCGCAAAAGAAGAAAAGATAGCTAAAGAGAAAGCACCTGTTAAGGATGTTGTAGCGCCTGCAACCAAAGCAACACAGCCTAAAGCAGAAGCTAAATCGGAATCTAAGCAATCTGTTCCAAAAGTAGTGCCGATTATAAAGCCTACTAAGACAGGACTAGAGCCTAAGCCTAATAAGCCTAAGAAAGAAAAACCTTCTCATACAGAAGCGCCTAAAGCTACACCTAAGAAGGTTTTTAAACCCATAGAGGTAGTTAAAGCTAAAGGAGCTTTATCTGGACCTAAACAGATTGGGAAAATTGACGTTAACAAACCAATTCAGCTTGACAACGTTAAGGAAATAAAAGTTGAAAAACTTAACAGACCTTCAAAATTAGAAGCTGTTCCAGAAAAGCCTGCGAAAGCTGATGAACCAGAAATTTTAAGAGCAAAATCTAAAACTCTTTCAGGTCCTAAACTAACAGGTCAAGTAATTGATTTAAGTAAGTTTGCGAAGCCTAAGAAAAAGAAAGTTGCTTCTTCAAGTAACCCTTCTGGCGACAAAGACAATAAGAAAAAGCGTAAGCGTATAAATAATAGCCCTGCTGGTGGTGGTGGTACAGGTCGCCCTGTTAAGCCTGGTCAAAGAGGTGGTAGTAGAGCTCCTGCTCGTGGTAAAAAGCCTAAGGTTGTAAAAGCAGAGCCTACAGCTGAAGAAATCCAAAAGAAAATTGCGGAAACTTTAGATAAACTTACCGGTAAAGGTAAGTCTAAAGGATCTAGACATAGAAAATCGAAGCGTGATGTACGTAGAGAGAAAGATTCTATGGATCAGGAACGAGCTGATGAAGAAAGTAAGACTATTAAAGTAACAGAATTTGTTACTGTTAATGAACTTGCTATCATGATGGATGTTCAGGTGGTTCAAATTATCTCTTCTTGTATGATGTTAGGTATCATGGTAACCATGAACCAACGTTTAGATGCAGAAACTCTTTCTATCGTTGCCGATGAATTCGGTTTCGACGTAGAGTTTGTAAGTGCAGAAGTACAAGAGTCTATTGAAGAAGTAGAAGATAAGCCAGAAGATTTACTAACTAGGTCGCCTATCGTTACTGTAATGGGACACGTAGATCATGGTAAAACATCTTTATTGGATTATGTTCGTAGAGAGAATGTTATTGCTGGTGAAGCTGGTGGTATTACACAACATATTGGAGCTTACGAGGTAGAATTGAAAACAGGTAAGCGTATTACCTTTATCGATACTCCAGGTCACGAAGCCTTTACGGCAATGCGTGCTCGTGGTGCTCAAGTAACAGATATTGTTATTATTGTTATTGCAGCAGATGATGATATTATGCCACAAACAAAAGAAGCTATTTCGCATGCGCAAGCTGCCGAAGTGCCTATTGTTTTTGCTATAAATAAAGTTGATAAACCAAACGCTAATCCTGAGAAAATTAAGGAACAATTAGCTGCAATGGATCTTCTTGTAGAAGATTGGGGTGGTAAATATCAATCTCACGATGTATCTGCTAAGCACGGTCAAGGTGTAGAAGAATTATTAGAGAAAGTATTGCTTGAGTCTGAAATGTTAGAGCTTACAGCAAATCCAGATAAAGCTGCAAAAGGGTCAATTATCGAAGCCTCACTTGATAAGGGTAAAGGTTTTGTAACAACCATGTTGGTTCAATCGGGTACTTTATCTGTTGGAGATTTCCTTTTAGCTGGACAACATACTGGTAAAGTAAAGGCAATGTTTAATGAACGAGGATTAAATGTTGTTACTGCAGGACCTTCTGCTCCCGTTAGTATTTTAGGTCTTAGTGGTGCACCTCAAGCAGGTGACAAATTTAATGTAATGTCTGATGAGCGTGAAGCGAAGTCTGTTGCATTAAAGCGTACACAACTACAAAGAGAGCAAAGTATTCGTACTCAGAAACACCTTACTCTTGATGAAATTGGTAGACGTTTAGCTCTTGGTGATTTCCAAGAATTGAATATTATCCTTAAAGGGGATGTGGATGGTTCTATTGAAGCACTATCTGATTCATTACAGAAACTATCTACCGACTCTATACAAGTTAATATTATTCATAAAGCGGTTGGGCAGATTTCAGAATCTGATATCTTATTAGCTACTGCTTCAGATGCAATTGTAATTGGATTCCAAGTACGTCCATCTTCATCAGCTCGTAAGTTAGCAGAGAAAGAAGAAATTGATGTACGTCTGTACTCTATCATCTACGATGCAATAAACGAAGTGAAAGAGGCTATGGAAGGTATGTTGTCTCCATTAACTAAAGAGGAAATCGTTTGTAACATTGAAGTTCGTGAAACCTTTAAAGTTACCAAGGTGGGTACAATTGCTGGTTGTTACGTATTAGATGGTAAAATCAATAGAAACACCAATGTGAGACTTATCCGTGATGGTGTGGTTGTTTACACAGGTGGTTTAGGATCTCTTAAACGCTTTAAGGATGACGTTAAAGAAGTTGGTAAAGGGTACGAATGTGGTCTTAACATCGAGAAATTTAACGATATTAAAATCGGCGATATTATCGAAGGTTACGAAGAAGTTGAAATTAAGAGAACCTTATAATTCTCTTCTATATAGATCAAAAAAAAGAGCTGCAATTTGTAGCTCTTTTTTTTGATCTAATAAGTTTATAGTTTTTCTAGTGCGATCTTTTCTTCAAATATAAAAGCATCTCTAAACGAATTCTTAATTTTAATTAAAGCTCTGTGTGCATCAAGTTTAGTCCTGTATGCTGCAACCTTAGTTTTAAAATAAGGCTGTTCATAGCTTGTCTCAACACTAGTCAATGGAAACTTACTTTTGAACTTTGATTGGGCTTCATTCGATCCAATTCTACTCCCAGAGTATATTTGAATCCTAAAGACCTTTACTTTTTTAGAGTTTTTTTCAATTCTTCTTTTTTTATCTAATAAATCATCCACTTTTAAAGTGTTGATGTAATTTATAGAAGCCTCTAATTTAGTACTGTCCGTATCTTCGTTATACTCCCATTCTTGAGCTGTCGCATTTAAGGAGAGTATGAATGTTCCGATCAGTAAAGTTCTTATTTTCATCTTTTTTTCTTTGAGGCAAATATAAGAGAATTCTACTAAAGTTAATATAGGTTAATTTAGAACCAATATAAACTGCTCTTTTTGTGCTTTTGTAGTTTCTACTAAAAAATGAATATGTTATTTTTGCAGTCCAGAAAACAAAGCTACTTAATTTAGAGAGCGCATAGAATTATGACAAGTAAAAACGGTAAGCTATTTAGCAGTAAGGTTCTAGCCTTATTTGCTTTGCTATTCATCACATCTATTAACGTATCCACTGCACAAAATGCAGAACTTGGAGAAGGTTTATTTTCAAGCAATTGTGCTTCTTGTCACTATTTAGGAGACGAGAGTAAAAAGCTAATTGGACCTGGTCTGGCTGGACACATTAACGAAAAGTATTCAACCGAATGGTTGTATTCGTGGATTAAGAACTCTTCTGAGCTAATTGCTAGTGGAGATGAACAAGCCATTGAAGCATTCGAAAAGTACAACAAAACACAGATGACTGCATTTCCGCAGTTTTCTAACGATGATATTGACAATATCTTGGCTTATATTCAGGAAGGGCCGAAAGAGGCTGTTCCTGAATCAAGTGTTTCTGCTTCTGACGGTTCAAATTCTGAAGCTTTTTCTACTTCAAAAGGATTAATGGGAATTGCTTTGGCATTACTATTACTCACTTTGTTAGTATTGGTTAAAGTTAAGAATGTACTTAAGGAGGCTAAGGGTGAGAAATCCGTAAGCTTATTAAGTGGTGCAGGTTCATGGTTAAAAGCAAACCCAATATTTATTGTATTCTTTGTAATATTTACAATGTTATACGGAGGTAAAGTAGTTTGGGATGGTTTACTAACTGTAGGTGTTCAGCAAGGTTACCAACCAGAACAACCTATTGCATTCTCTCACAAAATTCACGCTGGTGAAAATGGGGTCGACTGTAATTACTGTCACTCAGGTGCTCGTCATAGTAAAAGTGCTGGTGTTCCTTCTGCAAATGTATGTATGAACTGTCATACATATATCAGCAGTGGTACTGAAACTGGAACTACAGAAATCGCTAAAATTTACGAAGCTATTGGTTTTGATCCAGAGACTAGAACTTATATTGAGAATTATGAACAGAAGCCAATTGAATGGGTTCGCATACATAATTTACCAGATTTAGCTTATTACAATCACTCTCAACACGTAAATGTTGCAGGTATAGAATGTCAAACTTGTCACGGACCCGTAGAAGAGATGGATGTGGTTGAACAATATGCTCCATTAACAATGGCTTGGTGTATTGACTGTCATAAAGAGACTAAAGTAGATACCGATAATCCTTATTACCACGACCTAAATGAAAATTGGGTTAAGAAATATCACGGTGAAGATATTACTGTAGATATGATCGGTGGTTTGGAGTGTGGTAAATGTCACTACTAATTTTGAAAAGGAAATAATTAAGATGGCTACAAAGAAAACATATTTCCAAGGCTTAGGTGAATTGGTAAACAATCCAGAATTGGAGAAGTTCCAAAAAGATGAATTCGCTGAGCAATTGCCTACAGAAGCTTTTTTAGGTGATGATGAGAAATTATCAGAGTCTTCAACTTCTCGTCGTGACTTCCTGAAGTTTTTAGGCTTTAGTACTGCAGCAGCTTCTTTAGCTGCCTGTGAAGCACCTATACAAAAAGTAATTCCTTTCGTGGTTAAGCCCGAAGAAACCATTGCTGGTGAAGCAAACTGGTATGCTTCTAGTTTTTACGATGGAAACGACTTTGCTAGTTTATTAATTAAAAACCGCGAGGGTCGTCCTATCTTTTTAAAGACAAACGATCTTTGTGATAAAGGAGGTATCAACGCGCGTGTTCAAGCTTCTGTATTGAACCTGTACGATTCTGCTCGTTTACATACTCCTTTAGCAAATGGTGAAGAGGCTTCATGGTCTACCATTGATGCTTCTATTGTAAAAGGATTAAATGCTGCTAAAGAGGCAGGGAAACAAGTAGTTCTTTTAAGTTCTACTATCATTTCTCCTTCTACAAAAGCAGTTATAAAAGAATTCGCTTCTAAATACAATGCAAAACACATCTCTTACGATGTGCTTTCTGCATCTGCTATGCTTGATGCTAACTTAGAAAGTTATGGTACTAGAACACTTCCTACTTATCACTTCGATAAGGCTGATGTAGTAGTTTCTTTTGCTGCTGACTTTTTAGGAGATTGGTTAGATACTGGCCATGGTAAAGATTATGCCACAAAGCGTAATCCAAAAGCTGCCACCATGTCTCGTCACTTCCAATTCGAATCGAACTTATCGATGACAGGTGCAAATGCTGATTACAGAACGCCCGTTAAGGCTTCTGAAATGGGATTAGCTCTTGTAAATTTATACAACCTTATTGCTACTAAAGCTGGAGCTTCAACGGTAAACGTTGCTACTTCAGATTATAGCACTCAAATTCAAAAAGCAGCGAACGATCTTTGGAAAGCCAAAGGGAAGTCTTTAGTTGTTGCTGGAGGGAATGATAAAAATACGCACTTAGTTGTTAATGCTATTAACGACTTATTAAGTAATAATGATTCTACTATAGACTTTACAAAGCGTTCTAACCTTAAACAAGGTATCGATGCAGATGTAAGTACTTTAATTAGCGATATGAATGCTGGTAAAGTTGGTGCTGTAATAGCTTATAACGTAAACCCAGTTTACAACTTAGCACAGGGAAGTGAGTTTGCTTCTGCTTTAGCTAAAGTTGATTTGTCTGTTTCTTTTGCAGAAAAGAAAGATGAAACTGCTGCTGTGATGAGCTTTGTTTGTCCAGACCATAATTACCTAGAGAGTTGGGGTGATGCAAATCCTTATACAGGAATAAACGCATTAGTTCAACCTACTATCAACCCTTTATTCAATACTCGTCAGGCGCAATCTTCTTTAATGACTTGGACTGGTTTAGGAGCTGATTTCTATTCTTACGTTAAAAATTACTGGAACAATAATATCTTAGGTTCTACTTCATGGAACACTGCTCTTCACGACGGTGTGTTTATGACTAGCGACTCTGAGAAGACTGTTTCTTATAAAGGTTCTATTTCTTCAGCTGCTGCTGCTTTAGCTAAATTGTCTGGAGATTCAATAGACTTAGTATTGTATTCTAAAACGGGTATCGGTTCTGGTGAATTCGCTAACAACCCTTGGTTGCAAGAATTACCTGATCCAATTACTAAGAATACCTGGGATAACTACTTAACTATTTCTCCGCGTTATGCGAAGGAATTAGGTTTCGAAAACGAAAATGTATCTAACGGAGCTTTAAACGGTGATGTTGCCGATCTTACTGTAAACGGAGTTACTCTTAAAGTACCTGTTTTAATTCAACCTGGTCAAGCTTACAAAACACTTGGTTTAGCTGTTGGTTACGGACGTAATGGTGCTGGTAAAGCTGGAGATGGTATTGGTGTTAATGCTTTCGTTTTCGCTAATAACTTTAATACAGCACATTCTGTTGCTACACTAGTAAAGGTTGAAGATGCAGTTCACGAATTTGCTTCTACTCAATTACATCACACGATGATGGGTAGAGATAGAATTGTTAAAGAAACTACTTTAGAAGCTTTCTTAAACGATCCTACTTCGGGTAACGAGCAAATGATGTTAGTTACGCATAAAGGCCCTAAAGCTCCAGAAAAAGTAACCCTATGGGAAGAACACGACCGTGATGTACACTGGTGGAACTTATCTATCGACCTAAACAGTTGTACTGGATGTGGTGCCTGTGTAATAGCTTGTCATTCTGAAAATAATGTACCTGTAGTTGGGAAACAAGAGATTCGTAACTCTAGAGATATGCACTGGTTGCGTATCGACCGTTACTACTCGAGCGATATGACTGCGGAATCTGCTGAGGAAGATGATGTATCTACTATAGATAAATTCTTAGCAATGGAAGTTGCTTCTACCTCTGAAACTTTAAAAGTTGTATTCCAGCCGGTAATGTGTCAGCACTGTAACCACGCTCCTTGTGAGACGGTTTGTCCAGTAGCTGCAACTTCTCACTCTAGAGAAGGACTAAACCATATGACTTATAACCGTTGTGTAGGTACTCGTTACTGTGCAAACAACTGTCCTTATAAAGTACGTCGATTTAACTGGTTTAATTATGCAGATAATGAAGACTTCGATTTCTACTTGAATGATGACTTAGGTAAGATGGTTCTTAACCCAGACGTAGTAGTACGTTCTCGTGGGGTTATGGAGAAATGTTCTATGTGTGTACACATGCTACAAAAAGTGAAGTTAGATGCTAAGAAAGACGGACGTAAACTCCGTGCAGATGAAGCTCAAACTGCTTGTTCTATAGCTTGTGATACTGGTGCTTTAACCTTTGGAGATGTTCTTAACGAAGAATCTAAAGTGTTTACTGCTTCTAAAGATCCTAGAGCATACCACTTATTGGAAGAGTTAAATACTCAACCATCTGTTTGGTATCAAACAAAAGTGCGCAACGTAACTGAGAATAATATTTAATTAGATAAACATGCATTACGAATCTCCAATTAGAGAGCCTCTTATTCTCCAAGATAAGACCTTACATGACATCACTGAGGATGTGGCTCGTCCTATAGAAGGTAAAGCAAACAAATACTGGTGGGCTTTATTTATCGCTGCATTACTCGCATTTATGTGGGGTGCTGGATGTTTAGCTTATACTGCTGGTACTGGTATCGGTGTATGGGGACTTAACAAGACCGTTGGTTGGGCTTGGGATATCACCAACTTTGTATGGTGGGTAGGTATTGGTCATGCTGGTACATTAATTTCAGCTGTATTATTATTATTCCGTCAGAAATGGCGCTTGTCAATTAACCGTTCTGCTGAAGCAATGACAATTTTTGCCGTTGTTCAAGCTGGTTTATTCCCAATCTTCCACATGGGAAGACCTTGGTTGGCTTATTTCGTTTTACCATTACCAAACAACTTTGGTTCTTTATGGGTAAACTTTAACTCACCATTACTTTGGGATGTATTCGCAATTTCTACTTACTTAACAGTTTCATTAGTGTTCTGGTATATGGGCTTAATCCCAGATTTTGCCATGATTCGCGATAGAGCTGTTAAGCCAATGGCAAAGAAAATCTATACAATTCTTTCTTTCGGTTGGTCTGGAAAAGCAAAACACTGGCAACGTTTCGAAGAGTTATCTTTGGTTCTTGCAGGTTTAGCAACTCCGCTAGTACTTTCTGTACACACTATTGTATCAATGGATTTTGCTACTTCAATTATTCCTGGCTGGCACACCACTATTTTCCCTCCTTACTTCGTTGCTGGAGCAATCTTCTCAGGATTTGCTATGGTACAAACATTACTTTTGGTAATGCGTAAAGTGGTAAACATGGAAGCGTACATAACTATTAAGCACATCGAATATATGAACATTGTAATTATGGTTACAGGTTCAATTGTAGGGGTTGCTTATATTACTGAGTTATTTATCGCTTGGTATTCGGGTGTTGAGTTCGAACAGTATGCCTTCTTAAACAGAGCAACGGGTCCTTATTGGTGGGCATATTGGTCCATGATGACCTGTAACGTAATCTCACCACAGTTTATGTGGTTTAAGAAACTTCGTACCAGTATCGCCTTTACATTCTTTATCTCTATTGTTGTAAATATTGGTATGTGGTTCGAGCGTTTTGTAATTATTGTTACTTCTCTACACAGAGATTATTTGCCATCTTCTTGGACAATGTTCTCTCCAACTTTTGTTGATATTGGTATTTTTGTAGGTACAATTGGATTCTTCTTCGTGTTGTTCCTTTTGTATGCTCGTACATTCCCTGTTATCGCTCAAGCCGAGTTGAAAACTATTGTGAAATCATCTGGTTCTCAGAATAAAAAATAAACGCAATGAGTAAGAAAGTAATTTACGGAGTTTACGATGATGACGATGTAATCCTACAAGCGGTAAAAGATATCCGCGCTAAGGGTATTCATGTCGATGAGGTGTACTCACCATTTCCTATTCACGGTCTAGACCACGCTTTAGGATTAAAACCATCAAGATTAGCTATTGCTTCATTCATATACGGTTGTATAGGCTTGTCTTTAGGATTGTTGATGATGTGGTATATGATGATTCAAGATTGGCCACAGATAATTGGTGGGAAACCAAACTTTTCGCTACTACAAAACTTGCCAGCATTTGTACCTATTGCATTCGAATTAACAGTGTTTTTTGCAGCTCACCTTATGGTAATTACTTATCTAATGCGTTGTAAATTGTATCCTGGTTCTTCAGAAACAAGTCCTGATCCACGTACTACAGATGATAAGTTCCTTATGGAGATCGAAGCTCATGGAAATGAAGCTGATCTTATTGCCTTAATGAAGGAAACAGGAGCTCAAGAAATTAAAGAAGAACAAATCGCCTAAATAGATCTATACAATGAAAAAAGTAACAAAGATCGTGTCTCTTACACTAGCAACATTTGCTGCCTCATTTATGTTGCAGTCTTGTGGTGCTGAAGGAGACCATCCAGGCTTCGAATATATGCCGAACATGTACCGTTCTGCATCTTACGAAACATATTCAGAAAACCCAGTTTTCGAAAACGGAATTACTGCACAGTTATCAGTAGAAGGAACTATTCCTAGAGGATTTACTCCTTTTGAATACGATAATACACTAGAAGACTTTTTACGTGCTGGTAAAGAATTGTCTAATCCTTTAAGTTTAGATGCTAAAACATTAGCTGAAGGAAAAGAATTGTACGGAATCTTCTGCACACACTGTCACGGTGCTAAAGGAGATGGGAAAGGATCAATTAAACACCCAGTTTACGGTGCTGTCCCTGATTATGCTGATGCTATTGCACCACGTCGTTCTGGTTCTACCATGAACGAAATGAACGATGGACAAATTTTTCACACTATTACTTTTGGTTTAAATGCTATGGGGCCTCATGCTTCTCAGTTAACACAAAAAGAACGTTGGAAGATTGTACAGTACGTACACGAATTACAACAAGGATCTAACTAACCTAACAGAAAGAGAACAATGTATACGGTTACTAAAAATACGAAGCTCATCTCTTTAGCGCTTATGCTAATTGGAGTTGTTGCCCTAGGTTATGGTTTTATTCAAGGAGCAGGTCATCATACAGATGAAGAAATTGCACACCAAGTTGAAACTATAGCACACGATTTACACCTAGATGCTGCTTACCATACAGAAGCACACGATTCTCATGCAGTGGAAGCTCATGGTGTTCATGATCACGCAGTAGAAGCTCATTATGCTCCTTTATTTCACAAGCTTGAAGAAGTGTTTCACTTACACTTTTCTGCCGAAGAAATGCTTGAAGCACACGATGTAGAACACGTTATTCATACAACTACACATGCTTTACACGCTAAAGCACAAAGACCTTGGTCTAGTTTATTAGTTGCTGCAATCTTCTTCTTAGGAGTTTCTTTAGTTTCTATTTTCTTCCTTGCATTACAGTATGTAGCTGAAGTAGGTTGGACGGTAGTTCTTAAAAGAGTTCTTATGGCTATTGGTTCATTCCTTCCATATGTAGGTGCTGTATTGTTTGTTATCTTTATTACTGGTGGACTCCACCTATTTGGTAACCATACATACCACTGGATGGCTATTGGGATAATGGATCCTGAAAGTGCGAATTACGATGCTATTATTGCAGGTAAGGAAGCTTATTTAAACTTCGGTTTCTTTATGCTTAGAGCTGTTATTTATTTAGCAGGTTGGTACTTTGGACTTAAAAAATTAATTAGCCTTTCTTTACAAGAAGACGAACATGGTGGATTAGAATACTATAACAAGAGTGTTAAAGTTGCAGCTATATTCATCGTGTTCTTTGCAGTTACATCTTCAATGATGGCTTGGGACTGGATTATGTCTATTGACACACACTGGTTCTCTACCTTATTTGGATGGTATGTATTTGCTGGTATGATGGTAACTGTATTCGTAGTTTTATCTATGGTAGTAGTTCACCTAAAAAGTAAAGGTCAGTTAGAGCACGTAAACGAAAATCACATGCACGATGTTGCTAAGTTTATGTTTGCCTTTAGTATCTTCTGGACTTACTTATGGTTCTCTCAATTTATGCTTATTTGGTATGCCAACATCCCAGAAGAAGTAACCTATTACAATGCTCGTTTCGACGAATACAGTGTGCCATTTATGACTGCTGTAGTTCTTAACTTCGTTGTGCCTATTCTAATGTTAATTTCTAGAGATGCTAAACGTGTATCTGGATTTGTAATCACAATCGGTTCTATCATTCTTATTGGTCACTACTTAGATTTCTTCGTAATGATTATGCCCGGTACTGTTGGTGGGCACTGGCATTTAGGATTTGTTGAAATTGGAACTTTCCTTGGTTTAGGAGGTCTATTTATTAGTGTTGTTACTAAGAAACTAGCGAGTATGGAACTTACACCTAAGAACCACCCTATGTTAGAAGAAAGTAAAAACTTCCACATATAATTTAATAAGCAACATTTTAAAACACAACCATGACTGAATTATTAATCATAGTAGCGATAGTTGTTGCAGTAATTGCAATAGCCCAAGTGGTTAAGATCTTTGAACTTGCCAATAAGATTAAAGGTGTAAAGGAATCTGATATTACGGATAAAGACAACGATACTCAAGGGAAGCTTTTATTAACCTTTGGTATTTTGTTTATGGCTTCCTTCTTCGTGATGACGGCAAAATGGAATCATCTTTTATTACCTATTTCAGCTTCAGAACACGGTGTAGAAATAGATTTATTGATGAATATTTCAATGGGTGTAATCATTATTGTTTTCCTTATTACACAACCTATTTTATTCTTCCTTTCGTATAAATACAGAGGACGTAAAGATCGTACAGCTACCTTTATTTCTCATAACGATAAAGCAGAGATTATTTGGACTATAGTTCCAGCTGTGGTATTAACAGTGTTAATCGTTTACGGTTTACAAACATGGTCTAAAATAATGGATCGTTCAGATTTAGACGATGCAGTGGTTGTTGAGCTTTATGGGAAGCAATTCGATTGGACTGCTCGTTATGCAGGTGCCGATAATAATTTAGGTGCTGCAAATGTTCGTTTTATAGGAGGTTTAAACACTGTAGGTGTTATTTCTGAATCTGCTTATGCTAAGCAAATGGCTGGATTAGATAATAACATAGCAAAAGCGCATGTTCAAATGTCTGAAGAATTGAATGCTAATAAGCGTGTTAAGATAGAAGCTCGTTTGGCGAAGATGGAATCTAAGAAATCTACACTTACAGCTTTAGTTTCTATTACACCTAAAGATTTATTAGAGGCTGCAGAAGATGACGTAGTTGTAAAAGAATTACACTTACCTGTTAACAAAACTGTACACTTAAAGTTCCGATCTCAAGATGTTATTCACTCTGCTTACCTTCCTCACTTCCGTGTTCAAATGAACTGTGTACCTGGTATGAATACAGACTTTGTATTTAAGCCTACCATCACTACCGAAGAGATGAGAGTTGAAACGGGTAACGAAGCGTTTGAATACGTTTTGTTATGTAATAAAATTTGTGGTGCTGCACACTACAACATGCAGCTTAAAGTTATTGTAGAATCTGAAGAGGACTATAATAAATGGATGGCTGAGCAATCTGTTTTTGCAGCTTCAAATAACTAAGACCAAATAACACTAACACTATAAAATAAAAACTATGTCAGAACACGGCCACCACGAAGAGAATTTCTTTTCAAAGTACGTTTTCAGTACTGATCATAAAATGATTGCCAAGCAATTCCTTATTACAGGAATGACAATGGGTGTTATTGCTATGATTATGTCAGTTTTATTTAGAATACAACTCTCTAACCCAGGAGAGCCAAATCCTTTATTTGAATTATTTTTGGGCGATTGGGCTAAAGGAGGAGTCATGGATCCTAATATGTACTTAGCATTAGTTACTATTCACGGTACACTTATGGTATTCTTCGTACTTACTGCAGGTTTAAGTGGAACTTTTAGTAACCTCTTAATTCCACTTCAAATTGGTGCAGTAGATATGGCTTCTGGTTTTCTAAACGCTATGTCATACTGGTTCTTCTTCATCTCTTCGGTTATCATGTTGATTTCTTTAGGTGTTGAAACTGGACCTGCTTCTGCTGGTTGGACAATCTACCCTCCATTAAGCGCCTTGCCACAAGCCATTCCTGGTTCTGGTTTAGGAATGACGCTTTGGTTGATTTCTATGACCTTATTTATCGTATCATCATTATTAGGTGGTTTGAACTATGTGGTTACTATTCTTAACCTTAGAACTAAAGGTTTATCAATGACTCGTTTGCCACTTACCATGTGGGCGTTCTTTGTAACGGCTATCTTAGGGATTCTTTCTTTCCCTGTATTAGTCTCAGCGGTTTTGTTATTGGTCTTCGACCGTAGTTTCGGTACAAGTTTCTACTTGTCTGATATTATGATTCAGGGTGAGGTTTTAAGTAATGTTGGTGGTTCACCAGTATTATACGAGCACCTTTTCTGGTTCTTGGGACACCCGGAAGTTTACATTGTTATTTTACCTGCTTTAGGGATTACTTCAGAAATTATATCTACTAATTCTCGTAAGCCAATTTTTGGTTATAGAGCAATGGTAGGTTCTATTTTAGGAATTGCATTCTTATCGTTTATCGTATGGGCGCACCATATGTTTATCTCGGGAATGAGTCCTTTCTTAGGTTCGGTATTTACTTTTACTACTTTATTAATTGCAATTCCTTCTGCTGTAAAAGCATTTAACTATATCACCACTCTTTGGAAAGGGAACCTACAGTTTACGCCAGCAATGTTGTTTTCTATTGGTTTAGTCTCTACTTTTATTACAGGTGGATTAACAGGTATTGTTTTGGGAGATTCTGCTTTAGATATAAACGTACACGATACATACTTCGTAGTAGGTCACTTCCACATTGTAATGGGATTATCTGCAATATTTGGAATGTTGGCAGGTGTGTATCACTGGTTTCCTAAAATGTATGGTAGAATGATGAATAAGAAACTGGGTTATGCTCACTTCTGGATCACTATTGTTGGTGCCTATGGTACTTTCTTCCCAATGCACTATTTAGGATTAGCTGGTTTACCTCGTCGTTATTATAGTAACTCTGCATTCCCTATGTTCGATAACTTACAAGATATTAACGAAATTGTAACTGTTTGTGCACTCATTGGTGCAGCGGCACAATTCTTATTCTTGTTCAATTTCTTCTATAGTATTTTTAGAGGAGAAGAGGCAGTTCAAAATCCTTGGAAATCTAATACACTCGAATGGACTACTCCTGTAGCTCGTATTCACGGTAACTGGCCTGGAGAAATTCCTTCGGTTTACCGTTGGCCATACGACTACTCTAAGCCGGGTGCCGATGCGGATTTTATTCCTCAAAACGTGCCGCTTAAAGACGGTGAAGAAGAACATTAAGCCTATTTTAAAACGCCTCCAATTAGGAGGCGTTTTTTTGGCTTGTATTTTAGGCTGTAAAGCTTTATATTTGAGACTGATGAATAGGTAAATCTCACAATGTTATGAAAGTATTATCAAAATTACTTAACTTAGTTCGTCTTGATAAGGATTAATTTATAAGCTTCATTTTCGTATCTCTAATTCTTGATTAACATAATACCCCCTATAAAATGAAAAACTTTACACAAAACTTTATCGGCCTATTAGCTCTTGTATTTGCAATGAGCTTTACAGTAAACTCTCAAGCCCAAAATAATATAAACCTACCTCAAGGATGGAGTATGTTTGGTTATAATTGTGAAGAGCCACAAGAAGTGACAACTGCATTAAATGAAATAGTCGATAAAATAGTCATCGTAAAAGACCATTTTGGGAACGCCTATTTACCTGAATTAGATTTTAACGGTATTGGTGATTTTACTAATGGAGTTGGTTACCAAATAAAAATGATAGAACAAGTGGACGGCTTCCAATTTTGTAGTTCAGTATTGCCAGATGATGGTATAGGACAAGCAGATGTAGATGCAGTTCAAACAGAATTAGCTATAGCTCTTGAATCCTTAAGTGATTTGACGGAACAAATGGAAGAAATAGCGCTGTCTTATAATAGTGAACAGTTAGTCTATATATCAGAATTTGTAAATAGTTTATTACTTGATGTGAGCACTTTATTAGATTCAGATGCATTGGATTTAAATTCTCTAACAGAATTAGCGGAGAATTACTTGACACCAGGTATAGCCTATTTAACTGATAATTCTTTAGTAACAGACGAAGAAGTGTCCTTGTTATATGATATACTTTTTGATATAGCCGCTTTAGTAGCAAATCAAGAAGATGGTATTACCCAAGTAGATGTTGATATTGCTTATGCAGAAGGAGCCGCTTCGGTAACTCCAGAAGATGGAATAGGTCAAGCAGATGTTGATGCTGCAGTAGCAGAAGTAGAGGCAAGTTATTCAGGATGGTTAGCCCCTGTTTATGGATGTACTGGTCCTGACCATTGTAATTATAATTCCCTCGCTAATACTGATGATGGTTCTTGTGTATATGCTCAAGAAGGCTATGACTGTGATGGTAATGTATTACTACAAATCGGTGACCAACACGCAGGAGGAATAGTATTCCAAATTAATGAAGATGGCACAGGCTTGGTAGCTGACCTACAAGACTTAGGACTTATGGATTGGTGGGTTGCTATGGATGTAGCAGAAAGTGTTACTTCACAAGGCTACGATGATTGGTATCTTCCAAGTCAAGACGAATTAGAATTAATGTACTCCACTATAGGTTATGGCGGCCCAGAGGGCAATATAGGAGGGTTTGAATATGATTGGTATTGGTCTTCCTCGGAGTACGATAATGGCAACGCCTGGTACGTCGACTTCAATGGTGGTGGCACGAACGGCGACAATAAGTACAATATCTACAGGGTTCGTGTTATTCGCGCTTTTTAACTATTTACCACTTTACCTATTAAGCGCTACGGCGCAGCGGTCGAATTTAAAATAGATAATTAATTTAGTTATTTCTCAATTAAATGGGTTTATATGTGCAAACGTATAAACCCATTTTTTTAATGCTTGGTATGTTTTGCCTTTCCCAAATTTAACATAACTCTTATTCATTTTCAATTGGTACAATTAAAACGCTAAATTAAGGCTATATTAAAAAAGTATGAAGAATTATATTTTTACGCTATTATGTGTGCTTAGTATAACTAGTAATGCACAAACACCTAAAATAGATAGTTTAGAGAATGCCTTAGCACAGCAACAAATAGACTCCTTAAAGGTAATGACTAATTACGAGTTGTTTTGGCAGCATTTTCAATCCGATTTAAATAAAGCCGAAATCTATGCCAATAGGGTTATTGAGTTATCTAAAGAGCTTAATTATTTAACAGGGATGGCAATGGGCTACGATTGCAAAACAAGTTTAGAGATCAATCAAGCCAAGTATCAGGAAGCCCTAAAAAGTGCGAATAATTTAAAAAAAATTAATCTTCAGCTTGAACACGAAAATGCCAATGCTATTTATCAGAATAAAGTAGCCTGCATTTATTATTATAAAGCAGACTACGATTCTGCAATTTATTGTTGGAATAAGGCGCTTGCAGATTATGATCGCATAGGAGATGTTGATAAAACAGTTCAAATACAGTCTAATATAGGTTCGGTGTTAATTTCGCAAGGAAACTATGAAAAGGCTCTAATATACTTTAAAGACGCTCAAGAAATATTAGAGAATGAGAGCCAAGACTCCACAACCTTAGTTAAGGTTTATAACAATATTGGGATTGTATTTCATGATTTAGAAAATTTTGAAAAGGCAAACAATTATTATAGTAAAGCTTTAACTATTGCCAGACAAAACCATTTAGTATTCGACGAAGAAATGCTCCTGTTTAATATTGGGAATCTTCTTGTTACTCAAAACAAACACCAAGAAGCTATTGCCTTTTACGAAAAATCGAAAGAAATTAGAATAGACAATGGAATGTCTATTGGTTCGAGTTTATTAGTTTTAGGTAATTGTTATTTTTATATAGGCGAATACAAAATATCAGAAGACTTATTGTTTAAAGCCGTAAACTTACTTGTAGGCTCCGAAGATGAGTCTTATTTAAATCAAGCATATTTGTATTTAGCTAAATTATACAAGCAAATTAAGCAGCTAGATAAGGCCTTAAATTTTACATTAAAGGCCGTTAATTCAATACATAAAATAGAAAATAATCACACTGTAATTAACGCTTTTTCCGAAATAATTGAACTGAGTTTTGTATTGGAAAAATACGAAATGGCGCAAGAATATACTTCTAAATTAAAGGTATTGCAAGATTCCTTATATAAAGAAGATGTAATTATTAAGGTTCATGAAATTGAGTCGAAATATGATTTGGTGAAAAACGAAAAAGAAATTGCCGTTTTAGAAACTGAAAAACTAATAGCAGAAAAAAAGAAACAACAATTAATTTTGTCGTTTGGTTGTGGTGCATTTATACTCATTATTGTTGTGATAGTTGTTGTGTACAGAAATAGAACCTTAATAGAAAAAAGAAAAAATAGTGAATTGGAGTCTAAACACAACAAGTTAGTGCTGCAACACAAAACACTTCTTTTGTCCAAAAAAAGAGGGGATATTGAAGATGTGGTGAAAAAATTAAATATTCTTCAAGCAGAGCCAAATAAAAAAAACCTTGAAGATTTGATTTTAGATATAAGTACCAATGAAAATATTGAAAAAAACTGGATTGGCTATTTAGATTCCTTCGAAGAGTTAAATCCTACCTTTTTTAAGAATGTACAGAAATTGGGAGTGAAATTATCAGTAAAAGAAAAACGACTATGTGTGTTTATATGCCAAGGATTAACCATTAAACAAATAGCCACTGCTTTAAGTAATAAACCTCGTTCTATAGAAAATGCACGCTCTCGCCTTAGAAAGAAATTTAATTTACAGCCTTCTCAAAACCTTTCAGATTATTTAAATGCACTGAGTGCAACCGAATAAGTTACAAGTTCCTTTCTCCTTATATTTTAAATTAGTTATAGAATCTGTTGTTTACAATTACTTAACATAGTTTTAAAAAGTGATTAACATATACTGAGGATTCTAAACATACATTTGCACTATAAACAAGAAAAACACACTATGAGAAAGTTTATTTATTTATGTATAGCTACCTGCTTTTCTACCTTGGTGATAGGGCAAGAAGTTGTAAACAACAGTTTCGGAAATGGCTTTTACAATGTAATCGCTGCAGACAGTTCTTACAGCATGAAGCTTGCAGCGCGTATGCAATCACTCTATATAGCCGATTGGGATGTAAATGATGCAGACGGAATACATAATGGGGGCTCTCAATTCTTAGTGCGTAGAGCTCGTTTAAAATTTGGAGGTTTTGTATTCAGTCCTAAAGTAAAGTATAAGTTAGAATTAGGTTTGTCTAATAAAGATTTGGGTAAAGTAGACGATAGAAATAACAATGCTCCCAAAATGATTTTGGACGCTGTTGTAAAATGGAATTTTTACAAAAATTTCACACTTTGGGCAGGTCAAACAAAATTACCAGGTAACAGAGAGCGTGTAGTTTCATCTGCAAACTTACAATTGGTCGATCGTTCTTTATTGAACAAGCGTTTCAATATAGATCGTGATATGGGTATTCAGTTACGTCACCATTTTACGATCGGAAAAAACTTTATTGTACAAGAATCTCTAGCTGTGTCACAGGGTGAAGGTAGAAATGTAGTGCAAGATAATTTAGGTGGTTACCAATGGACGAGTAGAATAGAGGTTTTGCCATTCGGTAAATTTAAAGGTGCTTATGCTGGTGGTGCTCTAAAAAGAGAAGAAACACCTAAGTTGGCAATTGGTGCTACGTATGATTATAATAATGCTGTAAAAAACAAGTCAAATCAAGGTTCGTATATGTTGATTGATGATGGGGAGGCTTATTTCCAAACTAACGTAAACTCAATTTTTGTGGACGCGATGTTTAAGTTCCAAGGCTTCTCTTTTATGGCTGAATATGCTAATAGAGATTCTGAAAATCCTATTGCAATGAATTCAGATGGTACTGAGTCAGAGTATGGAGATGTAGTTCAGGTAGGTAATGGATTGAACCTAATGTCTGGTTATTTGTTTAATAACGATTTTGAAATAACAGGTCGTTATACTTCTATCGCATTAGATAAAGCTATTACAGGTAAGGACTTAGAAACGCAATATACATTAGGGCTTTCTAAATACTTTAAAGGTCATAAGCTAAAAGTTCAATCTGATGTTAGTTATTTAACTGTAGAGAATAATGGAACGAGTGGTTTGATGTACAGAATGCAATTTGATCTACATTTCTAAGCAGAAAACTCTCATCATACTTAAAAACGGGCTTCTACAAAAGCCCGTTTTTTTGTGAATAAATTTAAAATAATCAGTTTACATACTTTATTAATAGTATTACTATTATCTTTGTAATTATTAGTTCCAAAATGAAAACATTAAACATACAGATAGAAGTAGGCTCAGAGCTATATATTAAAGATCCTAACTCATCAGAGTTGGGTAGAAAAATCATTTCAAAAAGTATCGAAATGATTAATGAGATAGGTTTTGAAGCGTTTACATTTAAAAAATTAGGCTGTTTAATTCAGTCTAATGAGAGTTCTATCTATCGTTATTTTGACAGTAAACACAGTTTACTCATTTATTTAACGAGTTGGTATTGGACCTGGACTGAGTGTAGAATTGTTTTTGCAACCACCAACGTTAGCGATCCAATAGATCGTTTGCGAAAAGCAATTCTCATATTAACAAAGCCTGTGCTAGAAGACACTTCAATATCTCATGTAAATGAAGTATTGTTAAGCCAAATTATTTTTTCTGAATCCTTAAAGACATTCCATACAAAAAAGGTAGATGAAGAAAATAAAAAAGGATGTTTTAAAGCCTATAAATCCGTGGTGCAGAGGGTGAGCTCAATAATGCTCGAAATTACACCTAACTTTCAATTTTCTCATATGTTAACTTCTACAGTTATTGAAGGGGCACATCAGCAAAAGTATTTTGCTGATCACTTGCCTTCTTTAACCGATATGTCTAATGAAGAAGACGCAATATCTAGTTTTTATTTAGAGCTAGTTTTTAACTTTTTAAAACCATAATTCATGAAAAATATGTTCAATTTTAAGCACCTAAAAGGTGATATTTACGGTGGTATTACTGCCGGTATTGTTGCCTTGCCATTAGCTTTAGCATTTGGTGTAAGTTCAGGCTTAGGTCCAAGTGCTGGTTTGTACGGCGCTATTTTTGTAGGTTTTTTTGCTGCACTTTTTGGTGGGACTAACACTCAAATTTCTGGGCCAACAGCACCTATGACTGCTGTTAGTATGGTGGTAATTGCAGGGATCATTGCTTCCTTCGAAGGAGATGTATCGAAGGCACTTCCAGCCATACTAGCCGTATTTTTACTATCAGGATTAATACAAGTTTTACTAGGTATACTTGGTGTTGGTCGTTATATAAAATATATTCCTTACCCAGTAGTTTCTGGTTTTATGACGGCTATTGGAGTTATTATTTTAATAACACAACTCTTACCGTTTGTTGGTTATTATCCAAAAGAAGATATGTCTTTTGTGAATCAGTTTAAGCCACAGGCTGAAGAGGTTCTTTTAGATAATATTTTAAAAGATGAGGCAAGTGATGGAATTCTTGTTTTAGAAAATTTTGAAGTGACAATTGAGAGAGCTGCTGATATTACAGATACTCAAATTATTACAGAATCTAAAACAATCGCAGGTAGAGAAGCTTCTGGTGTACTAGGTTCTTTAAAAATATTACCTAGAGCTTTACAGCATATAAATTGGTTAGAGTTAATACTCGCATTGTCTACCATTATAGTTATTTATGGATTTAAGCGAATCACCACTAAAGTGCCAAGCACATTGGTTGCTTTAATTTTAATATCTGGTATAGCAGTAGGTTTTGGATTAGACTATCGTCCAATTGAAACTATACCAAGTGGTTTTCCAGTTCCAAATTTCTCTGTCTTTACCGACTTTAGTTTAACGAGTATTATGCCTTACTTTTTTACGGCACTTACATTGGCTCTTTTGGGGGCAATAGACACACTATTAACCTCCGTAGTTGCGGATAATTTAACAAAGACAAAGCATTTACCAAATAAAGAATTAATTGGACAGGGTATTGGGAATAGTGTTGCTGCACTTTTTGGTGGACTTCCAGGAGCTGGGGCAACAATTAGGACTGTAGTGAATATTAATGCAGGTGGGGTTACTCGTTTATCCGGTATGATTGCTGGTTTAATGTTGTTAGTTATTATGCTTGCATTTAGTTCTATTGCTTCTCAAATCCCTGCTGCTGTTTTAGCTGGTATATTAATAACGGTTGGTATTGGAGTAATGGATTATAAAGGCTTAAAGGCGATGCCTTACATGCCAAAGTCAGAAGTAGTTATAATGATTGTTGTACTTGTTTTAGCTTCGGTTTGGAATTTAGTTTACGCAGTAGGAATAGGTTTAGTTATTGCCTCCTTAATGTTTATGAAGAAAATTGGAGATTTAACTTCCGAACATTCTGAAGTAACTCAATTATCAGATAATGAAAATTGGGAAAGTTTAATTGATTTGCCAAGTGCGGTCAAAAATCAAATTGTAGTAAAGCAAATTAAGGGACCTCTATTCTTTGGTTCAACAAGCGAGTTCCAGAGTTTGGCTCAGCAAATTCCAAACGAAGCTGCATACATTATATTTAAAATGGATAGTATGCAATACATGGATCAATCTGGCTTATTTACTATGGAAGACATATTGATCGATTTCGTAAGTCAAGGAAAGAAAATCTTGTTGGTAAATGTATTGCCCCAACCTAAAGCCATGTTAGAGCGTATAGATATTATTCCGGCTCTTATTCCAAGTGAACATGTTTTTGAATCTATGGAAGAGAGTTTGATTTTTATTAAAGGAATTAAGAACAACTAATTATTATATTATGAAAGCATTAACAAAATCTACACAAGAGCAGATTACTCCTACAGCAGCATTACAAATGTTAATCGATGGGAATGCTAGATTTGTTCAGAATAAGATGATTCAAAGGGATTTGCAAGAGCAAATTGCGGACACAAGTGAGGGTCAATTTCCTTTTGCTGCAATTTTAAGTTGTATCGACTCTAGGGTTCCTGCAGAAATAGTCTTCGACCAAGGTATAGGCGATGTTTTTAGTGCTCGTGTAGCAGGGAACATTGTAAATGAAGATGTATTGGGCTCTATAGAATATGCCTGTAAAGTAGCCGGTTCTAAAATTGTTGTTGTAATGGGGCACACTAAATGTGGTGCTGTAACTGCAGCTTGTAACAATGTAGAATTAGGGAACATTACCGCTTTACTTTCAAAGATCAAGCCTGCTGTTAAAAAATACAGTACTGGAGCAGAAATGGACGAAGAAACTATAGAGCGAGTAGCTGTTCAGAATGTTTTGTTTTCTATTGAAGCAATGAAATCTGATAGTCCTATATTGGCAGAAATGGTAGAGTCTAACGAAATTTTGATCGTTGGCGCTATTTATAATGTGTCGAATGGACAGGTGAAATTTATTGATTAACTCTTCAGTTTTTGTAGTAAATGATACTCGATCAGGTATTCAAAAATATTGATTTTACAAAAGTGCAGTCTCTCGATAAGGATTTCGAGAACGGCACTTTTGTGAATTATAATTTTTCTGGTCTTAATTTGTCTAACATCGTATTCTACGATACTAACTTTGATACTTGTGATCTGAGTAATGCTAATTTAAACAACACTTCTTTTCAAGATGTTTCGTTTATCAATTGCAAATTATTGGGTTTGCGATTTGATGCTTGTAAAACATTTCTATTGGAATTTAAGTTTACAGATTCAGCGCTTAATTATTCTTCTTTCTTTGGACTTAAAATCCCCAAAACAATTTTTAAAAACTGTAATTTAACTGAGGTTGATTTCTCTGAAGCAGATTTAAATAATACAAACTTTGAGGGTTCTAATTTATTGGGTGCGATGTTCAGTAATACTATTTTGGAGGTAGCAGATTTTAGAAATACAGCTAATTTTAGTATTGACCCAGAATTAAACTATATTCGCAAAGCAAAGTTTTCTAGTAACTCTCTTTTTGGTTTGTTATATAAATATAACCTTCAAATCGAGTAGAGCTAAAGTGTTGTTTTATAGTTGGTTAAGTCGACTTAACCTAAACTTAACATTAGGTTTATTTTAGTTTAACCAGTCAGTGTGTTTTATGTTATTTATTTGCAGAGTAAAATTTAAACAACACACGTTATGAATACTACCACTACAGTTACAAGAATCGAGATTAGCAAGTTTTTATATGCAGCCATTTTAGTTGCTGTTTATGTAATTGCTGTTTTAGCATAGTTAAACAATCCTATTTAAGCTATTAGCATTCTCACTATTATGAAAAAACTAATTAGAAGGTTTAGTTTTCCAGTTTCTCTTTGGCTACAAAAAGACGAGAAATCATTCCTTACTTTTGTTATAGCAGCCTTTATGCTTGCTATGTTTGCAACACCTTATCCTCAAATTGCAATGTGGGTAGGGTTTTTATTTGCCGCTTATGCGGCAGTTGCCAACGATTCCATTCAAACATTAGGGACTTTTATTGCCTCTAACCAGGATAAAAAATGGTGGATGCTTTGGTTGTTTATCGGGGGTATATTTTTATGTACTGTAGGCTACAGTTGGTATAATTACAATGGTGATGTTTCGCATGGTCGATTGATGGCTAAAGGATTTGAAGTTGCACCAACAAAATTTCACTTCTTACAAATTGCTGCACCAATATTCTTATTAATTCTTACACGTTTAAGAATGCCTGTTTCTACAACATTCATTCTTTTAACTTCTTTTGCTACTGCTCCTGCTGCTATTGGTAAAGTATTGGCAAAGAGTATGAGTGGTTATATATTAGCCTTTTTCTTAGGGGTAACCGTATTCTTAGTAATCTCTAAATACGCTAAAAAATACTTTGTAGGTGAGGCAAAATTTGGTTGGTCTATAGCACAATGGATCACCACTGGTACGCTTTGGTCCGTATGGTTAATGCAAGATGCTGCTAACATTGCAGTGTATCTACCACGAAACATGCATATAGGCCAGTTTATAGGTTTTGCCATGGTTGTGTTTATCGGACTAGGTTTATTATTTTATTATAAAGGTGGGCGAATTCAGAAAATTGTAACTGAGAAATCTGTTATTACCGATGTTCGTTTTGCAACCATTGTAGATTTTATTTACTGTATCATCTTGTTCTATTTCAAATTGTACAGTTCTGTACCTATGAGTACAACTTGGGTGTTTATTGGTTTACTAGGTGGTAGAGAGGTCGCTATGGCTATTCGTAAGACAGGAGACCACAGCATAGGGCATTCCGTTAAGTTATTACTTAAAGATTTCTCCTACGCTATGATTGGTTTATTTATCTCTATTGCAATTGCAATAGGTGTAAACGATCAACTCTCTTTAACTTCAATGATTGAGACAATTCCAGCAGAGTTTGCTTCTGGGATAACAAAGTTTTTTAGTAAATTAGGACTATAATATAATTGAAACTCCCCCGAGAAATCGGGGGAGTTTTTTTTGCTCTATACTTTTCTAAATATTTTTTATATTTACAGAAATCATCTAAAAATATGCCAAACAACAATCGCATTCTACTCGTTGATGACGAGAAAGACATCTTAGAGTTTTTAAGTTACAACCTTAAAAAAGAAGGTTTTGAGGTAGCTACTTGTACAAATGGTCAAGCGGCACTAGATAAGCTACACGATTTTAAACCCAATTTAATTGTTTTAGACGTGATGATGCCTGGAATGGATGGTATAGAAACCTGTGAAACTATTCGTGCTAATTCTGAAAATGACCACATCATCATTACCTTTTTAACTGCTAGAGCGGAAGATTATTCTCAGGTAGCAGGACTAGAAGCTGGTGCAGACGATTATATTTACAAACCTATAAAATCCAAAGTTTTGGTGAGTAGGGTTAAAGCTTTATTACGTAGAAAAGGCTTGGTTAATAAGCTTGACGAAAAGGTTTTGGTTATTGACATATTCGACCTCTCTATTAATAGAGAAAAATATATGGTTACCGTTGACGAAGAACCATTGGCATTACCAAGAAAAGAATTCGAAATACTTTATTTATTGGCTTCAAAACCGGGGAAAGTATTCAATAGAGACGAGATTTTTGAGAAAATATGGGGCGATGATGTCGTTGTAGGTAGTAGGACTATAGATGTGCATGTGCGTAAACTCAGAGAAAAATTAGATCGTAATTATATTGAAACGGTAAAAGGTGTAGGTTATAAATTTAAGGTAAATGAATAAGTCAACTCGACTCTTAAGTAAGCTCAAATCTGCGATGGATCAATCTTGGCTGGTTTCTTTAGTAACTTCAATGTTGCTAATGATGGTTATGACTGTTCATATTGTACTGTTTGAATTTTCGTTGAGTTTTTCCAATTCTGTTATTTTGGTTTCCTCAGTTGGATTAACAAGTTTCTTTTTAGTGCGTTGGTTGGTAGATCAGTTTATCTACAATAAAATCAAATTGATTTATAAAAACATCAACGACCTAAAGTCTAAGGAAGGAGATTTGAAAAATGTGAATCTTAGAAGGGTTCATAAAGATGTGAATTCTTGGAATGTAAAGAGAGAACAAGAGATTCAAAAACTAATGGTTCGAGAAAGTTATCGCCGTCAGTTTGTTGGCAACGTGGCTCACGAATTAAAAACGCCAATTTTCAATATTCAAGGGTATATAGACACCTTGCTCGATGGGGCTATAGATGACAAAGAGATTAATAGAAAGTTCTTAGAACGCGCAAATAAAAGCGTGGGTAGAATGATTCATATTGTAGAAGACCTCGATCAAATTACAAAGCTCGAAGCGGGTACGATAGATATTGAAGAGGAGCCTGTAGATATTATTGAGGTTATCCAAGATGTAGTGGATCAATTAGAATTGAAAGCTAAAAAACGAAATGTGAATTTGGTTGTTAAGCATCAACAAATGGGACGTTTTTTAGTGCAGGTAGATGTAGAGAAAATCAAACAAGTACTTATAAACTTGATTGTAAATGCCATTAAATACGGCAAAGAAGGCGGAGAAGTAATTTGTAGAACCTATTCTATGGGAGAGCAAGTTTTGGTAGAAGTAGCAGACGACGGAAATGGAATTCCTCGAGAGCATATCAATAAAATATTTGAACGATTTTATAGAGTAGATAAATCTAGAGATAGAGATCAAGGGGGTTCAGGGCTTGGACTCGCAATTGTGAAGCATATAGTTGAAGCGCACAATCAAACCATTAATATAAGAAGCACCGAAGGCGAGGGATGTACCTTTTCATTCACACTTAAAAAGGCTTAGTTTTCAGGAATTTCGAATTTCTCTTGTTTCTCAATTAATTCTTTAAGTAAATCGTAATTTACCTGTGCTTGTTGTTGAAATGCACTTTTTAGCAAGTAAAACATCGAGCGGTAAAACAAATTCTTTCCTTCTGAAGTAGTGAAAACTTTAATCGTTGTTCTTTCGGCATTTCCTTCAAAATAAATACCTACAGTTCCTTTAAAAAAGTCTGTTTCCATTTCGAAAACAAATTTTTCATTTTCTGTATATTCTGTTAAGGTTTCAATAAATTCAATTTCCTCCCCATCTTGTTCAAACTTCATTAAAAAACGAGAACCAACTACCAATTCTTTACCACTTAAAATTTCTTTTCCAACATAACCATGTAACCATTCCGAAGCGAGGGCTTCATTTGTGAATGTTTTAAACGATTCTTCTACAGAAGCATCAACTTCTACTTGGTTTTGGTAGCTGAAACTAGGGTGGAGAAAACCTAAACTAAAAAAAGCTAAAGTGATTCCTATAAGACCTATTAAGGTGAATTTTACGAAGCGCATAATTAAAAAATTGTTTCTTCAAATATAGAAAAAGGAATCGGTATTGAATTTGTATTTTTGCATGCAAAAAATTAAGCTGTGGGAAAGAATAAACATAGAAAGTTCGCCGATAACCAGGCCTTTACAAATATGGTGCAAGCACCAAGAACAGATTTGTTGGAACACGGTCTTCCTTTAAAAGGGAACTGGCATAAAGAGTTTTTTAAAAACGATAAGCCAATTGTTTTAGAATTGGGTTGTGGTAAAGGAGAGTATACCGTAGGTTTAGGAGAGCGTTTTCCCGATAAAAACTTTATTGGAATAGATATTAAAGGGGCTAGAATGTGGCGTGGTGCTCGTACAGCAACCGATAATAAAATGGATAATATTGGTTTTTTAAGAACCCATATAGAATTGATCCACAACTGCTTTGCCAAAGGCGAGATTAGCGAAATATGGATTACATTTCCCGACCCTCAAATAAAATACCGTCGCAGAAAAAAACGTCTTACTGCACCCGATATGTTAGAGATGTACCGTAAGGTTTTAACCGACGATGCAATTATACATCTCAAAACAGATTCCCAGTTTTTGCATGGTTACACTTTAGGCGTAATACAGGGCTACGGACATAAAGTATTAGATTCTAGTTACGATATAGACCGTCAGAAAGCAGACAACGAATTGCTTAAAATACGCACCAATTACGAAGGTATTTTCCGAGATAAAGGAATGACCATTACCTATATTAAATTCCAACTTTGTAAACTTGACTAAGACCGATCCATCAGACTCTTTCTTCGATCGTTACTGAGCAGTAGCACAAAGAATTCCCAATAGGAAAGTGACTAGCTATGGTGCGATTGCTAAATATTTAGGTACAGCGCGTTCTGCAAGAATGGTTGGTTGGGCAATGAATAAGTCCTTAGCTAAAGACATTCCGGCACATAGAGTTGTCAATAGAATTCGGCTTTTAAGCGTTAAACACCACTTTGACGGGAGTAACTTAATGAAGCAATTATTAGAAAATGAAGGGCATGAATTTGAAGGCGATCTTCTCTTAAATTTTAATGAGGTATTTTGGATTCCTACAGATGCTTAAACCCATGAATTTTGTACCTTTGAACTTTAAATTTATAGAATGAATATACAGAAAAGTCAAATTGAAGAAGCACTGAAAAGTGTGATGGTGAAAGGCGAAGAAAAATCGTTGATAGAGAATGGCTTAGTGACAAATATTGTTGTTTTTGGCGACGAGGTTAATGTGGATATAACTATTAACAACCCTACACTGCATGCTAAAAAACAAGTAGAGGTAGATATATTAAAAGCAATACACGCTAAGGTATATGCTAAAGCTAAAATTACAGTTAAAGTTACGGTTGAGGTTAAGCAAATTGATAAGCCTACTGTAATTAAGGGAGAGAAAATAAAAGGCGTAAAAAATATTATTGCCGTAGCTTCTGGTAAAGGTGGTGTAGGTAAATCTACGGTAACTGCAAATTTAGCTGTTGCTTTACAAAAACAAGGATTTAAAGTTGGGATTGTAGATGCCGATATTTATGGGCCTTCGCAGCATATTATGTTCGATGTAGAGAAATCTAGACCTGAAGCCCGTAATGTGAATGGAAAACCAGTAATGATTCCTGTGGAGAGTTGCGGCGTAAAGCTAGTATCTATTGGATTCTTTGCGCCAGGTTCGCAGGCTGTTGTTTGGAGAGGTCCTATGGCTACTAAAGCATTAAATCAGTTAATTAAAGATTCTTATTGGGGCGAGTTAGATTATTTATTAATCGACTTGCCTCCAGGAACGGGCGATGTTCACCTTTCTTTGGTTCAGGCTGTGCCAGTTACAGGAGCAGTAATTGTAAGTACTCCACAAATAATTGCGATAGCAGATGCTAAAAAAGGGGTAGGTATGTTCCAGTTAGACACCATTCAGGTTCCCGTTATAGGATTGGTAGAGAACATGTCTTACTTTACGCCTGATGAGCTTCCTGACAACAAATATTATATATTTGGGAAAGATGGAACTAAGAATTTAGCAGACGATTTAAACCTTCCATTATTAGCTGAAATACCTTTAGTACAAGCAATTCGAGAAGCATCAGATATTGGTCGTCCGGTTGTATTGCAAGAAGATACTCCTTCGGCAAAGGCGTTTATGAGTTTAGCTTGTAATGTGGTAGAACAGGTTGAGCTAAGAAATAAAAACCTAGAAGCTACCGCAGTAGTAGAAATTACAAATATGGACGGTTGTTCAAGTAAATAATTTAGCATGGCTTTAGAAACAGACACAAGTTTAGTTCAGAAAATTGAAAAAGCACTTGCCGAAATCAGACCTTATTTAGAGTCTGATGGTGGAGATATCTCTCTAGTAGAGGTAACACCAGACATGGTTGTTAAGGTCCAATTACACGGGTCTTGTCAGAGTTGTAGCGTAAACCAAATGACTTTGAAAGCAGGAGTAGAGCAATCGATAAAAAAATACGCTCCTGAGATTAAGGGAGTAGTCAATATAGACTAATAAAAGGAATATTATGACTCAAGTTCAGCAAAAACTTGAACAGGTAACCGTACTGTTTGCTGGTGATTCTGGCGATGGAATACAATTAACGGGGACTCAATTCACAACAAATACGGCGCTTTTCGGAAACGATTTGAGTACGTTTCCTGATTTTCCTGCAGAAATTCGCGCCCCTTTGGGTACTATAGCTGGAGTTTCTGGATTTCAAATCCATTTTGGATCGGTAGATATTTATTCGCCTGGCGATAGATGTGATGTATTGGTCGTTATGAATGCTGCTGCTTTAAAGAAAAATATTTCTCGGTTAAAAGAACGAGGAACGATTATCGTAAACACTTCTGGTTTCGATAAAAGAAATCTGCGTTTAGCTGGAATTAAAGAGGTAGAAAACCCACTAAATAATCACAGTTTAGAAGGGTTTAAGGTTCACGAGTTCGATATTACTAAGCTTACAAGAGAAAGTTTAAAAGATTCGAAACTAGGTACAAAAGACCGAGATCGATCTAAAAATATGTTTGTTTTAGGTTTTGTGTATTGGATGTACAACCGGAAAATTGACTCCTCTATAGATTTCTTAAAAGCTAAGTTTGCTGCAAAACCAGAGATCTTAGATGCCAATATTACGGTGTTAAAAGCTGGATATCATTTTGCTGACACTTGCGAAACATTTTCTAATAGGTTTGAGGTTAAGCCTACCAAAATGGCTACAGGTTCCTACAGGAATATCATCGGTAACCAAGCAACTGCATTAGGTTTGATTGCTGCAGCACATAAATCTAAATTAGATTTATTCTACGGTGGCTATCCTATTACACCTGCATCCGACATATTACATGAGCTTGCAAAGCATAAAAACTTTGGTATAAAAACGTTCCAAGCTGAAGATGAAATAGCAGGAATTTGTGCTGCTATCGGTGCTTCTTTTGGTGGCGACTTAGCGGTTACAGCTTCTTCGGGTCCTGGAATTGCTTTAAAAGGCGAGGCTCTCGGTTTGGCAATGATGTTAGAGATTCCATTGGTTGTTGTAAACGTACAACGTGGAGGGCCTTCTACAGGTTTACCTACCAAAACAGAACAAGCCGATTTAATGCAAGCCGTTTACGGAAGAAATGGGGAAGCTCCAATTCCGGTAATAGCAGCTACCTCTCCTTCCGATTGTTTTACTATGGCTTACGAAGCATGTAGGATAGCGATTGAATTTATGACTCCAGTCTTTTTTCTATCTGATGGTTATATTGCGAATGGTGCTGAACCATGGAGATATCCAAAGGCATCAGATTTAAAAGAAATTAATGTACAGTTCGCTAAAGAACGTTCTCAAGACGACCCTGCCTATTTACCTTATAAAAGGAATGAAAAGTTCGTTAGAGAATGGGCTATTCCTGGAACTAAGGGAGTAGAACATCGTTTGGGGGGATTAGAAAAAGATAAAGAAACTGGTAATGTTTCTTACGAACCAGAAAATCATGAGTACATGGTTAAAGTTCGTGCTCAAAAAATAGCCGAAATTGCCAATCATATTCCTGAACAAGACTTAGATAATGGTACAGAAAAGTCTAAGCTTTTAGTTCTGGGTTGGGGTTCTACTTACGGTTCTATAAAAACTGTGGTTAAAGAATTAGCTACCGAAGGTATCGATATTGCGCATGCTCAGATTAAATATATTCAGCCAATGCCAAGGAATTTGGGTGATTTACTATCTAAATTTGATAAAATATTGATTCCTGAAATGAATAATGGTCAACTAATTACACTCATTAGAGATCAATATTTGGTAGATGCAAAACCTTTAAATAAAATTAAAGGCGTGCCATTTGAGGCTAGAGAAATTAAAGAGGCAATTCTAAATATGTTGAAAAACTAGTTATGGCTCTAGAGAAAGATATAAAAGAAGAAGTACAGAAGCTAACAGCCAAAGACTTTGTGAGCGATCAGGATATACGCTGGTGCCCAGGTTGTGGTGATTATTCAATTTTGAAACAAGTTCAAAGTGTGATGCCGGAATTGGGTATTGCAAAAGAAGACATTGTTTTTATTTCTGGAATAGGATGTTCATCTCGTTTTCCATACTATATGAATACCTATGGTATGCATTCCATTCACGGTAGAGCTACTGCCATTGCAAGTGGATTAAAAGCTGCGCGTCCTGAACTTAGTGTTTGGCTGGTAACTGGCGATGGGGATTCTCTATCTATTGGTGGTAATCATTTGATTCATCTACTAAGAAGGAATTTTGACTTAAACATTTTACTATTTAATAACCAAATTTACGGTCTTACCAAGGGGCAGTATTCTCCTACATCAGAAGTAGGAAAGAAAACAAAGTCTACTCCCCTAGGTTCTATAGATCATCCTTTTAACCCTTTGGCTTTATGCATGGGAGCTGAGTCGACATTTGTTGCTAGAGCTTTAGATAGAGAGCCTAAACATATGCGTGAAATTCTCCTTAGAGCTGAACAGCATAAAGGAACTTCGCTGGTAGAGATTTATCAAAACTGTAATATTTTTAACGATGGTGCTTTTGGTGGTTTTACCGATAAGCAGTTAAAAAAAGACAATAGTCTTTATCTGAAACATGGAGAGCCTTTGGTTTTTGGCGCTAAAGAAGATAAAGGCCTTATTTTAGACGGCTTTGAACCTAAGATTGTAGATTTAACTACTGGAGAATATACCGTTTCGGACTTATGGATACACGATGAGAAATGTAGAAATAAAGCCAACATACTTACTCGTTTCTTCGACGATCCTTCTAAAGAAAATGCGCTACCTAGACCCTTTGGTATCTTTTATCAAGAAGATAGGTTTAGGTACGAAGAGGCTCTTTATGAGCAGTTAGAGACTCATAAACAACAAAAAGGAATTCCGGATTTAAACAAGCTTTTAGCTGGAACGAATTCTTGGGAAGTAGAGTAATAAAAAAAGCCATTTCAATTGAAATGGCTTTTTTGCTTTGAAAGAGTGTTTTAAGTTGATTTTTTTAACTTAGATTATCAGTTGAATACAGCAAAATTAAATTATGTCAATTAAACAAGTTCAAACAAGTATTGCTAAGATAAGTATAGAAAGGGACTCAATAGTTTTAGTAGAGCTAATCGAAAATACCTACTCAACATACGAAACACTTGAAGAGAATTCTTTAGCTATAAATAAATTAAGTGGTAAGCAAGGAGGAGACTTAGTGATTTTTGACATTCAAAATTTGAAAGGAGTCTCAAAAGAGGCAAGAAGCTTAGCTAAATCAATGAGATATAATTTTGTTTACAAGGCGGTAGGTATAGTTGTTGGGAATCTACTGACTAGAATGTTTGCCAGTTTTTTTGTTGGGATAAGTAGACCGGGTTTCCCAATTAAAATATTTAATTGTAAAAAAGATGCACATGTATGGTTGTTGAAAATTAATTCTGAATTAAAACAATCGAATTCACCTAAATTAGATTCATAAATGGCTAAAGTTGACGAGAAAATATTGAATCAATTAGCAGAAGTAATTTCTTCTGTAGCTGCCCTCGATTTTACGAAAAAAATTGAAGGAACTAAAGGTGATGGTACTGCTTTAGATACCATAGCCATTGGTTTAAATATGCTTAGTGAGGAGTTGGAGGGTAGTGTTGTAAGTATCGAAGTATTACAGGATAAGAATATTGAGTTACAAGATGCTATCCTAAAGATGAATGAATTTAATCATGCATTAAATTCTTCGTCTATTGTAGTAGTTACAGATTTTAAAGGAGATATTATACATGTAAACGATAAGTTTTGTGAAATTTCTAAATTCACCGAAGAGGAGGTTTTAGGGCAAAATCAACGAATAGTAAATTCCGGATACTACCCTAAAGAGTTTAGGTTTAAATTTTGGCGTACAATACTAAAAGGAAAAGTTTTTAAAGACGAATTTAAAAACAGAGCGAAGGATGGTTCTATTTATTGGATGAATATTACCATCGTTCCATTTATAGAAGCGCACGGTAAGCCCTATAAGTTTATGGCAATTGGTTCGGATATTACAGAACAAAAACTACTTGATCAGCAACTACTTAACTCTATAATCTCAAATCAAGAAAATGATAGAGAGGTTTTCGCGGAAGATTTACATGAAGGAATCGCTCAGTCTTTAGCAGCGCTTATGCTCCAAATTGGTGTTATAGAGTTAAAGGTGCGAGACAATAAAGATCCGCAATTACAAGAGTCAATAGATTTTATTAAAACGTACATTCTGGAGAGTATTGAGAATACACGGGTGATGGCTACGGGCTTAATGCCGCGTATGATGATGCAATATGGTATTGAACCTTCTCTGCGTTCGTATATTTCAAACATCCAAAAAGACGGAATTAGGTTTATTCAATTTAGCTGTACTATTAGTTCTAAGATCGAAAAAGATATAGAAATCACACTATATAGAGTAATTGTTTCGCTTATAGATAAAGTAAGTGTAAATATAGTAAACAGTATTTTTATTTCAATTTCTAGTTGCGATAGCCAAGGTTTAATCCTAGCAGTTAATGTAAAATGTTGCTCAGAAAATATTAATGCTTGCACCCTAGAAACTATTGATTTTGAGGATAACAGAAAACGAATTGAAAGTTTAGGTGGCCATTTTAGATTGCTAAGACAAAAAGGGTCTTTAAAGCTGAAAATTAAATTTGTATAATCAGGTTAGTTTTTTGGAAGTACACAAACTGGAATTGGGTTCATCTTATGCCTATTAGCTCTATGAAGTCGAGTAAAAATATCAAATACTTCTTTTTCTCTTCCGGTATACGTGTTTTCAATTGCATTTTCATAGGCTAGCATCGCCCATTCCAATTCGTTGTAACTGGCACCTAACTGATCCTCATCACTTCGCCCATCTTCCCAAAGTCCATCGGTAGGAGCTGCTTTTTGAATTGAACTTACAATTCCTAATTCTTTGGAAATTTCAAAAACTTCCGATTTCATTAAGTCTGCAATAGGACTCAAATCTACACCACCATCTCCATATTTTGTGAAAAATCCAACACCAAAATCTTCTATTTTATTTCCGGTACCCGCTACTAATAAAGACTTAGCTCCTGCGTAGGTGTAAAGAGTTGTCATTCGCAATCTAGCACGTGTATTAGCCATTGTTAGGTCGCTTTGTAGTTCAATAGGGATTTGCTCAGAAAGGCTATCGAAAGTGTTACTAAGGCTTGCCGTACGTATTTCTACATTAGCGAATGTATTTGTAAGCCAGTCTGCATGTTCTTTAGAACGATCAAACTCTAATTTGTGCTGATGAATAGGCATTAATAAGCATAAAACATCTTTCCCTGTAAGGGCACATAAGGTAGAGGTAACCGCCGAGTCGATGCCGCCAGAAATCCCAATAACAAAGCCTTTTGTTTTTGAGTTTTCACTATAACTTTTCAACCAATTTGTTATGTAAGCAATACTTTCTGCTGTCTTCATATCTTAATAAATAGAGTCGCAAATTTACTAAAAAAGCTTTTTCTACGATTAGTTACTTTTACTTAATACTATATTCATGCATTTCTTATTTTTGCAGTGTAAATTTTACTTCTATGATGCGACTAAGCATTTTAATGTTTGTGAGTTTTTTATTCCTAGTATCTTGTGATAACAAGGATGTACCAACGGTTTCTCATTTAGAATCGAAGGTAAATGTTAGTCATTTTGACCATTCGTTCTTTGCGATGGATAGCACGAAATTAGGCGAAAGTTTAGGGGAATTAGAAAAGGACTTTCCAAATTTTTTTGAATCAGATCAAAATAAAGGCGATTTAGTAAGTCGTTTTAAAGATTCTCAAATTCGAGAGTTATTTTATGCAAGCGATTCTGTTTTTCCTAATCCTTCGGTATTAAGTATTGAAATTACAAATGCGTTTAAATATTTCCACTATTATTTTCCGCAACACGACAGTTTAAATATTTATACATGGATTTCTAACTTCGAGTCTATAGAACCTATCACCGTTTCTGGAAATACACTTTTGGTGGCTCTCGATCTTTATTTGGGACAAAACGCTCATTTTTACACCTCTGCTCCCGAATATATAAAAGAGGGGTTTGATAAACGCTATTTAGTTTCTGATCTTGTACATGCCTATTTCTTAGCTAACATCCCTATGCCCAGCGAGAATACTTTACTCGCTTCAATGGTGTATTACGGTAAAATTCATTATTTATGTTCTTTACTTATTCCACAAAGTAGTTCGGATATTGTTATGAAATATTCAGAAACAAAAATGGACTGGTGTATAGACAATGAAGCTACTATATGGGCGTATTTTATAGAAAATAAATTATTGTTTTCTAGCCAGCATCAAATTAAACAACGATTTATAGAGAATGCACCTTTCTCTAAGTTTTATACTAATTTCGATGCAGAGAGCCCTGGACGAATAGCACAATGGATAGGTTGGAAGCTCGTAAGTTCTTATATGGATGCCCATCCGGAGCTGAGTTTAAACGAACTAATAAACGAGCAAAACGCTCAAAAAATACTGCGTAAATCTCACTACAAACCAAAACAGTAAAGATGAAAGAGTCAGAAATTAAAATAAAAATAACTCTAGATGAAAATAAAGTTCCCGAACAAATTTATTGGACTGCTGAAGATGCCGGTGAAGTAAATCAAAAATCGGAAGCTGTTTTGATCTCTCTTTGGGATGCCGAAAAACAAAATTCTTTGCGTATTGATCTTTGGACCAAAGACATGAAAGTTGATGAAATGAAGACTTTCTTTCATCAAACCCTAACTGCTATGACCGATACTTTTGAACGTGCGACTGGCGATGAAAAAATGGCTGGAGATATGCGTAGATTTTGTCAGTATTTTGCTGAAGAATTGAAATTAGTGAAAGATATTAAGAAGAAGTAATTTATTTCTTAGAACCAAAAAAGCCCTCGAATTTTCGAGGGCGTTTTTGGTATATACAAACGTATAAAATTATTAAAGTTTACCTTTTACCGCTTCGTTTGTTTTACCTATAAAATTAAGGATTTCTAATTTCCCAAGACCACTTTCAGCTGAACTCATAAACGATTGAGGAGCTTCTTCCCATGTTTTAAGCATCTCTGCTTTGTATTTCGTCAAGTTCTTGTTTAGTTGAGAACTAGAAAGCTTATCCATTTTAGTGAAAATAATCACAAAAGGGATTCCTTTATTACCCAACCACTCCATAAACATCATATCTATTTTTTGTGGTTCATGACGAGAGTCAATCAGCACGAAAGTACAAACTAAGTTCTCTCGCTTTTCTAAGTAATCGTAAATGAACTTAGCAAAAATCGAACGATCCTTTTTAGAAACTCGAGCATAACCATAGCCAGGTAAATCGACTAAAAACCAATTGTCATTAATCTTAAAATGATTAATTAATTGCGTTTTCCCAGGTCTACCAGAAGTCTTAGCAAGCGACTTCCTATTGGTTAGCATATTTATTAATGAAGATTTACCAACATTAGACCGTCCTATAAAGGCATATTCAGCAATACGTTCTTTCGGACATTTTTCTATGTCTGTATTACTGATAACAAATTCTGCACTGTTAATTTTCATCCTAGTGTCTCTTCAACCATTCAACGCATGTATTGGCAAAGTCTATTGGGTGTTCCATCATAGGAGCATGTCCACATTTTTCAAACCAAAAAAGTTCTGAGTCTGGAAAAAGTCTGTGAAATTCATCTGCTACTTCTGGAGGTGTTACTCCATCGTTTCTTCCCCACAGTAAACATACTGGAAGAGTCATGTTTGGTACGTCCTTCGTCATATTATGACGTATTGCAGACTTTGCAATTGCTAATATTCGAATGATTTTTTCTCTAGAGTTAACGGATTCAAAAACTTCGTCTACTAATTCTTTTGTCGCAACAGCTGGATCGTAAAATACAGCTTGAGTTTTTTCTTTGATGTAATTATAGTCTTCTCTACGTGGAAAAGTATCACCCATCGCTTTTTCGTATAAACCTGAAGAGCCTGTAAGCATCAAGTTTTTTACTAAGCTAGGATTGTTTTTAGTGTAAATTAACCCTACATGTCCTCCTAATGAATTTCCCAAAAGAGTAACATCTTTCAGTTCTAAATCTGAGATGAATTTCTCTAAAAATCGAGAGATTCCTTTAGCACTTGTTCTTAGTAATGGTAGAGTATATATAGGTAAAGAAGGGATTACAACTCGGTAACCTGCTTCAGCAATAATTCTCGATGTTTTCTCGAAATTACTTAGAGCTCCCATCAATCCATGTAAAAACACTACTACTGGACCTTCGCCTATTGTTACGTATTCGTAGGTCCCGTCTTTTATTATTTCGTACTTCATATTTGAAATTTTACTCGGCAAAAATACTGAATAAATACTTATTCTATCTATCCAGATAATTAGACCTCAAATTTTTATTCATTTCAATAGTTTTTAGCACCATTTTTTCTTCATTTTAAATCTACAGCAAATTCTTATTTACTTGATATTGAGGAAAGTTATTAACATAGTGGTAGAATGTGGTAAAAAGTGGTATATATTTGTGTCTAATAAAAAATAGGCTTAAGAAGTGAAGAATTTAATCGGAATGTACGAATGCAGAGCAGATGCCAAAGGGCGTTTAATGCTTCCTTCTGGGCTTAAAAAGCAGTTAGCTGCTGAGCTTCAAGAAGGCTTCGTATTAAAGCGTTCGGTTTTTAATGCTTGCCTAGAGTTATATCCCTTAGCTGAGTGGAATTTTGTGATGGCAGATGTAAACAAGTTAAATCGTTTCGTTAAGAAGAATAACGACTTCGTTAGGATGTTTACAGCAGGAGTAAGAATGGTGGATGCAGACATTACTGCGAGGATACAAATACCAAAAGACCTGATTAATTTTGCAGGGATACAAAAACAAATTGTTTTGGCTTCGGTAGGAAATATAGTAGAGATCTGGGATAAAGATCAGTACGAAAAGACGGTTAACGATGCCTCTGTAGATTTTGGTTTGTTAGCCGAAGAAGTAATGGGGAATACAGAAAAAACGGAATAAGAAATGAGTGAATACCACGATCCTGTATTATTAAGTGAATGTTTGGAAGGTTTAAATATTAAGTCCAAAGGAACCTATGTAGATGTGACTTTTGGGGGCGGCGGTCATTCTAAAGCTATCGTATCACAATTGTCAGAAGGTCATTTATATGCTTTCGATCAAGATGAGGATGCGCTTAAAAATGAATTAGACGACGATAGATTTACTTTGATAAATGCCAATTTTAAGTATTTAAAAAGTTCTTTGAGAATGTATGGGGTTAAAGAGATTGATGGATTATTAGCTGATCTTGGAGTTTCTTCTCATCAGTTTGATGTACCTGATAGAGGGTTTTCTACCCGCTTCGAAGCTGAGCTAGATATGAGAATGGATCAGAATTCTGATTTAAATGCTTATAAAGTAATCAATGAATACGAGCAGGAAGATTTAAAAAATATTTTAAAAATTTACGGAGAACTAAAACGCCCGGGTACTGTAGCTCGTATAATTTGTGAAGCTAGAGTAAATGCTCCTATACAGACTGTAACGGAACTAAAAGACTTATTAAAGCCTTTAACTCCTGCAATGTTAGAAAATAAATTTTTCGCCCAAGTATTTCAAGCTATCAGAATTGAAGTGAATGATGAGTTGAATGTTTTGAAAGAAATGCTTTCTCAAGCCCAAGAGGTTTTAAAACCTGGCGGTAGGCTCGTGGTAATATCTTACCACTCTTTGGAAGATAGGCTCGTAAAAAACTTAATTCAAAAAGGAAACTTTGAGGGTGAGTTGGAACAAGATTTTTTTGGGAATAAACTACTGAGTTTTAAAAAAATAAGTAGAAAACCAATCCTTCCTACGGCCGAAGAAATTAAAAGAAATAACCGTGCTAGAAGTGCAAAACTTAGAGTAGCAGAAAAATTATAAGCTTTGACTAAACCTACTTGGAATAAACTTTTTAATCTGTTGGGAATCCGATTTAAAGGACTCTACAAAGATAAATTGGCTTCCAAAAAATTTATGGTTAATTCTTGGCGCTTGATATTGTTTGTTTCTGGATTAGCCATTTTAGTGATTTATAGTTCTCATAAAGTAGATCAAAAAGTGTTTAGAATTAGTAAACTCAATGAGGACTTAAAAGATTTGCGTTCCCGACATATAGATATGAGAACACAACTAATGTCTTTGAGTAAAACCACAATTGTGGCACAGAAAGTTGCAGATCTAGATCTCTACGAATCGCTCGATTCACCGTTTAAAATTGAAGTACATAAGTAAGCATGACAGAAAAGAAAGCCATATTTGTTCGCGTTATGATAATTAGCTCGCTAATTATGATTGCTGCTGTGGCCATTTTTGTTGAGTTAATATTGGTGCAGCATAATATGGCAGGGAGCCTTTCTAAATATGATCCCGTTGTAGCACTTAGAGAAATTGATTCTCCACGTGGTAATATTTATGACGTTAAAGGGAATTTATTAGCAACCTCAATGCCGGTTTATACCATTGCAATAGATCCTAGTCAGGCTTCAGATACATTGTTTGCTAATAACTATCGTAAATTATCACAAGGTTTGTCCGATATATTTGGAGATTTAACAGCCGATCAATATGCAACAAAGCTTCGTAAGGCTCGAAGAAATAAAAAACAATACCTAAGGCTTAAATCGGGTGTTAGGTATTCCGACCTACAAGAAGTTAAAAAACTACCAATACTAGAAAAAGGTAGATATAAAGGCGGTTTTGTGTATACTCAATATAGTAATAGAATTAAGCCATTCGGTAAATTATGTGATAGAACCATTGGTTATGGTCGCGATTTACGATATGATGTAGGGATAGAAAAATCGTTTAATGATTATTTAAAAGGGACAAACGGTTTGCAGTTGATGCAGAAAATTAACGGGGGTGTATGGAAACCTTTGAGTAATACCCAAGATGTAGAACCTGCAGCTGGTGCAGACGTCTATTCTACTATAGATATCCGTTTACAAGATATTGCTCAAACTGCATTACTCAGAAGCCTAGAGAAGTTTGATGCAGAAAGTGGATCTGTAATTTTAATGGATGTAAAAACAGGAGCTATTCGTGCTATGTCTAGCTTACATAGCACCAAAGAACGTAAGTACGCAGAGCTTTATAATTATGCTTTTGGTTCAGCATACGAGCCTGGCTCAACTTTTAAGTTAGCTTCTTTATTGGTAGCATTGGAAGATGGGAAAATTGATACCTCGCGTATTGTTGACACCAAAAATGGAGTCTTTAAATTTTACGATAGCAAAATGAAAGACTCGAATGCGCATCTAGGTGGGCATGGGAAAATATCTATTGCTAGAGCTTTTGAAGTCTCTTCTAATATTGGAATTTCTAGAACCATAGTTGATCTTTATGAAGATAAACCCCAAGAGTTTATTGATCGATTGGCTAGATTGGGTGTGAGTAATAAATTAGATTTTGAGCTTTTAGGTGAGGCTGAACCTTGTATCCCAAATGTCAGTGATTCTACTTGGTCTGGGGTTTCCTTGCCATGGATTGCTTATGGTTATGAGATTAAAATGAGTGCACTACAAATATTGGCCTTGTACAACGCTGTTGCTAATAATGGAGAATTGGTAAAGCCTTATTTGGTAGACAGAATACAATTGGGGGAGCATTTGTTAAACTCCAAGAAAGTTGAGGTATTAAAACCAAGTATTTGCTCAAACAACACTATTTCTATCCTTCAAGATTTACTAGTAGGCGTAGTAGAAAACGGTACCGCAAAAAACATTTATTCAAAAAAATATTCCTGTGCAGGAAAAACTGGTACTGCCAAAATTGCTAGTCAGGGTGCATATGGCTCAGAATACAGAGCTTCTTTTGCTGGTTACTTCCCTGCAGATAAGCCAAAGTATTCTTGTATTGTAGTCGTTACAAAACCTAAAAAAGAATTAGGCTTTTATGGAAATATTGTTGCTGCTCCAGTGTTTAGAGAAATTAGAGATCTTTTGTATGCTGAAGAGTCTGTAGAAGTGCCACAAATGGATGGAGCTATAGCCTCAGAGTATGTTGGTTTAGCGCACGAAATAAATTCAATTCATAAAGTTTTAGCGTACTCAAAAAATAATGAGATTAGCTCTAACTCATTAGTAAGGTCTGATAAAACGAATTTTGAAGCTTTAGATTTTGAACCTAACCTAATGCCTAATCTAAGTGGAATGACTTCGATGGATGCGCTATATTTATTAGAAAACCTAGGAGTCCAAGTAGAGTTAAATGGAAAAGGAAAGGTTAGAAAACAGTCTTTAAAGGCTGGGGATGAGATTGAGAAAAATCATAAAGTAATACTTAGGCTCTCGTAATGAAATTACTGAAAGACATATTGTATAAAGTAGAGCTAGAAAGCATTTCTGGCAATGTTAATATTGCTATTCCACATATCTGCTTCGATTCTAGAATAGTTCAAAAAGACAGTCTTTTTGTGGCTGTAAAAGGGAGTATTTCAGATGGACATACGTTTATAGAAAACGCTATTTCCTTAGGAGCTTTAGCTGTGATTTGTGAAAAGTTACCTACTCTTTTAAAACCTGAAGTCGTTTATATTAAGGTGAAAGATGCGGCTACAGCTCTAGGAATTATAGCCGCTAATTTCTACGATAATCCTTCAGAAAAAATTAAGCTTATAGGGGTAACGGGTACAAATGGAAAAACTACCGTTGCTACTTTATTGCATAATTTATTTCAGGCTCTTGGCTATAAAGCGGGTCTATTGTCTACAGTTGTTTATAAAATTGGCTCAAAGTCTATTACTGCTACACATACTACCCCTGATGCACTTCGGCTTAATGCGATGTTAAAGGAAATGATTTCGGAAGGCTGTAAATACTGTTTTATGGAAGTGAGTTCTCATGCCATAGACCAAGGCAGAGTAACAGGTTTAAATTTCGATATTGCTCTATTTACCAACATTAGTAGAGACCATTTAGACTACCATAAAACCTTTGACGAGTATATTCTTGCTAAAAAGAAATTATTCGACTCATTAGGAGCTAATTCCATTGCGATTGTTAATAAGGATGATAAGCATGGAGAAACTATGTTGCATCATACCAAAGCAAACAAAAAATATTTTGCATTGAGATCGATGGCAGATTATAAATGTAAAATTATAGAAAGCCAGTTTGGAGGTCTTCATTTAAATGTAAATGGCCAGGAAGTATATACTAAACTAATAGGGAGTTTTAATGCTTCTAATTTGTTGTTAACCTTTGCTGCTGCCGTGGAATTAGGTGAGGATTCACTACAAGTACTTACTGTATTATCTGCCTTAAATGCAGTAGAAGGTAGGTTTCAACAATATAAATCGGATTCAGGAATTACCGCGATTGTAGATTATGCACACACTCCCGATGCATTAGATAATGTATTAAAAACAATTGCTGACATCCGTACTGGAAATCAGAAGCTAGTTTGCGTTGTTGGCTGTGGTGGCGATAGAGATGCTGGCAAACGACCTCTTATGGCTGAAGTTGCCTGTACTTGGTCTGACCAAGTTATACTCACATCAGATAATCCAAGAAGTGAAGAGCCTATGGCTATCATTGAAGAGATGAAAACGGGTGTTTCTGCTTCTCAAATGAAAAAAGTATTAAGCCTTGACGACAGACGTGAAGCGATTAAATTGGGGATTGCGCTTTGCTCCCACGGAGATATATTATTAATAGCGGGTAAAGGACACGAGAAATACCAAGAAATTAAAGGTGAACGATTCCCTTTTGACGATTTGGCAATTTTAAAAGAGCATTTAAAAGACTAATATATGTTGTACTATTTATTTACATACCTACACGAAACTTTCGACCTTCCTGGTGCTGGAGTATTTCAATATATTTCTTTTAGAGCTGCTATGGCTGTTATAGTTTCCTTATTAATATCGATGATATTTGGGGGTAGAATTATTAAAATATTAGCAAAAAAACAAGTTGGCGAAAGTATAAGAGATCTTGGTTTAGCGGGGCAAGTTGAAAAATCGGGTACTCCAACCATGGGAGGGATAATTATTCTAAGTGCTATATTAATACCTACTCTCCTTTTTGCCAAACTCGATAATATCTATGTAATATTATTATTAATTACTACCGTTTGGATGGGGCTCATTGGGTTTTTAGATGATTATATCAAAGTGTTTAAAAAAGACAAAGACGGTCTTGCTGGAAAATTTAAAATTTTAGGCCAAGTTTCTCTTGGACTAATCGTAGGTTCCATTCTCTATTTTCATCCTGATGTAGTAATGCGAGAACAGGTGAAAACGGTAAGTGCTACTTCAGAAATAGAATATGTTCAGGTAGATGTGAAATCTACGATGACTACTATACCTTTTGTTAAAAACAATGAATTTGATTATGCAGATGTTCTGTCTTGGTTTGGTGAAAAGGCAGCAGATTGGGCTTGGTTAATCTTTATCCCAATGGTAATTTTTGCGGTAACTGCTGTTTCAAATGGTGCTAACTTAACCGATGGAATAGATGGTTTAGCCACTGGAACTTCGGCCATTATAGGGCTTGTTTTGGCTGTGTTTGCTTATGTGTCTGGTAATATTATTTTCGCTGAATATTTAAATATTATGTACATCCCAAATTCGGGTGAACTGGTGATATTTATTGGTGCTTTTGTTGGTGCTTGCTTTGGTTTTTTATGGTATAACTCTTATCCAGCACAAGTTTTTATGGGCGATACAGGTAGCTTGGCTATAGGAGCTATTATAGCTGTGTTTGCAATTGCTATTCGTAAAGAATTACTTATTCCTATAATTTGCGGGGTGTTCTTCGTAGAGAATTTATCTGTGGTAATACAAGTGACTTATTTTAAATATACCAAGAAAAAATATGGCCAAGGAAAACGAATTTTCCTAATGGCTCCTTTACATCATCACTACCAAAAAGCTGGGATGCATGAAAGTAAAATAGTAACCCGTTTTTGGATTGTTGGCTTAATGCTAGCAGTGCTAAGTTTTGTAACCCTAAAACTTCGCTAATAATGATCGCAGTTTTAGGTGCAGGAGAAAGTGGTGTTGGGGCAGCTTTATTAGCCCAAAAAAAGGGCTTGACGGTTTTTGTGAGCGACTTTGGACAAATTAAAGAACCTTATCAAAAAGAGTTGTCTGATAATGGTATAGAATGGGAACAAGGTACGCATACAGAAGAAAGAATTTTAGCTGCTGATATCCTCATTAAAAGTCCTGGTATTCCCGAGACTTTACTTGTGAAGAAAGCAAGACAACAAGGAATAGAAGTTCTTTCAGAAATTGAATTTGCGTATAGGTATTGCAAAGGGAAAATTGTTGCTATTACTGGTAGTAATGGGAAAACAACTACTGCAACTTTGGTGCATCATCTACTTAAAGGAGCAAAACTAGATGTGGCTCTTGCAGGAAATATAGGCGATAGTTTTGCACGATGTCTTAGTCTATCCGATCACGACTATTGGGTGTTAGAACTTAGTAGTTTTCAGCTCGACGACATACATCAGTTTAAACCGTATATAGCTATTCTGTTAAACCTAAGTCCAGACCACTTAGACAGGTACGAAGGTGAGATGGAGAATTATGTAGCTTCTAAATTGCGCATTACAGAAAATCAAGATCTCAATGATTATTTCATTTATTGGAATGAGGATGATTTGATAAAAAAGAATCTAAATAAGGTGAAGGCAGTAAAGCTTCCCTTTGGTGAGCAAACGTCTACTACTGGTGCTAGTTTGATAAACGAAACTATAGAAATTAATATTAACAGAGAGCAGCTAACTATGACAATTCACGAATTAGCATTACAAGGGAAACACAATACCTACAACTCTATGGCGGGTGGTATTGCTGCAAAATTATTGGGTATAACAAACGATATTGTACGCGAATGTTTATCAGATTTCGAAAAAATTGAACATCGTTTAGAACCGGTACTTAAGGTGTACGGCGTGGATTATATAAACGACTCTAAAGCTACAAATGTAAACGCAACATGGTACGCTTTAGATAGTATGACTAAATCTGTTGTTTGGATTTGTGGTGGTGTTGATAAGGGTAATAATTATGAAGAATTAGTGCCTTTGGTTTCTAAAAAAGTTAAAGCAATTGTTTGTTTAGGAGCTGATAATACAAAACTGATTAAAACTTTTGGTGGAGTAGTAGACGTTATCGAATCATCAAACTCCATGGAAATGGCTGTTAAAGCTGCCTATAAACTAGCAAAAAAAGGAGATACAGTTTTGTTGTCGCCTGCCTGTGCAAGTTTCGATTTATTTACGAGCTACGAAGACCGTGGTCGTCAATTTAAAAAACAAATAAGACTCTTATAGTTTGAACTGGTTAAAGCACATAAAAGGAGATAAATATATTTGGGCAATCGCAATTTTGCTCTCACTAGTTTCTATAGTCTTAGTATATAGCGCTAGCTCTCACTTAGCATTTGCCTACAAAGAAGGAAACACGCTCTCTTTCTTGTTTAAGCACCTTATGCATTTGGGGATTGGCTTTTTTATTATGTGGCTTTTATCTAAAGTTCCTTATAAGTATTTTTACAATACCTCCATTTTAATTTTTGGAATAGCTGTACTTCTAGTTCTATGGGCTATAAGTGGTGGTGAATCTATTAGTGGTGCCAATGCGAGTCGGTGGATTCGAGTTGCTGGTTTTTCTTTTCAGCCCTCAGAGCTTGCTAAGGTTGCTTTGTTTGTTTTGTTAGCTAGAAATCTAGTACACTTTAAAGCGAAATTACAGTCCTTAAAAAGTTCCTTCCTTCCTATTTTAGGTCCAGTATTATTGATCTGTGGTTTAATTTTACCCTCAAACTTTTCTACCTCAGCTATGATTTTTATGATTAGTTTTTTAATCATGTTCGTAGGTCGTTATTCTTTAAAATGGCTAAGTATAATGATGCTAATTGGTGTAGGCTCTATTGGCTTGTTCTATACTGTGGTTACAAACTATCCGAATATTAGTAATCGTGTAGCCACCTGGAATTCCCGTATAGAATGTTATTTTGATGATGACTGTAAGAGTTATCAGGTAAATCAAGCTAAAATGGCAATTGCACGTGGGGGAATCTGGGGGCAGGGTCCTGGTAAAAGTGTTCAAAAATATTTCTTACCTCAGTCGTCTTCCGACTTTGTTTATGCCGTAATTGTTGAAGAATATGGTAGAATAGGCGGCTTATTTGTTATCGTATTATACTTATGTTTACTCTTTAGAGTTTTAAGAATCGCTAGTAAAAGCGACGATGACTTTGCAATTCTATTAGTAATAGGATTGGGATTGTCCATAATTTCTCAAGCCTTTATAAACATGGCTGTAGCCGTAAATTTGCTGCCTGTTACCGGGCAAACACTTCCGCTAATTAGTGCGGGTGGGTCTTCGGTATGGATGACTTGCGCTGCATTAGGGTTAATTTTGAGTATTAGTAACGGTTTACCAAAGCCACAAAATGTTGAGGTAGATGGTTAAGAAGGTATTAATAAGCGGTGGTGGTACTGGAGGACATATATTTCCAGCTCTTGCAATTGCAAAAGAATTAGAGCGCAGAGATAGTACTACCGAGTTTTTGTTTGTGGGTGCTTCCGATCGTATGGAAATGGAAAAGGTTCCGGCAGCAGGGTTTAAAATAATAGGACTTTGGATTTCAGGATTTCAACGATCCCTATCTTTAAAAAATATACTGTTTCCAATAAAATTGATCTTGAGTATTCTAAAATCTTTCTTCATTGTTTTACGGTTTAAACCTGATGTAGTAATTGGTACGGGTGGTTTTGCAAGCGGTCCAATCTTATGGATAGCTACCTTATTCAAAATACCAACTCTTATACAAGAGCAAAATTCATATCCAGGAATAACCAATAAAATATTGGCTTCTAGAGTTCATAAGATATGTGTTGCATACCCAGGTTTAGAACGATTTTTCCCAAAAGATAAAATTCATTTTACAGGAAACCCTATCCGCTCCGAAATAGAATACGGGAATCCATCTAAAGAAGAAAGTTTAGCCTCTTATTGTTTTACAAAACACAAAACAACTGTATTGGTTATTGGTGGGAGCTTGGGCGCATTGCGAATTAATGAAACTATTTTGGAGAATAGTGAATGGTTTAAGCAAAACGATATTCAGTTAATCTGGCAAACCGGTAATTTATATTACGACAGATGTAAGCTAGCTCAAGCTAAATTAGGTGTTAATGGGCAGGTAAGAGCTTTTATTAGCGATATGTCTCAAGCTTTTGCAGCTTCCGACATCGTAATTTCGAGAGCGGGTGCAATAGCAATATCAGAACTTTCATCGCTAGGAAAAACCTGTATTTTAATACCCTCACCAAATGTGGCTGAGGATCATCAAACGAAAAATGCCTTGTCTTTAGCAGACAAAAATGCAGCTGTTTTAGTTGAGGAAAAAAATATGAAAACCACTCTTTTTGAGCAGTTAGAATTATTAGTAAACAATCCAGGAAAGCAAAAGCAATTGGCTGAGAATTGTAAAGGAATGGATCAGCCAAGAGCCGCAGAGAAAATTGTAGATATTATTGAGGAGCTTGTAAATGGTTAATTTAAACAACATAAAACACATTTATTTTCTCGGCATCGGTGGTGTCGGAATGAGTGCTCTTGCGCGTTATTTTGCGTCTAAAGAATACGAAGTTGCCGGTTACGATAGAAATCAGTCCGAAATTTGTTTGTCTTTAGAAGAGGTCTCTTGCGAGATATCGTATGTCGATTGCTTAGAGAGTTTGTCAAATTCGTTTAAAAACCCAGCCAATGTATTAGTAGTTTATACTCCTGCAATCCCAGCCGATAATATTCTTTTAGGGTATTTTAAGTCTGAGGGCTTTACAATGTATAAACGAGCAGAAATGCTAGGTGCTATTACAAAAAACACGCAATGCTTGGCTATTGCAGGTACCCACGGAAAAACAACTATTTCTAGTTTGTTAGCTTATATTTTAAGCGATAATAGCATCGATTGTTCAGCTTTCTTAGGTGGTTTTGCAAGTGATTTTAATTCCAATTTACTAATCGGTTCAGAGCCAATTACTGTGGTTGAGGCTGATGAGTTCGATCGATCATTTTTACAGCTCTATCCCAACTGGGCTTTAATAAGTTCTATGGATGCCGATCATTTAGATATTTATGGTACTGCGGCTCATTTAGAACAGTCTTTTCAATTGTTTGCAGACAAGGTTAAAGGGGGCAGTTTAATAGCCAAAGAAGGATTGAATGTAAATGCTACTTATAGCTATGCATTAAACTCTAATAAAGCCGATTTTTCGGCCCTAAATATACGAGTAGAAAATGGGGCATATCATTTCGACCTCAAGCACCCAAAAGGTGTTTGTGAGAATGTAGTTACTGGCTTGCCAGGAATTCACAATGTTGAAAATGCCGTAGCTGCTTTTTCGATGGCCTATTTTCAGGAATTATCTACAGAAGGAATTGTGGCTTCTATTGCCTCTTTTTCTGGTGTAAAGAGACGCTTTGAGATTCACGTAAAAAATAAAAAGCATATTTATATTGATGACTATGCACATCACCCCAAAGAAATAGAAATGGCTATTCGTTCGGCTAGAGACTTGTATCCAAACAAGGAATTAACCGTAGTTTTTCAGCCGCATTTGTTTAGTCGTACTAGAGATTTTATGAATGATTTTGCAGAATCCCTGTCTGCCGCCGATAGAGTTTTACTCCTCGATATATATCCTGCCAGAGAACTCCCAATTTCTGGAGTTACTTCTAAAGAATTAGCAAATAAAATTACCTGTATAAATAAGTCTATAAATTCTAAGAGTCAGTTCCCAGAAATTATAGAAAATACAGAGCTATTAATGACTCTCGGGGCTGGCGATATTGATGTTTTAGTTCAACCCATAAAAAAGTATTTACAAAAGTGAAGAAGATTCTAAATATCGTTTACTTTTTAGTAGGTGTTTCTCTACTCGTTTTTTTGGGCTTCAGTAGTCATGAAAACAGAGCAGATATTCTTTGTAATTCCATAGATATACGAGTTGATACTAAGGGGGATTTGTTTTTTGTATCCGCAGAAATGGTGCAGGATTTAATTCTCGAAAACCAAGATTCTGTACTAGGGAAATCATTCGAAGATATAAACATTTATTTGTTAGAAGATTTTGTGAATACGCATCCAAATATTGAGAAAGCAGAATTATATTTAGCACATAACGGTAGCTTATGTGTTGATGTAAAGCAACGCAAACCTATAGCCCGAGTATTTGAGCAAGAACAGTCGTATTATTTGGATAGTCAAATAAGCCCTTTTCCTCTGTCGGATAGATATAGCGCTAGAGTTTTGCAAGTGTATTGGACTGAGATTACTGCCGGCAGAAAAAAAATATTGAGGTCTGTTTTGGATCTTATTGAGGACGATGCTTTTTTAAAAGCACAGATTACGGCTTTAGAATTTGATGATAAGGATGAAATCATCATGTATCCTAGAGTAGGAGATCACAAAATTATTTTGGGGAAGGCTCAAAATATAGAAGAAAAGTTTGAAAAATTGAAGATTTTTTATCGCCATGGATTAGAGAAAGTAGGTTGGGATAGGTATTCACATATCAACTTAAAATTCGAAAATCAAGTGGTGTGTACAAAAAGATAGCGCAATGGAACAGGGAGAAATAGCCATCGGTTTAGATATAGGTACAACTAAAATTGTAACTATAGTAGGACGCAAGAATGAATTCGATAAGATTGAAATCTTAGGATTTGGTAAAGCGAAGTCCTTAGGTGTTCAGCGCGGAGTAGTTTCAAATATTACACAGACTATAGATTCTATTAAGCATGCAATTGCCGATGCTGAAGCAGACTCTGGAGCTACCATAGATAATTGTGTTGTAGGTATTGCCGGGCAACATATTCGTAGTCTTCAGCATAGCGATTATATACTTAGAGAAAATGCTCAGGAAGTTATCACGCAAGCCGATGTAGATCTGCTAGTTCAAAACGTACACAAATTGGTAATGCTTCCAGGTGAAGAAATTATCCACGTACTTCCTCAGGAATTCAAAATAGACGGCGAGCCAAATATTAGTGAACCCATAGGAATGTTGGGTCGTAGACTAGAGGCAAATCTTCACATAGTTGTGGGGCAAAAGGCTGCCATAGGAAATATTTTTTCCTGTGTTAAAAATTCCAATTTGGAGGTTTCGGGTATCACATTAGAACCTTTGGCTTCTGCCGAGGCTGTATTAAGTGATGAAGAAAGAGAAGCTGGTGTTTGTTTAGTTGATAATGGAGGTGGAACAACAGATGTGGCCATTTTTAAAGATGGAATTATTCGCCATACCGCAGTAATCCCTTTTGGGGGGAATGTAATTACCGAAGATATAAAAGAAGGTTGTTCGATTATTGAAAAACAAGCCGAGCTACTAAAAATGAAATTTGGTTCTGCTTGGCCTGGAGAGAACAGCGACAATGAAATTGTCTCTATTCCTGGACTAAGAGGTAGAGAGCCTAAAGAGATTTCTTTAAAAATGCTTTCCAAAGTTATACATGCTAGATTAGTAGAGATTATTGATCAAGTATATTTAGAAGTTAAAAATTACGGTAACGACGAGGGTAAGAAAAAATTAATTGCAGGAATTGTTCTTACTGGTGGTGGTTCTCAGCTTAAGCATATTAAGCAATTATTTGAATACGAAACAGGAATGGATACTCGAATTGGTTATCCAAACGAGCATTTAGGAAAGGGTGATAAACCAGAATTAGAAAGTCCGATGTACGCCACAGCCATAGGCTTGTTGATGAAGGGAATTGAAGAAAATGAAAAACATCCTACTATAGAACCTATTATAGTACCTGTTTTAGATCCTACTGGCGCTTCTATAGATGAAGTTGGTGGGACTAAAGTTGCCGAGCCTATAAACGAAGAACCAATTACCGAATCCAATGCTACCTTTTTTGATAAATGGGTAAAGGGGTTTATGAATTTTTTAGCCAATGAAGATTAATACTATAAAGCTCTAAATTATGACAAATTTAGATTTCGACATGCCACAAAATCAATCCTCTACCATTAAGGTAATTGGAGTTGGAGGTGGCGGTAGTAATGCCGTAAATTACATGTATGAGAAGGGTATTAGAGGCGTCGATTTTGTCGTTTGTAATACCGATCAGCAAGCGCTAGACGATAGTCCTGTGCCAAACAAAATTCAGTTAGGTGTTTCTGTTACCAAGGGTTTGGGTGCAGGAGCCGATCCTTTGCATGGTAAATTTGCTGCAGAAGAAAATATTGCGGATGTAATTGCTGTTTTAGAGAGTAATACCGAAATGGTGTTTATCAATGCTGGTATGGGCGGTGGTACTGGTACTGGAGCTGCTCCAGTAATTGCAAAGGCCGCAAAGGAAATGGGTATTCTTACAGTTGCCATAGTTACCATTCCTTTTGAGTTTGAAGGTGGTTTAAGGATGTCTCAAGCCAAAGAAGGTCTCGAAGAATTAAAGCCTCATGTAGATTCTCTTATTGTTATTAACAACAATAAACTAAGAGAGATATATGGGAACTTAGGTTTTAAATCTGGTTTTGCTAAAGCTGATGAAATATTAGCTACTGCATCACGAGGTATCGCCGAAGTAATTACACAAAAGGGATATTTAAATATCGATTTAAACGATGTAAGAACTGTTCTTGCCAATAGTGGAACTGCTATTATGGGCTCAGGAACTGCATCAGGAGATGATCGTGCATTAAAGGCTGTGAAAGGGGCTATAGAATCTCCTTTACTAGATAATAACCACATTAGAGGTGCTAAAAAAGTTCTTCTTCTTATTGTATCTGGAACCGAAGAAGTTACCTTTGAAGAGATGGGCTTAATATCCGATTTCATTCAAGAGCAGGTTAAAATTGATGGTGCTGCACCCGCAGATATTATTATGGGGGTTGCCGAAGATGAAGGCTTAGGCGATGCTGTAAACGTTACTGTTGTTGCTACTGGATTTCATGAAGGTAAAGCGGTAAACCCATTTACAGGAACTCTTATAAATGTGGTGCACGATTTAAATGGTACAGAACCTTCGAAGTTGGCTATAAATAAACCAATTTCTGAGCCTACTATATCCACTCCTATTGAGCCCGATACTATTGAAGTGAAACATGTTTTAGTTGATGAAGTTGTAGAGGAACGAATTGTAGATCCTGTTGCTACACCAATTGAAGAAAAGTTGGTAGATATTGCATCTCCAATCGATCAAATGAGCCCAAGACTTACTAATCTTGCAGAAGATCGACAGCAAGTAAGTATGACTTTTGAGTTTGAGATAGAAGAGCCTATAATAGAAAATACTATTACCGAAACTAGCGAACAGTTTGAATTGAACTCAGAAGTAATAGAGGAAATAGCTGAGATTCAGTCTGAAGTAGAAACAGAATCATTCTCTATTACAGAAGAGTCAGAAATTACGTTTAGTATTGATGATTTTGAAGAAACTGAAGAATTAACACAATCAGTAGATTCCGAAAATAAAGTAGTTTTTAGTTTAGACGATGAACCTGTGTCTAGTGAAGTGCCAAGTCCATTAACAGAGGCTACAGAATCTGTTAGCCCTTCAGAAAAAATAGTTCATACACTTAGTTTTGATGAGGAAGAGGATGCAATAGGTGAGTCTACATCTGAAATAGAAGAGGAGCCAATTTTAGCGATCAGTATTTCTAGTAAGTCTGTAGAATCTATAGCTTCGCATGAATATCAAGAGAGTGGTGATTCTGTACTAGTAGAAACAGAAGTTGTAAAAGATATCGTTGTAGAACAAGTAATAGAAGAATTAGTTGAGCCCAAGATGGAAGCAATAGATTCGCCTCTTATCTCAGAAGAACAATCGAGTATAACTTTGTCTTCTCATAGCGATACTTTTCAGGAACAAATTGAAAGAGCTCAAAAACGAAAAGAACGTCTGCATAAATTTAATTACCGATTTAGAAATAATGCAGTCATTGATAATGTAGAACGCGAACCGGCTTACAAAAGACAAGGCGTACAATTAAACGATTCTGTACATTCTACAGACGAACCTTTGTCTCGAATGAGTCTTAGCACAAGCGAGTCTGGTGAGCTTGAACTAAAGAGTAGAAACTCTTTTTTACACGATAACGTAGATTAAATAAGAATTATGAGTTTAAAATCGAGAATTATGCCTGCTATAATAGTAGCAATGAAGGCAAAAGATAAGGTCGCTTTAGAGACTCTTAGAGCTGTAAAGGCAGAGTTGATGACTGCAGAGACCGCAGCAGGAGCAACGGGTGAAATGTCGGAGTCTGAAGAGGTGAAATTGTTGATGAAATTGTTGAAGCAAAGAAAAGATGCTGCAGCAATTTATATTGAACAAGGGAGAGCTGATTTGGCTGACGACGAAATGGCTCAAACAAAAATTTTAGATCAATTTCTTCCACAGCAAATGTCTGCTGAAGAATTGGAAAATGCAGTAGCAAATATCATCGTAAAAGTAGGGGCTAAAGGACCTGCAGATATGGGGAAAGTGATGGGGGTTACTTCTAAAGAGTTGGCTGGAAAGGCTGAAGGTAGAGCAATTGCCGACACCGTAAAAGCACTCTTAAATAAGTAGAGTAAAAAAAGTTAATGTTATTAAAAGTCCTGTTTTGTTTATACGAAACAGGGCTTTTTTATTCCAAAACCCAAGTAGTATCTGTTTGGTGTGTATTGTAAAGACCAATCGTTATTTCATCTGTTCCATTTTCAGAGTATATGGAGCTTATATCGAAGCATAAATCTTTTGTTATCCATGCTTCACAAATATCTCCATTTGAGTTGTGACTTAGCTTAATGGATATGTAGATTGGTGGAGTTCCACAAAATTGTGGATTTTGTATTAGTTCGTATTCGTGTTCTTGGCAACCGCCAGAATACGAAATGTTTAGTTCCAGTTCTTGAGACTCTGATAGAGATACATTATTAATGATATATGTATCATTAATCCATTCTTCATCATAGTTCAATACGATTATTTCTGGGCAATTACTTTCTGCTACAATTACTTGTTCATCTGTACAAGAAAAGAGAATAAGGCTTAGCGTACAAAGACTAATTACCGAGAGTGTTTTAATAGTCATATTGAATCATTTCGTTAAAAGTAACGTCTCCATTACAGTCTATAGAAATAGTTGTTGAATTCTGATTTTCAATCTGTAAGGTACTTAAATTAAACGAAATATGTTCTGAAATAGTTTCGGTACATGGCCCATCACCATTATCGTACCGTAGTTGAAGTCTTACCAATTCTGCTGTAGAAGAGTCTACTAAATAATGCAGGTTTAAGCGTGTATCGTCACATCCGCCTAAGTAATTATAGTCTACAGTTAAACAGTTATTAATAAGGTTTATTTCATCAATGTGTAAACTGTCGTTAGGCAATTGGTTGTCGATACCCGAAGTTTGGATGAGCGATATACAAGATTGATCGTATAATAAGACACATAGAATATTCAAAGTTTTTGCTCCACCACAGCTAGGTGTTAAATTAGATTCTATGGTATTTAATAAATAATACTTATCCTTTTCCCATATCGTATTTTCGGGTGCGTAGTCTACCTCATAAAAGCTGCTAAAATCTGTAAGTACTGTGCAATTATCATCCGAAGCTAAAACCATTAATGTGTCGTTGTAGGTGCAGGTATGTGCACAGAGTCCATCGTTATAAAGATTTATCCCCGCTTTGTTTTCAGCTTCACAAGCATTGTAGTAGGTGTTGTTGTCACAGCCACAAACAGGATTGTACACAGAGTCGCAATTTAAATTCGTGTCTATTAGTTTTTTATTTACACAAATCTGTGCATCTTCCATACAGGATATAGATAGGAGTGTGAGCAGTAAAAAGAATAGTCCTTTTTTCATCGATACAATTTAGACATTTGCTTGGCAATAATTATTCCAAATGACCTCTAGTTTAGAAATGAATAAATTATTAGGCAAAAAAAAGCCCTACCGAAATTTCGGTAGGGCTTTTAAAATTGTATGATTTTACATCATTCCCGCCATACCACCTGGCATACCACCTCCCATAGGAGCTGAATTTTCTTCTGGAATATCTGCAAGTACACATTCTGTGGTAAGAAGCATTCCTGCTACCGAAGCTGCATTTTCTAAGGCTACACGTGTAACTTTAGTAGGATCTATAATCCCAGCTTTAAGCATCGGTTCAAAAGTATCTGTTTTTGCATTATAACCAAAGTCAGCTTTTCCATCTCTTATTTTAGAAACGATTACTGCTCCTTCGCCACCTGCATTTGCTACAATCTGACGAAGCGGAGCTTCTAAAGCACGCATAATAATCTGTACACCTGTACGCTCATCCTCGTTTTCTACAGAAATCGATTCTAAGGCCGCAGCTGCGCGAACTAAGGCAACACCACCACCAGGAACAATTCCTTCTTCTACTGCAGCACGTGTAGCATGAAGCGCATCGTCTACACGATCCTTCTTCTCTTTCATCTCTATTTCCGAAGCGGCACCTACATAAAGTACTGCTACACCACCTGCTAATTTAGCTAAGCGTTCTTGTAATTTCTCACGGTCGTAGTCTGAGGTAGTGGTTTCCATTTGCGATTTAATTTGATTAACGCGCAATGTAATTCCGTCTTTTTCTCCTTTTCCGTTTACTATAGTCGTATTGTCTTTGTCTATCACCACTTTATCGGCCTGACCTAACATCTCTAAAGTTGCATTTTCCAATTTAAATCCACGTTCTTCAGAAACTACTGTACCTCCTGTAAGGATTGCAATATCTTCTAACATAGCTTTTCTGCGATCTCCAAATCCTGGCGCTTTAACAGCAGCAATTTTTAAACTTCCTCTAATTTTGTTTACCACTAAAGTAGCTAAGGCTTCCCCATCTACATCTTCAGCAATAATTAAAATAGGACGACCTGTTTTACTCGTTTGCTCTAAAATAGGAAGCATGTCTTTCATATTCGAAATCTTCTTATCGTAGATTAAGATGAAAGGGTTTTCTAATTCAACCTCCATTTTTTCGGCATTGGTCACAAAATATGGTGATAAATAACCACGGTCAAATTGCATCCCTTCAACAACCTTTACAGTAGTCTCAGTTCCTTTTGCTTCTTCAACAGTAATAACTCCTTCTTTTTTAACTTTCCCCATAGCTTCTGCTATAAGGGCACCAATTGTATAGTCGTTATTGGCAGAAATAGAAGCTACTTGTTCAATTTTATCTAAGTTGTCGCCAACTTCAATAGATTGTTTTTTTAATGCTAATACTACCGATTTCACGGCTTTGTCAATTCCTCGCTTTAAATCCATTGGATTTGCTCCGGCAGAAACATTTTTAAGACCAGTAGTTACAATTGCTTGTGCTAAAACAGTAGCAGTAGTAGTTCCATCCCCAGCGATATCGGCTGTTTTAGAAGCGACTTCCTTTACCATCTGAGCACCCATATTTTCTACTGGATCCACTAGTTCTATTTCCTTCGCTACAGTAACCCCATCTTTAGTAATAATAGGAGCTCCAAATTTGCGGTCTATAATTACATTACGACCTTTTGGTCCTAGGGTAACTTTTACTGCATTTGCTAAAGCATCTACACCTCTTTTTAGTGCGTCTCTTGCTTCTATATCGAATGTTATATTTTTTGCCATGATTGTATTTTTAGATGATTGCTAATAAGTCAGATTCTCTCATAATTAGATAATCTGTCCCTTCTAGTTTTAACTCTGTCCCTGCATATTTACCATACAATACAGTGTCGCCAACTACAACGGTCATTTCTTCGTCTTTAGTTCCTTTTCCTACAGCTACCACAGTTCCTTTTTGAGGCTTTTCTTGTGCGGTATCTGGAATGATAATTCCCGAAATAGTAGTTGTTTCTGCTGGTGCAGGCTCAATTAAAACTCTATCGGCAAGCGGTTTTATGTTTAGTTTCGACATGGTATGTTGAATTATGTTTTTGTGAAATTCTATCGGCTCTAAGTCAGAAATTGTGCCATTGGCTTATTTGTGTCAATCTGTCTTAGCGCGTGTAAATGTAAAGCAAAAAAAAATGCCAAGCTGACAAGCTTGGCATTTTGTATGATTAAGAAATTGCTTATTCAGCAGCTTCTGGTGTTGGAACAGTTTCTGGAGCTGTAGTAGGAACGAAGTCTTCTGCACTATCTTCTACTTGCTCGATAATGTCAGATTGGTTTACACCATCTGTACGCTCTATAGCGAAGTTAGAACCTAATGTTAAGGCTACAAGCACTAAAGCTAAAGACCAAGTACTTTTTTCTAAAAAGTCTGATGTTTTTTTAACACCCATAAATTGGTTACCATCACCAAAAGTAGAGGCTAAACCACCACCTTTAGGATTTTGAACTAAGATTACTAAAAGTAGTAATGCGCAAGTAATAAGTATTAAAATCGAAAATAATCCGTACATATCTAAGGGTTTATTTGTTTAATGGCTTTAATTTGGTCTGCAAATAAACCACTTTTTTGTGGATATTTCAAACTTAATATTTCGTAGGCTAAAATTGCTTTTTTGTAATGACCTTGTTCGAGGTAAACTTTAGCTAAGGTTTCGGTCATCAAGCTGTTGTTTTCCTCCATACTTTGTTGTGCCATGGCAGTGGGAGAAAAGAATTCTTTCTTTGGTTTCTCCTTCTTTACCGTCTTGGCAATAAAGTCAACAATTTTATTTGTTTTTTCTAAGGGCTTTAGCGGTTCTGCCTTTTGTTGGGCTGGCTCGCGTTCAATAGGTTTTGCCTTTGCCAGTTTGAGCCATTCGCTAAAAGAATGGGTTTCTGAGGTGTCGAATTCTAAAGGTTTTCCTAACTCTAAAACTTCCTCAGGGGTATCCTTAATTTGTTCAAGCACTTTTTTAATAGGCGTTTTAAAAGACTCTTGACTAATGTATTCAAAAAGTAAACTTCGGTTTCCGGAAATGGATGCAGTGCGCTTAAGTTCTTTATTATAGCGATCGCTTTTAGAATCTTTTAAAGCTTTCAAGCGTAGTTTATGTGCTGAAGCACAATAAGGATGCTCCTCGCATAAATTGTCTAAACGCAAAAGATCCTCTTTTTGGATACTTCCCGGCTGACGTATAAGTTCTATAAATTGACTGCTTACCATTTTACCAATTTACAACAGCTTTGTTAAATATATCCTCAATAAGCTCAATAATTATTTGGTCTATTAATTCTTCTTCTACCGAAGATAAATTTAAACTGCTATCGAAGTCCGCATATCTGCTAAAGCTTTGTTCAAATGACTTGTCATTGTCTATTTGATTATTAAATCGAACAAATATTTTTATGGTAAGTCTGTTTTGATTGGCTTGGTCACTAGAACTTATGCTTATAGGTCTTACAGAATAATCGCTAATATATCCTTCAAAATGGAGGTCTCCATTTGTGTTTACACTCAACAAATTGGTTTGTTGAATAAAACGATCCTGCAGTGCATTGGTGAAGTTCTGACTCAAAATGGGTTGCACTAAAGGCGCTTTATTTTGAAAATAAGCAATAGAAATGGTTTTTATATCGGCGTGAATATCAGCTCCTGTAAAAGTATACACACCACAACTGCATAGTAATGCCATACAAACGAAAAGGTATTTCAGCTTTGCCATATTATAGGTCGTATTGTTTAATTTTTCTGTAGAGTGTCCGTTCCGAAATTCCTAGTTCTGTAGCCGCCCCTTTGCGCTTTCCATGATGCTTGTTGAGTGCGTTTTTTATCATCTCAATTTCTTTGTCTTGTAAGGATAAAGATTCTTGAGGGACTACTTCTTGTGCTTGTATAGTATGACTTTCTGAAACGGAACTGCTTAGAGTAGGGAGTAAGATAGCTGGGTTTTGAGGTTCCTCAAAACGATCATAGCTTTCGGTATGTAATTTCGGCTTCTCCTCTGCAAATGTACCTTCCCCTTTCATTAA
>CAJJAI010000010.1 GCA_905182215.1 Flavobacteriales bacterium UBA6772 | reverse complement strand
CTGAATTCTGTTTATAATTACGCCACACCGCAATTGCGCCTAGCTGTGCCATTCCGTATTCTATATAATAAAAAGGAACTTCGTAAATATGCAATTGTCGTTGCCAAGCCGTTTTCTGAAACTCCTTATGGCTAGACCAATCTACCATTCCTGTACCATAACGTTTAGAAATTGAAAGCCATTTATCGTGTCGCTCATCGTGTGTATGGTTTCCATTTTCATACAACCAATGCTGAAACTCATCAACCATAGCTACCCAAGGCAAGGTTTCTAAAACACCTTGTAATTGTTCTTTTCTAGCGCGTTTCCATTCTTCCTTATCACCAAAGAATACATCCCAGTGTTCCATAGAAATAAGCTCCATACTCATACTAGCCAATTCGGCTACTTCCGATGGCGTACTTTTAAATGCAGTTAACTCCATGTCTTTGGTGTAAAAAGAATGTATTGCATGTCCACCTTCGTGAACCATGGTTACAGCATCTCTTAATAAGCCAACCGAATTCATATAAATAAATGGAACCCCAGATTCGTATAATGGATACATAAATCCTCCTGGTGCCTTCCCTTTTCTAGACACTAAATCGAGGTGTCCCATTTCTTTCATCTTGCGTAAACAAGCTCCGTAGTAAGGCCTAACTTTATCGAAGCACTCTATACATTTATCCAATAACTCCTCGCCACCCTCAAATGGTTTTAAAGGTTGATTTCCGTTCGGGTCAACCGACATATCCCAAGGTTTTAAAACGGCTAAACCTAAATTAGCTTTTCTTTCCTTTTGTATATCTGCAATTAAGGGTACTATTTCTTGTGCTATAGATTCATGGAAATTGAAACAATCTTCTTTGGTATAATCAAATCGTCCCATAGACTGGAACTTATAATCTCTAAAGTTTTCGAAATCGGCGTTCTTAGCTACCTCTTGTCTTTTCTGTATAAGTTCGTCTAAGAGAATATCTAATTCCGTTTTATCTTCTACCCTACGAGCATTCACTTTTTCAAAAGCTTCTTTGCGCTTTTCTCTATCAGTTCCCTTCAGATAAACAGATGCTTGTTGTAGTGTTTTTTCCTCACCGTCAATAGTTACCATCATCTGGGCAGCTATTTCGCCAAATTTCTGCGCCTTATTAGTAAGCTCTGTAAAAAGAGGTATGTTTTCTTCTCTATAGAGTTTGATGTCATTTTCTACCGAACGCAGGTAAATAAAATAAGTCTCTTGGTCTAAGTCTTTTAAAAAGGGACTCTCTACCAACTTGGTATTAAAACCATGATCGTAAGGAGCCGTATTTGGACTTATTTTCTCGACAAAAAACTGAAATGATTTTTGAAGATCTTCGTCTGTAGTATCGATATTCATTTTTATATAGCGCCAAGCCATATCTTCTTCTAATACAGCTTCGAGCTCTGATCTATCCTGCATCCATTTTTTTAAATCTGATGCTGAACCAATAGTTCGGTTTTTTAAATCTTCGAAGTAGGTTTGTATTTGCTCCCAGCTAGTAATGCTTAAATCTTGGGGTAAAAAGTTTCTCATGGCGGTATATCTAAATAAAAAAAGGCTCCTTTATGGAGCCTTCAAAAATACATATTTTTTAATCTTTTAAACTATTCCTTTTTAGCTTTTGCCTTTGGTTTAGCTTTCGCTTTATGCTTAGCTTTAGGTTTTTCTTCAACTACCTCAGCTACTTCTTCTTTTTCTTCTGTTTCCTTAACTGTTTCTACAGCCAATCCAGCTCTTTGAAGCGTATTGTACCAAGAAATAACTTTTTTGATATCTGATGGGTAAACTCTTTCCTCATCAAAATCTTCTAATATACCTCTAAAAAATTCTGTTAATACAGCTGCAGAAGCTTTGTGACCAATAGTAGCTTTACCTTCTTCTTTAACTCTTATTCTTTCTAATACATCTACCAATGGGATTTCCTCGGTATACGAATAGATAGCAATATCTTGCAATGCACTCATTTTAGACGTTGAGTTCATTGCTGCTTTTTTTTCGTCTTCTAAGCCAACTACAATAACACCATTTTTGGTTTGTCCAACTACTTTAAATAGACCTGGTTTTCCTGTTACTGAAATAATTCCTTCTACGTTCATCTGTTCGTTTTTTGTTCTGGCTATTTAACAATAATTATACCAGAGCTATTATGATAATTAGCTCCAAGTATTTCTACAGTATAATAACCTTGTTTTATATCTTGTAAATTTAAGTGCTCGGTATGTGATTTTGATCTTGCGAAAAAATCTGTGCGATGATACAACTTTCCTAAGACATCAAAAATAGAAATCTGATAATTTCCATAATCAGGTAATTCTAATAGTAAATCAAACTCGCCATTACTTGGGTTGGGGATAGTAATAAATGCTGTTTTTTCTATCTCAGAAAAAGCACTTAACAAATTTAACCGCCCAGTTCCTAACCCTAAATAATGTTGAGGGTTTAAATCGTTTATATAATCGGTACTATTTAATAATCGATTTCTAATTTCTGTAGCATTTTCTAGTGTAAAATAAGACCTAAGTAAAATGGCTGCACTCGAAACTACAGCAGCAGCAACAGAAGTACCACTTTTAAAAGAATACTCATTTTCTATATAAGGAGCGTAAATTGAATACCCTGGTGCAGAAATATCGAAGCTAGAATGGTAATTAGAGATTGAAACTTTGACATCCATTTCATCTGTGGCACATACTCCTATAACATTGTATAAAGAAGCTGGATAAACAGGGATATTTAAACCATTATTTCCTGCGGAAGCAATAACGAGAACATCTAAAGAATCTGTAACATACGTAATTATATCAGCTTCCTCTTGACTAAAATCTGTACTCCCAAAAGAGCAATTTATTACCTGCGCCCCCATTTGGGCTGCATAAAGAATTCCAGCATTGGTATCTATTATCTGTCCCGAAACATCTGTAATTTTCACAGGTAAATACCTACAATTAAACGCAGTAGAAGCAGTACCCACATTATTATGTGTTTGTGCTGCAATAATCCCACACATAGTAGAACCATGAGCAAAAAAGCTACCTCCATCTATCATAGGATCAGAATCGTTTGCCCCAAAATCCCAGCCATAATAATTGTCTATATACCCGTCGTTGTCGTCATCTATGCCGTTAATTGGATCGGAATGGTTATAAGCTAAATTACCTACTAAATCTTCATGGTTATAATCTACCCCAGAATCTACCACTCCAACAAAATAAGTTGAATCGCCCTGCGTGATATCCCACACCTCTGGAGCACTAATTTTACTTAAGTACCACTGCTTGTGGTAGCTTTCATCTGAAGGAGTAAAATACAATTCTTGAAGTCTTGTACTTTCCCAGTATAAGATAATTCCATCCTCTTTTAATTCTTCTAATTGACTTGGTTTAGCATTCACCAGATCAACAAAAGAATTTAGAAAATCGGAGTTTTGTGGATTTCTGAAAGAGGAGAGAAAAGATATATTTTTAATCTCTAATTGTTGGAGGGCATTGGGTGCCGAGAGTCTTACCCTGTAAATATTTGTGTTTTGTGCAAAACTAATGCAGCAAAACAGAAAGGTAAATGATATGGCTAAACCAAGGCGCATCTTACTTATTAAATTGCTTTATCAATTCCTCATCAGAATAATACAATAATTGAATCATTCCTTTTGCTTGTGCAACATAGGGGTGATTCGGATAGCGGTCGATGAATTCTTGATAGGTATTTTTAGCCGTTAACCTTTGTTCGATAGCTTCGAAACAAGATGCTTGATAAAACAGTGCTAATGGCGCTAATTTAGAATTGGGAAAACCATGATGTACTTTATAAAAAGACTGTGCAGCTTTTAAATTTTCACCTAAGCCTTTTAAGACTTCACCAGACTTAAAAAGCAACTCCGGCTTCGATTCTACATCGGGATAAGCCAATAAAAAGGCGCTATATGCAGCGATCACTTCTAAGGCTAATCCTCTATTAGCACTCGCATCTTGTGCTAGTTTTAATTTAGATTCTAGAGCCAAAACTTGGTCTAAAGCCTTTTTTTGTGGATTTACACAAGAGATTACAATAGTAAGGACAGAAATAAGAACTAGTAATTGTTTCATCTTCTCCCTTTTTTTGATTTATAAAAGCGCATTCTATACTCTGGGCTAACTTTACCATTCATTATATCACTCAACCTACGCTTTATAATACGTTTGCGTAAAGGAGAAAGATAATCTGTAAAAAGGATCCCTTCTATATGATCGTATTCATGTTGGATTACACGAGCTGCCATTCCTTCATAGGACTCCGTATGTTCAACAAAATTTTCATCGTAATAACGAATGGTGATTTTCGGCTTTCTAGAAACCTCTTCGCGAACTTCTGGAATACTTAAGCAGCCTTCGTTAAAAAACCACTCTTCTCCCTCTTCTTCAATAATTTCAGCATTGATAAACGTTTTTTTGAAACCAGCTAAATGGGGCTCATCTTCTTCAAACGGAGAACAATCAATAATAAACAATCGGATAGCTAATCCTATTTGAGGTGCGGCTAAACCAACTCCGTGAGAAGTGTACATGGTTTCGTACATATTCTCTATAAGCTCTTTTAATTTAGGATAGTCTGGGCTTATTACTACTCCTACTTCTTTTAAAACAGGATCGCCGTAAGCAACAATTGGTAAAAACATATTTAGATCTTGAAATTTTGTTGTTCCATAAATGATTGCAAAATAATGGTAGCACTAACTTCATCTACTAAAGCCTTATTTTGCCTTGCCTTCTTTTTTAAGCCACTATCAATCATAGATTGAAAAGCCATTTTAGATGTAAAACGTTCGTCAATTAAGTGAATTTCCATTTCTGGAAATTGCTTTCTTAACTGCTTGGCAAATCCTTTTACATAAGGAGTAGCATCAGTTTTTTGGTCTTGTAAATTTTTTGGCATTCCCAGAATAATCGCATCTACCTTTTCTTTAGAAATATATTCTTTAAGAAAGTCCATACAATCGTGAGCGCGAACAGTACAAAGTCCAGATGCAATTATCTGTAGCTCATCCGTAACTGCCACTCCTACTCTTTTGGTTCCGTAATCTAATGCTAATAATCTAGCCATATCTTGCAAATAATTGCAAATATACACATTGTTATGCGTTGTGTGGCTCAGTTATCCAAATTCAAATGTCAAATTTTAAGATGCTAGAATTCTTTCAAGTCTTAAATTTCTCCCAGCGTCTGAGCTCTCTTTCAAAAAGAGAATCGTATTTGGATGGAATTGGAATTTCGAAGGTCATAAACTCACTGGTATCAGGATGCGTAAAACTTAGTTTACAGGCAGCTAAAAAAAGACCTTTACCCTTTAATACATTTTTAGTATCGTGTACATAATCTCCAATAATTGGAAAACCTGCTTGCGCTAAATGAATTCTAAGCTGATGCGTTCTTCCCGTTTTAGGTTTTAAAACGACTAAACTTACAAAATCGTAGGAAAGAGATTTCTCTATTTTAAGACTTTTAAATTCAGTAAATGAAGAAAGCCCCTCAATAGGTAGATCAAAAAAGCCTTCTCCTTCAAGTTTTCCTTTTACCAATGCGTAATAGGTCTTCGGGATTTCTTGTAATTCAAACTGTTTTCCAAGACTAATTTGTGCCGACTTGGTTTTCGCTATTAGTAGAATTCCGGTAGTTAATTTATCTAATCTATGCACAGGTCTAAAAATAGACAAGGCATCTATTTTATTTGACGAACGAAGATTATGACACAATGCATTTTGAATCGTTTTATGAAAATTACCACTTACAGAATAACCAGCGGGTTTATTTATAACAGCAATAAATTCATCTTCAAATAAAATCTCCAAATCTAAAGGGAAAACTTTTTGCAGCTGAATTTCACCAGGATTATAAGAAACATTATCACCAACCTTAAGCCAATCACCAGTGGTAGCAACAAGTCCGTTAATGAGAATTTGCTTCTTTTTAAATGCTTTTTTAATAGCACTTTTTGAAGGTAAAACCTGAGAGGTGTTTTCAACAATATAGTCGAATACTCTTGTTGGTTTTTTTAAATTTAATACTTTAAACAGTGCACTATTCATTCTGTAAAAATAGGTGTAATTATTTATTGCTAGAGCATAAACTTGGTGCTATTCTAAGTACTTTTGCATATAAGAAATTTAGACCATGAAAACCATAGAGTCTCAAGACGATATTATTGTACTTGTTGATACTTTTTACCAAAAGGTAAACAAGGACGAATTATTGAGCCCAATATTTAACAATATTGCAAAAGTACATTGGGAATCGCATATGCCAACAATGTATGCTTTTTGGGGGTCTATATTATTAGGTACCGGAACCTACAGTGGCCGTCCTTTCCCTAAACACTTATCTCTTCCTATTAAACAAGAAGATTTTTATAGATGGTTACTTTTATTTCACACTAATATAGACGAACAATTTAGTGGCGATTTAGCTAAAGAAGCGAAAACTAGAGCGAGTACAATAGCTCAAATTTTCATTTCTAAAATTAAATCTATAAAAGGCGAACTGTAATTAATATCCGATAAATTCTCTACTTTTGAGCTTTACTACAACTATGCAAGATTTAAAAAACATTATAGAAGCAGCTTGGACAGATCGTTCCTTATTAAAGGATGCTGATACACAAACTGCTATTCGCGAAGTAATAGAACACATCGACAAAGGTCGTTTACGTACTGCCGAACCTACAACAGAAGGATGGCAAGTAAATGAGTGGGTAAAAAAAGCAGTGGTTATGTATTTCCCTATTCAAGGAATGAAAACTATTGAAGTAGGTCCTTTTGAATTTCATGATAAAATGGAATTGAAAAAGAATTACGCAGCATTAGGTGTTCGCGTAGTACCTCATGCTATTGCACGATATGGAGCTTTTGTAGCTCCTGGAGTTATTATGATGCCTTCGTATATAAATATTGGTGCTTATGTGGGTAAAGGTACAATGGTTGACACATGGGCTACAGTAGGTTCTTGTGCTCAAATTGGTGCCAATGTTCACCTCAGCGGTGGCGTTGGTATTGGTGGCGTTCTAGAGCCACTTCAAGCAGCTCCAGTTATTATAGAAGATGATGCTTTTATAGGATCTAGATGTATTGTAGTTGAAGGAATTCGAGTTGAAAAAGAAGCCGTTTTAGGTGCAAACGTTGTACTTACTGCTTCCACAAAAATTATTGATGTGAGTGGAAATGAACCTGTAGAATACAAAGGCTATGTGCCTTCACGCTCAGTTGTAATTCCGGGTACTTACACTAAAACTTTCCCTGCAGGAAATTACCAAGTACCTTGTGCATTAATTATTGGTAAAAGAAAAGAAAGCACCGACAAGAAGACTTCCTTGAACGATGCTTTAAGAGATCATAGCGTAGCGGTTTAATCCGCTACCTAACAATTGCTTTTTCGTCCTCTTTACAAAGCCATTCTTTTACTGGTATAGACCAATCTCCATATTTAGAAGTTAAATAATCTCTATAAGCACCAGGTGTAGTTAAAGTAATTCCATTTAACTCAACAGTATCTTGAGAGTCGTAATGGATTTTATCAACTCTCAATATTTTCCCCATCGATTGCCAATAGGTGTGAGTATCGTCGTTAGTTTTAACAAAAATATCCAACACAACCATTTTTTCTGCAAACGAAGGCAAGAACATTTTTATAAAAGCAAAACCTAAGGGTTTCAATTTAAAAATTCTATAATCATTCGGTTTTATCGGACCGTAAGATTGTATTCCTCTTCTACAAGTAAGTCTGTATCCTTTTAGGTAAAACCTCCATCTTAACTTATCTAACCTTTCTGCATCAGCATAATCAATAGAAATATCTACATCATGATCCCAAGGCAATAAATCCCCATCTCTTACAATACCTAATAAGGTGCCACCTTCTAAGAAATATTTTATTCCATGTTTGTTGAGAAAGTCAGTAGAAAGAAACAACATCTTTCTGGCTTTCTGTATATTTTTGAAATTGAGGGTAAGCATTTGATAATGGAATTTAGTTCGCTGCAAAAATACACTTTTATCTTAATTTAAAATTCTATTTTTTTGTAGTTTTCATATTGTAGAAAATCGAATTCTAGCAGGGTATTATTTATTAAAATGTATATTTTTGCTTTTACCTAATACAACAGTTAAGTTATGGAGAAAATAACGGCTATAATACCTACATACAACGAAGAGATTCATATTGAAGCAGCTATTCAATCGGTAACTTTTGCGGATGAGATTATTATAATCGATTCTTATAGTACAGATAAGACACTCGAAATTGCCGAAAAATACAATACTCGTATTATCAAAAGGATATTCGATAATTTTTCGAATCAGAAAAACCATGCTATAAATCTAGCTACCAACAAGTGGATTGTACTATTAGATTCTGATGAACGTATAGAAAGCAATTTACAAGGAGAGATTATTGAAGCAATAAACAGTAAGTCTGACTTTGGTGCATACTGGATATATAGACGGAATTTTCTTTTAAACAAAGAAATTAAATACAGTGGCTGGCAAAATGATAAAGTAGTACGAGTAATCAATAAAGATTGTTGTAAATACAATGGGAAATTGGTACACGAAGAAATAGAATCTTCTAAAGAAATGGGGTTTCTAAAAGAACGTATCATTCATTATACTTACAAAAACTTCGATAGCTTTATTTCTAAAAAAAATAAAGTAGCACAATTACAAGCTGAGGAACTGGCACTGAAAAATCAAAAAGCAACCTTAGCCAGACTTATACTTAAACCTGCATTTAGGTTTATAAACCACTATATTTTAAGACTTGGATTTTTAGATGGTTTCCAAGGATTTTTTATTGCAAGCTTTTATGCTTACACCCTATTTACTAGGTATGTAAAATTGTGGATTATTAACAAGGGACTTAAATAGGTATGAAATGTATTCTCTTTTGTGAAAACCCATATGCTTTCGGCATATTAATACCTATAAGTAAAGAGTTACAGAAAAGAGGCCATTCTTATATCTGGTATATTTCAGAACACTTAATCTCTGAATTCCCTTTAAAAGATGAATCCTATACTACACAAATATCAGATTTAAAAGCTTTTGTGCCTGATGCTATTTTTGTGCCTGGTAATGAAGTACCTCACTTTTTAAGAGGAGTAAAAACACAAGTATTTCACGGTTTAGCAGGAGAGAAAAAAGGGCATTTTAGAATTCGTCATTATTTTGATTTATACTTAACTCCAGGTCCTTTTTTCACCAAAAAATTTAAAGAACTTTCATTAAGATATAAAAATTTCGAAGTTCAAGAAACGGGTTGGTCTAAACTAGATGTGTACAGTACAGATATAGATTTGTATAAGCACGACAAATCTATGCTACTAGAAAAACACCAAGCTGAAAACATCATTTTGTATGCCCCTACATTTTCACCTTCATTAACTTCAGCTCCAAGCTTAATAAAGGAAATAGAAATTTTAGCAGAAGACAAAAACAAACTTATCCTACTTAAATTTCACGATTTAATGGATAGTACCATAGTTAACAAATACATCAAATTAGCAAATACTGTTACTAATATTGTATTTATAGGTGATAGAAATATCATTAAATATCTACTTATTTCAGATTTGATGATAAGCGATACTTCTTCGGTAGTCTATGAGTTTTTACTTTTAAATAAACCAGTAGTTACGTTAAATGCAAGAAGTCCTCAGTTAGCATGGCACAACATACTCAAACAAGATGATTTAGTAGAAAGTGTAAACACCAACCTTAAATCGGACCCACTAGCAAACAAAAGAGCAGAAATCATAGCTAAATACCACCCTTACACAGATGGGGAATCATCTAAAAGAATGGTCGAAGCAACGGAACAATACATTCTTAAAAATGGAGTTCCTGAAAAAAGGAATTTATCCATTTTCAGAAAATATAAAATCAATAAGAAATACCGATAATGCGTGACGAAATCCTAAAAGCTGTAGCCATCCTTAAAGAAGGCGGTGTTATATTATATCCTACAGATACAATCTGGGGAATAGGCTGCGACGCTAGTAATGAATCCGCCATTAAGAAGGTGTATGAAATTAAAAAACGCAGCGAAGCCAAGAGTCTTATAGCCTTGGTAGATAGCGAGGTTCGTTTGGAACGAACTGTAGAAGAAGTTCCTGATGTAGCGTGGGACCTTATAGAGTATACTGAAAAACCTCTTACCATTATTTACGACAATCCTATTGGCATAGCTAAAAACGCCATTAACAGCGATAAGAGTTTAGGAATTAGAATTGTAAAAGATAAATTCTGTAAAGAATTGATTCGTAATTTGAATAAGCCACTTATTTCTACCTCGGCTAATATATCGGGAGCTATACAAGCAAATTGTTTTGCAGAGATTAGCGAAGAAATTAAGAACTCTGTAGATCATATTGTAAATTTGCGTCAAGATGAACTCCAGCAAAAACAGAGTTCAATGATTATCAAATTAGACGCATCAGGTTTAATAAACATCATCAGAAAGTAAATTGAAAGAACACTTACAACATAAAGTATTTAAATGCATTTCGGAATGTGCTGATGAATTAGGCTTAGAAACCTATGTAATTGGTGGATATGTACGAGATGTAATTTTACAAAGAAAGGAACCTAAAGACATAGACGTAGTTTGTGTGGGTAGTGGAATTGAATTAGCAAAAAGGGTAGCTCAAAAATTACACGGTAGACCCCAAGTACAAGTTTTTAAGAACTTTGGTACTGCTATGGTTTTACACGGCGATTTGGAACTGGAATTTGTGGGAGCTCGTAAAGAGTCTTACCGTAGAGATTCTAGAAAACCTATCGTTGAAAACGGAACTCTAGAAGATGATCAAAACAGAAGAGACTTTACGATTAATGCGCTAGCACTCTGCTTAAATAAAGATCGTTTTGGGGAACTAGTAGATCCTTTTAATGGAATGGAAGATCTAGCGAATGGGATTATTAAAACTCCCTTAGATTCCGATATTACCTATTCTGATGATCCATTAAGAATGCTACGAGCTGTACGCTTTGCGACACAGTTAGACTTCACTATAGAGCAAGAATCTTACGAAGCTTTAAAAAGAAATGCTAAACGTTTAGAGATTATTTCTCAGGAGCGTATTATTGATGAATTAAACAAAATTATTCTAGCTAAAAAGCCCTCAAAAGGATTTAAGCTATTGTTTAATACCGAGTTATTACACCAATTTTTTCCTGAGTTTGTTGCTCTTTACGGAGTTGAAATAATAAAAGGAAAGGGCCATAAAGACAATTTCTACCACACTTTAGAGGTTTTAGAAAATCTTTCAGAAAACACCAATGATTTATGGTTGCGTTGGGCTGCACTGTTGCACGATATAGCAAAACCACCTACAAAGCGTTTTGAAGAAGGACATGGATGGACTTTCCATGGACATGAGTTTTTAGGATCTAAAATGGTACCTAAAATTTTCAAGAGGCTAAAACTTCCACTTAACGATAAGATGAAGTATGTACAGAAGTTGGTACTACTTCACCTACGCCCTATTGTTTTGTCTAAAGACATAGTTAGCGATTCGGCTATAAGACGATTATTGTTTGACGCTGGGGAAGACATTGATGATTTAATGCTTTTATGTGAAGCAGACATCACATCGAAAAACGAAACTAAAGTTAAAAAGTACCTCCACAATTTTGAAATTGTTAGAGGGAAACTAAAAGATATAGAAGAGCGAGATCAACTACGTAATTGGCAACCTCCAATTTCGGGTGAACTCATCATGAAAACCTTTAATATCACTCCATGTAGAATGGTAGGAGATATTAAAAATCAAATTCGTGAAGCTATTCTAGACGGTGTTATCACCAACGATTATGATCAAGCATTTGAATTTATGCTTGAAAAAGCAACAGACTTAGGCTTGAAAAAGCATTAAAGGATTCGTATATTTATAAAAAAAGCAATATGACCATTTACGGTTTTCGTGTTATTCTTGACTTTAAGCAAGCTGACATTTTTAGAGACATTGAAATTTCTAGTGTAGATAATTTCGAAGATTTGCACAATACCATTGTGCAAGCTTTTGACCTAGACGCAGGTGAAATGGCTTCATTCTATGAGAGTGATAAGCACTGGAATCAAGGAGAAGAAATTAGTCTATTTCAAGTAGATGATAAAACCCGAGTGATGGGAGACGTCAGTATAGAGGAACTCTGTTTTGATAAAGGAGACAAACTTCTTTATATCTTTGACTTTCTCAATATGTGGACATTCTACGTTGAATTAATGGAAATAACAGAACCAAAAGCAGGAGAATCTTACCCTAAGCTTATATATAGCGAAGGTTTAATGCCCGGTGAAAGAGAAGATATTCAGTTTGAAAGTCACGAAGATCAAAGTGATTACAAACCAGATGACGGGCTTTTTGATGATGATATGTTTGATGGATTTGATGATTTTGAACAATAAGATTTAATTATGCTAGAACTTCAGACTAAGCTTACCGAGCAAGACTCCTTTTTTAAAACCAAAAAAACGCATTCTATTTCTTATAGAAAAGAATCCTTAGTAAGGTTAAAAAAGGCAATACTTTCTAAAGAGTCTCAAATTTTAGAGGCACTTTACAAAGATTTGAAAAAGCCTAAACTTGAAGCTTATAGTTCTGAAATAGGAGTCGTTTTAACAGAACTCAATTATTTTATTAAAAACATAGCTTGCCTGACGAAGCCAAAACGTGTAAAAGGATCTTTATTAAACTTCCCTTCTCGAGACTATATATACTCCGACCCTTATGGGAGAGTATTAATAATGTCTCCGTGGAATTATCCATTTCAGTTGGTAATAAATCCTCTTATTGCTGCCATTGCTGCGGGAAATTGTGTGGTTTGCAAACCTTCTGAGCTTACAGAAAACACCTCAAAAGTAATTGCTAAACTAATTGATGAGGTATTCGACCAACAACATGTTTGTGTTATTGAAGGAGGGATCGAAGTAAATCAATACCTACTGAATCAAAAATGGGATTATATCTTTTTCACAGGCAGTACAGCCGTAGGGAAAATTGTAATGAAAGCTGCTGCAGAACAACTTTGTCCTGTAACACTAGAACTAGGTGGTAAAAGTCCTGTGATTGTAAATAAGGATGCGAAATTAAAACTTGCTGCTAAGCGTATTATTTGGGGTAAACTATACAATGCAGGACAAACTTGTATTGCTCCAGATTATATATACGTTCACGAAAGTGTGAAAGCACAATTAATAGATTTACTGGTTCAAGAAATAGAAGTCGCCCTAGGAGAAAATGCTCAACTAAGCCCCGATTTTGCTCGAATAATAAACCTAAGACATTACAGCAGAATTAATGCACTTGTAGAGATTGACAATATCGTACATGGTGGAAAAACGAATGATGAAGAGTTGTTTATAGAACCAACCATTTTAGATAATATTAGTTGGGATTCTAAAGTTATGTCTGCAGAAATATTTGGGCCTTTACTTCCAATATTGAGTTTTACAGACTTGGCTAAAACAATAGATACGATTAACGAAAAGGACAAACCCTTAGCTGCTTATTATTTTGGAGAAAATAAATCTGAACAAGATTACTTTTTAAATAAACTCTATTTTGGTGGAGGCTGTCTAAATGATACTCTAGTACATATTACCAGCGAAAACCTGCCTTTTGGAGGAGTTGGACCAAGTGGGATTGGTAATTACCATGCGACTGCAAGTTTTGAATGTTTTAGTCATCAAAAAGGAATTGTAAAAAGAGGAACTTGGTTGGATATACCTGCCAGATATGCACCTTATTCGGGCAAACTAGAACTCATTAAAAAGCTATTTAAAGTCCTTAGCTAATGCAAAAATATTTAATTATTGTATCGGGTCCTACGGCAATTGGGAAAACAGCTCTTTCATTAGATATTGCTAAAAATTACAATGCTGAAATAATTTCTTGCGACTCCAGACAGTTTTATAAAGAAATGAGTATTGGTACAGCAGTACCGACAAAAGAGGAATTAGCGGAGGTAAAACATCACTTTATTCAAAACCTAAGTATTACAGAAAACTATTCGGTTGGTCAGTTTGAAAGAGATGCTCTAGTTAAAATTAAAGAATTACATGAATCTAGTAATGTTGTTGTGATGGTAGGGGGTTCTGGATTGTATATTGATGCCGTTTGTAGAGGTTTCGATGATTTCCCTACCGTACCTAAAGAAATAAGAGAAACCTTAAATTATAGATGTAAAACAGAAGGAATTGAAGTCTTGGAGCAAGAATTACAAGATGTGGATCCAGATTACCATAAACTTGTAGATAAACTAAATCCACATAGAATTATACGTGCTTTGGAGATTTACAAAGCATCTGGTAAAACCTTTACTTCATTTAGAATACAGCAACAGCAAAAAAGAAACTTCAAAACGATTAAAGTAATCCTTAGTAGAGAACGCGAGGTTTTATACGAACGCATTAACCATAGAGTTGATATAATGCTCGAGGAAGGCTTACTTGATGAGGTTAAAAGTGTGTATCCTTTTAAGGAAAATAATGCTTTACAAACTGTTGGTTATAAAGAATTGTTTGCCTTTTTAGATGGAGAAATAAGCTTAGAATTTGCGGTTTCTGAAATAAAGAAAAATACACGTAGATACGCAAAACGACAAATGACATGGTTTAGGCGAGATCCAGAAACAGTTTTTTTTAATCCTGAAGAACCTGAGACAGTATTCAATTATTTAAACGAGATTATTCAAGAATAATTCTCAAGCCATCTTTAGCCAAAATTGTATTCTCAAAAACTTCTTTGGCTTCTGTTAACAGAATAGATAAGTCTGTATATCTAGCAGAATAATGACCTATTACTAACTGCCCTACTTCTGCCTGTTCAGCAATCATTGCAGCTTGTTTAGCAGTAGAATGTTTCGTCTGTTTAGCTAATTTCTCTAATTCATTTCCAAATGTAGCCTCGTGATATAATACGGTACATTTTTTAATAGAATGACACAATTCGGGATAGTACGAAGTATCGGAACAGTAGCCATAAGAAAAAGATGGATTTGGCTCAAATGTGAGTTTAGAGTTTAATACTTCTCGCCCGTCATCTGTACTAAAATTAGCACCTTCTTTAATTGAATTTATCTGATAAGTTGGAACCTCAAAAGCATCAATAGCCGTTCTATTTATTTTTCTTGGATGTGTTTTTTCCTGTATTAAAAACCCACACACCTCAATGCTATGACGCATAGGGAAAGAGTAAATCTCAATCTTTTTATCCTCAAAAATTAAGTTTTTTCCCGAAAAATTAAGCGATTTGAAATGTATTGTATACTTAAGGTAAGTCTTAGATGCCTTTAGCTGTCCATAAATAATATCCTTTAAATCTTCAGGCGCATATATATGTAAATCTTTGTCTCTTCCCAATAAATGAAATGTAGAAAGCAAGCCAATTAATCCAAAATAATGATCGCCGTGAAGATGAGAAATTAGAATATGGTTGATCTTCTGCATACGAATTTTGTTTTTTCGTATCTGTACTTGAGTACCTTCACCACAATCTATTAATATAGATCTATCTTGCACTTGAACTACTTGTGCAGAAGGATTTCTGTGTGAAGTTGGTGTTGCAGATCCACAGCCTAAAATTGTTACCTCAAAACTCATTAAAGTGAAATTAATTATAGTCAAAAATAAAAAATGCCTTTTGTACATATGTACAAAAGGCATTTTATTTTAAATATTAAGTTTTGCTTAGTTTGGAGGATAAGAAAAACTCACATTTGAATTGACTTTTATCTGATAACCCTGACCAGGAGACATATCTCCAATACCATTAAAATTCCAATCTGGTAAATAAGCAGTTCCATCGAAAGTTTTAACGATAATAATCTGCTCATTTATATCTGCTAACATAGTAACTAAATTGGCAGGAGAATCTCTTAAATAACCCAATAAACTCCAACCTGTTTCTAAATTGATTACAAAGTCCTCTGGAATGATTTTAGTTCCCGAAATACTTAAATTCTGATTTTCTGAAAGCTTGATTAAATAGGCTTCACCATCAATAGCATTACCAATTCCGTTAAAATCCCAATTTGGTAAATAAGCTAATCCCTCCGCATCTTTTACAATAATAGTTGCTTCGAAAATTGAACTTACTAAATCGTTTATAGCAGGAGTTTGTGGTTGTATATATGTTGAAAAAATAAACCAACCCAAAGGAAGACTAATAATTTGTACATCTGTAGCTGAAGAATACTCACAAGAACCATCATCAAAGGTTGCAAGAGCGTTATAATTTGTAGCTAAAGGATCTGTACAACCTGGAATTTCAGATGAACAGTTACCAAACTCTCCAGTAAAAGGAGCGCCACCAATTAACAACTCTTCACCATCAGAATTTAATATAGTCCACGAAACTTCTTCTTGCCAAGAACCGCCATCGCAGCTTACTGAAATACACGTGTTAGAATCATAACAAAGAATTTCAGTTGAAGAAGTCCCACTATTCATAGTGATAGAAGTTCCATTAATAGTCAAATTATTCCCGTTCCATCCATCACCGTAAGAATCCTCTAACTGAATCGTAAGTGTTTCGCCAGTTATACAATTGCCATCACAATCGTATCCAGAACTAGGTCCACTACCACCACATTCGCCACATTCATCTAATTCAGCACAAGAGCCATCATCTACTGTTGCATTTGCATCGTAATTACATGCAGAAGCATCCATACAACCACTTTGTATGTCTGCCGCCCAAATAATCATTTCCATAGCACCATTGTAGTTCTCTGCACATGCATCTAAAATTTGACTCTCAGGTAATTCGAAACCACCTCCAGATGAGGAATTAGGTCTTAATTCGAAAGTATAACCTAAGGCTCCTAATTCGTCGTAAGACCAATCTGGCATGGTACCACTAGCTAAGTAAATAGCTCCGTCGGCATCTCCTACACCAAAAGTAAAAGGATAATTATTCGTATTTGTAATCGCATCGTTCATTGCATTTCCTAGACTAACAATTTCAGCATGATCTGGAGATTCAGTGTTTGTATATCCCCAAGGTCCAAGTACTAAAGCTGAATAAGAATGAATATCTAAATGTCCTTTTAGATTAGGAATTGATTCCATATAGTTTTTTAAAACTGTAGCCTCAGTTGCAGAGAAAGCACCTGATCCAACATAAATATCAGAGCATTCTGAAGTACTTGTACTCTCTCCTCCATTCCAATCAGCCTCCCAGTTTCTATTTAAATCGGTTCCTACACAAGAAGAATTTGTATTTGGCTGTCTATTTTTCCTCCAATATCTATCAGTTGTATGCGTATAAACATAGCCATCAGGATTCACAATTGGAATGATATATACGTCTACAAGATCTAAAAGACTTTCAGTAAAACTATCGGAAATATATTGCTGTGCTAATTGATCTGCAAAATAAGTGGTTGCCATTACGGTAACCCATTCTCTTGCGTGCTGACAACCATTGAAAAATACCGCAGGTTTATCATTTCCTCCAGTACTAAACTTCAATCCTTTAATTGCTCTGTTTTCGTACGAATCGCCTAAATCAATTAGAGTTGCAACAGAACTAGAATTCGCTATCTCAACCAATTTATCTTGTACTTCATCGTAAGTTCTATAAATTGTGTACCACTCCTCACCATCTCGTTGAGATCGTACTAATTCCATTGCTGCATTATCGTTATCAATTTTCTGTTTTAAATCGCTAACAAGTGTTTCAAAAACAACCTCATTATTAGAAAGCCAATTTAAAGCTGTTTCGGAAACAATAATATCAGAACTTGATTGGTGCTCTCTACAAGATAAAAAAGTAACATCTAAATCATGTAATGCAGCTTCAATCTCTGGACTAATAGATTTAAGATGAACTAAACTAGTATTCGCATATGGAGTACTATTTTGGGCTGTTAGTTGAAAAGAAAACAGCAGGAACAAAATAATGAGTAGATTTTTCATAAATAAGTTTAAATTACTTAAAGCAAAAATTATTCCAAAAAAAAAAGCTGCACAAGGCAGCTTTTAGAATGTGGGTTTAACTATTTATTAACGATTAATCTACCAACAGAACTGTTATTTGCAGAACCTAATTTGTAAATATATACACCGTTTGTGAAATTAGAAGTATTAACTCTTACAAGCTCATTTGAGAATGTGTTGTTAAAAACTCTATTTCCTAATAAATCAAAAATTTGAATCTGAGTATTCTCATTAGCTGACGTAAACTCAAAAGAAACTTCTGAAGTAGCAGGGTTAGGGTAAACCACTACATTAGCTAAAGGAGAAACTTCTTCAAGCCCAATGATTCCTGGTTCTACATTAATCAAAAATGTAGGAACAACAGCATTTATTACAGAATAATCTGTCCCAAGAGCTATATCCAATAGCTCGTTTCCACCTGTATAAGGTATTTCAAATTCTAAGTCCATATTCACACCGAGTGGAGCAGCATTTATAGACACAAAAGCAGTAAGCTCCAATTCATACAGACCAGTATCGGTTGGAGTTCCATACAGGACAACTTCTCCAGAAGTATTAGGTTCAAAATAACAATTTTCGGGATTACAAGAGTAATCCATTCCGTTTGGAGTAGTAACACCTGTAATTTCAGCAAAGTTAAAAGGTAATTCTATGGTCTGTCCACCTAAATCAACAGAAAAGGTTTCGGAGACATAAAATACGATTGTGTCACTATAATTAGATTCTAGGTAAGCACTAGGAAGTGTTACAATCGAACTATCTGCATTGTATGTAGAACCATCTGGCGGATAAAAACCTGCTTCTTGAGCAGAAGAAAATTGAACAGACAATAATGCTAGTAATGATAGAGTAAAAAGTTTTTTCATAATGTTTTTGTTAAAGGTTTTTTTCTAATTCTTCCATGTAAATATAATCAATTGCCTCAGATATGGTAGGAACTACAATAAAATGTTCTTCCAAACGATCCATATCTTCTTTGTCAGAAATAACAACAATAAATGAAACCTGCGCACTAAAATGAAGTTCGTATGCTTTAGCTAATAAATCTATTGTAGTGGGAGTCAATAATATTGAACAACAATCAATTACTTTATTGACATCGGCTTTAAAGGTGGAAAGTGATTCCTCAAAGGCTAGAACATCTGAAAAATGAGGAGTAAACAGGGTATATTTCTCTTCTTTCTGTAGAATCCAAGACATTATTCTACTCTTTTTATGGTTTGTGCTAATAGATAAATGACTGCCATACGTATGGCTACACCATTTTCTACTTGATCTAAAATTATCGCTTGATCACTGTCTGCAACATCCGAAGTAATTTCTACACCTCTATTTATAGGTCCTGGATGCATTACAATTATTTTTTTGGAAAGAGAATCTAACAAAGGTTTATCTAAACCATAAAGCATTGTATATTCTCTAATAGAAGGGAAATACTTCACATCCATTCGCTCAAGCTGTATACGTAGCATATTTGCTACATCACACCATTCTAGTGCTTTACGCAAATCGTGTTCTACCTTAACGCCTAATTCTTTTATGTACTTAGGTATTAGGGTTGCAGGCCCACAAACCATCACTTCGGCTCCTTGTTTTTGCAGGCAAAATATATTCGAAAGCGCGACTCTAGAATGTACTATATCACCAACAATAACAATTTTTTTTCCTTTTACCGAGCCAAGTTTCTCTCTAATTGAATAAGAGTCTAATAAGGCTTGTGTTGGGTGCTCATGAGCACCATCACCTGCGTTAACGATCCTAGAGTCTACATTTTCTGATAAAAACTTAGCCGCTCCGGGATTGGGATGACGCATCACCACCATATCAACCTTCATGGCTAAAATATTGTTTACAGTATCGATTAAAGTTTCACCTTTTTTTACTGAAGATGAAGCCGCAGAAAAATTGATTACATCCGCAGACAATCGTTTCTCAGCTAATTCGAAGGATAAACGAGTTCTGGTAGAATTCTCAAAAAATAAATTAGCTATTGTTATATCTCTTAAAGAAGGAACCTTTTTTATAGGTCTATTTATTACAGACTTAAAATTATCGGCAGTTTGAAAAATCAGCTCGATATCATCTTTAGACAACTCTTTTATACCAACTAAATGGTTTACACTTAAACTTCCCATATCTATTCTCTTATCAATCTAACTAAACCATTTCTATTTTCGTCATCAGACCACTCTACAAGAACTTTTTCAGTATCGATTGCATCCACTGTTTTCCCAACATAGTTAGGTTCAATAGGTAGCTCTCTACTAAAACGTCTGTCTATTAATACGAGAAGTTCAATTTGCTGAGGTCTACCAAAAGAATTTATGGCATCCATACCTGCACGAATACTTCTACCGGTATAAAGTACATCATCAATAAAAACAACCTTTTTTCCTTCTACTAAAAAGTTAATATTGGTCTGATTAGCAGCCAGGGGTTCTTCTCTTCTTCTAAAATCGTCTCTAAAGAACGTTATATCCAAAGAACCTAATGATATATCTTGTATACCAGTTAAGGCTAGTAAACGAGCATGTATTTTTTGTGCGAGGAAGTATCCTCTAGGTTGCATTCCTATTAAAACAGTATTTTCAAAGTCGCAATGATTCTCAATCAGTTGCCAGCATAAGCGATTAACACTTAAATCTAGCTCTTTATGATTGAATAGTATTTTTTCACCCATAGCAACAAATATAGTATTGTTATTCTAAATTCTTCTACACTAATGGTCAAAAAAAAGCCTCCGAATAAATTCGGAGGCTTTAAGTATTTAAAAAAGGATTGAAATTACTCTCCTTTTTCTAGTTTACTTTTTAAAGCAGCTAATGCATCAATATCACCTAAAGTAGTTTTTTCAACTTTAGATTGGATATTTTTAACATTTTTAGAAGTTGTCTTTTTCTCAGCAGCTAAATTCTCTTTAAAGAAGATAGTATGTGATAAAACGATTTTTCTAGATCCTTTGTTAAATTCGATAACTCTAAATTTAACAACATCACCTTTAGCTAACTTAGTACCATCTTCTTTTTCTGAATGTCTTCCAGGAACAAACCCTTCAACACCTTCAGTTTTAAAGAGTACAGTAGTACCTTTATCATGTACTTCAGTTACTTCACCTTCGTGCTCAGAACCTTCAGCAAAGATTGTTTCGTAAGTATCCCAAGGGTTCTCTTCAACCTGCTTGTGACCTAATGATAATCTTCTGTTTTCAGTATCTAAATCAAGAACTACGATATCAAGGTTAGCTCCAATAGAAGTAAATTCAGATGGATGCTTCACTTTCTTAGTCCAAGAAAGGTCAGAAATATGAACTAATCCGTCTACACCTTCTTCTAATTCAACAAAAACACCAAAATTAGTGAAGTTACGAACGATACCAGTATGTTTAGATTTAGCAGGATATTTCTCAGAAATATCAGCCCATGGATCTGTAGTTAATTGCTTAAGACCAAGAGACATTTTACGGTCATCACGATCTAAAGTTAAGATTTCAGCCTCTACCTCAGCACCAACTTTCATAAAGTCTTGTGCAGACCTTAGGTGAGTTGACCAAGACATTTCAGAAACGTGAATCAATCCTTCTACACCAGGTAAAATTTCGATAAACGCACCGTAATCAGCTATTACAACAACCTTTCCTTTAACACGGTCACCAATTTTCAACTCTTGATCTAGAGCATCCCATGGGTGAGCAGATAATTGTTTCAGACCTAATTGTATTCTAGTCTTAGCTTCATCGAAGTCTAAGATTACAACATTAATTTTTTGGTCTAATTCAACAATCTCGTTTGGATGGTTGATACGGTTCCAAGATAAGTCAGTGATATGAACAAGTCCATCTACACCACCAAGATCAATAAACACACCGTAAGAAGTAATATTCTTCACAGTACCTTCAAGAACTTGACCTTTTTCAAGTTTACCGATAATTTCTTTCTTCTGAAGCTCGATATCAGCCTCGATAAGTGCTTTGTGCGATACAACTACGTTTTTGAAGTCATGGTTGATTTTCACCACCTTGAATTCCATAGTTTTACCTACGTAAATATCGTAATCACGGATAGGCTTCACGTCGATTTGAGAACCTGGCAAGAATGCCTCAATTCCAAATACATCTACGATCATACCACCTTTAGTACGACATTTCACAAAACCGTTAACGATTTCTTCATTATCATGAGCAGCATTAACTCTATCCCAAGAACGGATAGAACGTGCCTTACGGTGAGACAATACTAATTGTCCTGTTTTATCTTCTTGTTGATCGATTAAAACTTCAACCGTGTCACCTACTGTTAATTCAGGGTTGTAACGGAATTCGTTTAAAGAGATCACACCTTCAGACTTACCACCGATAGTGATAATTGCTTCGCGGTCAGTTAGATTTAAAACTACACCATCGATAACACCAGCTTGTGTTTCTTCTGGAAGCGTTGCTTCGTACATGGTTTCATACTCTGCAGCCTCTGTTTTAGAGTACATCGCATGACCACCTTCAGCATAGGCATCCCAGTCAAAATCTTTGTTTTCAGAAGCATTTGTTGCTTCTACAGTGGGAGTAGTTACTACTACATCCTCTACTATTGTTGCTTTCTCCTCAGACATTGGAAAAAGGGGTTTTGTATTCCACCATGGTAACTTTAAAATAGGGTGAAAGGGTTTATATAAAAAAACTATTTTCCGCTACCTTTATTAGAAAATGTGCGCAAATATACAAAATATTACGATTGAATCTACACTAGATTACTACTTAATAATTAATTCAATTTCACTTAATAATTAATACTTTTGCGGTAAAGATACCTTGTAGATGAAAAAATTCGATATCCCTAGTTATTACCGCTCCTCCATAATAGGAAAGATAAAAGAGATTCGTCAAAAAAAGGATCCTCGAAAAAAGGATTTCACTCCAACTACACTAGACTACGGAGTTGTAAGATTCCATATAGCACGTCATTTTGGCTTTTGTTTTGGAGTTGAAAATGCGATTGAAATCTCTTATAAAGCTATAGAAGAAAACCCCAACAAGCGAATTTTCTTATTGAGTCAAATGATTCATAATCCAGATGTAAATGATGATTTACAAGACAGAGGGATAAAGTTTATTATGGATACCTATGGAAAGCAACTAATCGAATGGGAAGACATTCATTCTGATGACGTCATTATAATACCTGCTTTTGGGACTACATTAGAAATTCTAGACTTACTAGAAAAGAAAGGAATTGAGACTAAAAAATACGACACCACCTGTCCGTTTGTAACGCGAGTTTGGAAAAGAGCTGACCAATTAGGAAAGCAAAACAAAACGATTATCATTCATGGTAAATACAAACACGAAGAAACTAGAGCGACCTATTCTTACAGTAAAAAAAATGCCCCTTCCTTAATTATTAAGGATATGAAAGAAGCTGTAGTTCTATCAGAATTCATGTTAGGCAATCGTAGCCTTGAAGAATTTGAAAGTACTTTTGAAGGAAAGTTTAGCCCTAATTTTAATCCTAAAACAGATTTAGATAAAATTGGTGTTATTAATCAAACCACTATGCTAGCTACCGAGACACAAGCAATTTCAAATTTCTTAAAAGGTGTAATGCTAGAGAAATTCGGTGCAAAAAACAGCAAAGACCATATGGCAGACACCAGAGATACACTCTGTTATGCCACAAACGAGAACCAAGATTCTACCTACGGATTGCTAAAAACAAAAGCAGACTTAGCAATAGTAGTTGGCGGTTACAACAGCTCTAACACCTCACACTTAGTAGAGTTGTGTGAAGAGAAGCTACCCACTTACTTTATAAGTAATGAAAGTGAGATTAAAAGTGCTACAGAGATAAAGCACTTTGACTTTGAAAACAAAAAACTATTAAAGAGCATTAATTACTTACCCGAAAAAGAAGTCATAGACATCATATTAACAAGTGGTGCTTCTTGTCCGGATACAGTAGTAGAAAATGTACTCAAAAAAATACTTGATTACTTCCCTACTGCATTATCTACAGATGAGATTCTAAGCCAATTGGAGAAAACGGACTGAATCAATAGACCAACATCATGAAATCGATTAAAAACATACTCGAACTTGTCTGGACAGCTTGGTGCCTTATTTCTGCGCTATTAATAATTACCATTAACTTCCCATTAATACTATTATTTATTAGCATTTGGGGAGAACAAGAAAGTAGAGTTATAGATTATTATTTACGATTTTGCTGTCGATTAATTCTTATTAGTTGGGGAATAAAAATGGTTTTTAGAAACGACCCAAAACTCGATTTCTCTAAAGCTTATATTTATGTAGCAAACCACCGATCGTACCTTGATGTGTTTATTGCCATTTTAGGAATTAAAAGCTACAAACGATTTTTAGGAAAAGCAGAAGTATTCGATTGGCCAATAATAGGGTTTCTGGCAAAACGCTTGGGACACATTCCTGTAAAAAGACAATCGGAAACTGATAGAGAGCAGAGTTATCAGAAAATTTTACATGTTGCAAAAAATAACACCTCATTATTCTTGTGTCCAGAGGGTGCTATTTTCATGAATGATCAATTACTAAACGAAATGCGAAATGGTGCTTTTAGAGTGGCTATTGAAAGTAGCACGCCGATAGTGGTAATAAGTATGATAAATGCAGGTGAATTATTCCCTCCACACAAACTACGTATTCGTCCGGGTATTTGCATAAACTACTTATCTGCTCCATTCGAAACAGAAATGCTTACACTAAATGACTTAGAGGATCTTAGAGAAAAAGTAAAGGCTGAGTTTTTAGAAAAGCTCAACAAACACTATCCTCTAGGAAAATACCCTATTGAATTTGACCAAAATAGATACGAAGAAACAGTTTATAAGGACACTCAAAAAAAGACGAACTAAATTACACTATATAGAATCGATTAAGCCAAACAAACATTTTAGCTCAAGCATTTAACTTGTGTACAGCAATATAAAAGCCATTCCTACAAGAGTGGCTTTTGTTATTTACACAATATAAGTGGATGCATAATATTCAAAGTCAATTAGTAAATAAAACACAATCAAAATGTTATCTTTGCCGACTTAAATATTCACTATCATTCATTATTACCGACTCGTCGGTTTTATTAAATATACAACATATGTCGTCTAAGATTATCTATACTCATACCGACGAAGCTCCAGCTTTAGCTACTAAATCTCTTCTTCCTATTGTTCAGGCATTTGCCAAGCAATGTGGAATAGAAATGGAAACAAAAGATATTTCTCTTGCAAGTAGAATTCTTGCGAACTTCCCTTCTTACTTAAAGCCAAATCAACAAGTTAGTGATGCCTTGGCAGAACTAGGTGAATTGGTGAAAATGCCAGAAGCAAACATTATTAAATTACCAAATATTTCCGCTTCTGTACCGCAGCTAAAATCGACTATTAAAGAGTTGCAAACTGGTGGATTTGCTATTCCTAGCTATCCAGACAGTCCTACTTCAGATGAAGAAAAAAATATAAAATCTACCTACGATAAGATTAAAGGTAGTGCTGTAAACCCAGTGTTAAGAGAAGGGAATTCTGACAGAAGAGCTCCAAAACCTGTAAAAGCATATGCAAGACAAAACCCACATTCTATGGGAGAATGGTCTGCAAACTCAGCATCTCATGTGTCTACAATGGAGTCTGGAGATTTCGCGAACAACGAAAAATCAATTACCATTATAGCGGCTGGAGAAGTTAAAATTCAATTAGTAAACGATACTAATACTACAGTATTAAAAGAGAACATCTCCGTTCTTGAAGGTGAGATTATCGACGGAACTCTAATGAGCAAAAAAGCATTGCTTTCGTTCTTAGAAGAACAAATTGCAGACGCTAAAGCAAAAGGAGTATTATTCTCTTTACACATGAAGGCTACTATGATGAAGGTTTCTGACCCTATCATATTCGGTCATGGTGTAAAAGTATTCTTTAAGTCTGTTTTCGAAAAATACGGAACAGAATTAGAACAAGCTGGAATTAACGTAAACAATGGTTTTGGAAACTTACTTAGCAATCTAGACCAACTTAGCCCTAGTGTAAAAACAGAAGTTGAAGCTGAAATACAAAAATGCCTTACACAAGGTCCTGACTTAGCAATGGTAGATTCTGATAATGGAATCACAAATCTACACGTACCAAGCGATATAATTATTGATGCTTCGATGCCAGCAATGATTAGAAACTCTGGTAAAATGTGGAATAAGGAAGGAAATGCACAAGATACAAAAGCAGTAATTCCAGATAGCTCTTATGCTGGTATTTACCAAGCAACCATAGACTTCTGTAGAGAAAATGGAGCTTTCGATCCAACCACTATGGGAACTGTACCCAATGTAGGTTTAATGGCTCAAAAAGCTGAAGAATACGGATCTCACGATAAAACATTCGAAATTGCTACGGCTGGTAAAGTTCAAGTAATAGACAATACTGGAGCAGTATTAATTGAACACACGGTTGAAGAAGGTGATATCTGGAGAATGTGCCAAGTAAAAGACCTACCAATTCAGGACTGGGTTAAATTGGCTGTAAATAGAGCTAGAGCAACTAAGGTTCCTACTATATTCTGGCTGGACGAAAACAGAGCCCACGATGCAGAATTGATTAAGAAAATAAATACTTACATTCCTAATCACAACATAGAAGGATTAGATATCAGAATACTTTCGCCAATAGAGGCTACAAAAGTTTCTCTTAGAAGAATGAAAGATGGGGAAGATACAATCTCTGTTACAGGGAATGTATTAAGAGACTACAACACAGATTTATTTCCAATTTTAGAATTGGGTACAAGTGCAAAAATGCTTTCTATAGTTCCTCTAATGAATGGTGGTGGTTTATTTGAAACTGGTGCTGGTGGTTCTGCCCCAAAACACGTACAACAGTTCACCAAAGAAAACCACTTAAGATGGGATTCTTTAGGAGAGTTTTTAGCTTTAGCTGTTTCTTTTGAACACGAAGCAGAAACAAACAACAATCCTAAAGCTAAGGTTTTAGCAGACGCCTTAGATAAAGCAACTATTTCTTTACTTCAAAATGGACAGTCTCCATCTAGAAAAGTAAATGAACTAGACAATAGAGGGAGTCATTTTTACATAGCTATGTACTGGGCACAGGAATTAGCTAAACAAACTATAGATTCAGATTTACAAGCTAAATTTACTCCTATTGCAGAAGAGCTTTCTAACAAGGAAGAAAAGATTGTAGATGAGTTAAATACCGTACAAGGCGCTGTAGTAAACCTAGAAGGTTATTACGCTCCAAACAATACCATAGCAGCTACTTCTATGAGACCTAGTGCTACACTAAACGCAATTATAGACGCGATTTAATTAGTAAACTACGAATACAAAAGCCCTAATTACAGTTGTAGTGAGGGCTTTTTTTAAGCTTAAAACTTAGTGTATAATCCAAAAAAAAAGGCTTCCGAATGGAAGCCTTTTTCAGTACTATATAGATTTACTTAATCGTCATTTCATCGAGTAGATAACCAGCACCCGCAAACTTATCAATGATAAATAATACGTAGCGTGCATCTACCATAATATTCCTACATCTCGATGCATCGTAATTAATATCGCTCATGGTACCTTCCCAAGCTCTATCAAAATTCAAACCTACAAGCTCTCCTTTAGCGTTTAAAGCAGGACTTCCGGAATTACCTCCGGTAGTATGGTTTGTAGCAATAAAACACACAGGAAGCTTCCCATTGTCGTCAGCATAAGGTCCAAAATCTTTAGAATCGTATAATTCAATTAACTTTTCTGGTAAATCGAATTCATAATCTCCAGGAACATACTTCTCCATCATCCCTTCTAAATACGTAATATGACCATAAGAAACAGCATCTAAAGGAGAAACCCCTTGCACTTGACCGTAGGTTAAACGCAAAGTACTGTTGGCATCAGGATAATAATTTCTATAATCTGGAAGTACTTCCATCATTGCTTTTAAGTACTCTCTATCCACAGCATCCAGCTCATCTTCTAAAGACCAATACTTTCCATAAATCACATTTCTATAATGTCCGTAAAGTGCAGAAGCAACTTTAAATGCAGGGTCTTTAGACAGTTTCTTTTGCACCTTTTTAGTAGATGAATTTAACAAGTCTTCTAATTTCTCTTGACTGGCAAAATACGATTTTGAGAACACCTCTTTTGCAGAATATGTTTTCCCATTAAAATAAGCTGGTAAGTATTCTGAATCTGCTTGCTCTAGTTCATACTTCTTAAACAAAGCATCAAATAATAATTCATCTGTATGGGCATCGTAGTTTTTAAAATGTCCATTAATCGATTTTTTAAATCGCTCTAAATCCTTTGCATCACCAGTTTCAACAAACTTCGAAACCTTATTGGCAAAGTTTACAATTGCTACACCACGATAAGCGATTTCAATAAAGTAATCTCTAGCCATTGCTATATCTTCTAATTCACCATAAAGGGAATCGTATACAGCTAAAAGCCCCGCATAATCGGCATATTTCTCATCCGAATTTACGGCATCCATAAACGCTTGTTCAAATTCGCGTTTACGCTTTAAACCTTGCGTTTTTTGAATTCCTGTATTTTCTCCAATCCACTTTTTATAGTAGTTCGCTACACTCGCATATTTGGAAGCATATTTAATTCGTACTTCGTCAGAAGCTCTCATTTCTTTATCCATAATTTCTAAAGCAGTTTTGCGGATAGAAATTTTAGCTGGGTTTAAAACTTGTGTAATTTGCTTTACAGCAACCGCAGGTAAATACTCATCAGTTCTTCCTGGAAAACCATAAACCATTGTAAAATCACCAGGCTTTACACCTTGAGTAGAAATATTTAAATGTTTATTAGGAGTGTAAGGAATATTATCTTCTGAATATTCTGCAGGATTATTATCCTTATCGGCATAAATTCTAAATATAGAAAAATCCCCAGTATGTCGTGGCCACATCCAATTATCTGTATCCGATCCAAACTTCCCTATAGACGAAGGAGGAGCTCCCACTAAACGAACATCGGTATATGTTTCGGTAACAAACATAAAATAACGGTTTCCTTTAAAGAAAGGTTTAATCATTGCTTCGTAATGAGTTCCTTCAATTTCTAAAGAAATCAATGAATCGCCAAGAGATTTTATCATCTCTCTTCGCTCAGCTTCCGTCATTCCATCTGTTTCATTTAACAAAACATCGGCTGTAACTTCTTTCATGTATTTAATAAAAGTAGCTGTTAAACCCTCGTTTGTTAATTCTTCTGAACGATCTTTTGCCCAAAAGCCATTACTCAAATAATCGTTTTCTACCGAGGAATGCGACTGAATTTGACCGTAACCACAGTGATGATTTGTTAATAACAGCCCTTCGCCAGAAATAACTTCAGCTGTACAACCACCACCAAAGTGAACGATAGCGTCTTTAAGACTACCATTATTAATAGAATAAATATCCTCTGCAGTAAGCTCCAAGCCCATCGCCTGCATTTCGGTCTCATTTAACTGTTGCAAAAACATAGGAAGCCACATTCCTTCTTTGGCTACCATATTTAATGAACAAAGCATTAAGATGCTTAGAAATAGTCTTTTCAAGTTTTTCATTTTACTGGAAATAAGTTTCAATTTTACTTTTAAAATTAGCGGGTATTAAACAAGGTTTACCTGTAGAACAATCCACAAAAACTAAAGTTGTTTCTGCTACGGTAGCCAATTTCCCCGCGGGGTTCAATAATTCGTACTTAAAATAAATTCGCGTATCTGGCATCTTTACCACCTTGGTAACTAAGGTAATTTCGTCGTCGTAAAACAAAGGTTTTATATACTTTGTATTCAATTCTAAAACAGGCATCATCACCCCAGAATCTTCCATAGACTTATAAGATAAACCCAGACTACGTAAAGCCTCTACCCTACCCATTTCTAAGTATTTTGCATATTGGCCATAGTACATATATCCCATTTTATCGGTATCGGAATATAATACTCTAAATTTTATTTGATGTTCGAACATAATTGTAAATTGGTATGCGAATTTATTTAATCTTAGGTAAAGCTTATCTAAATTCACAACTATTCTTCAAATTAAAGCTTCAAATTTCATGAGATTCTATTTAATCTTAGTCCTATTAAGTGTTTTAATAGGCTGCAAACCTTCTCCAGCTACACAATTACATGTTTATGGAAGTAGTATTCCTATAGCGCATCAACTACAAGAAGACTCCATCATTATAAGCATATACGAACCGTACAAAATTGGTTTAGACAGCATAATGAACCAAGTGCTTTGTTATTCGCCTTATTTCTTAGAGAAAAAAAGACCTGAAGCGCTACTGAATAATTGGATGGCAGATGTGTGTTTTAAGCATTGCGACGCTCAGAACGACATTGATTTTTGTCTATTAAACTATGGAGGAATAAGAAGCACTCTTCCGAAAGGAGCTATTACTAGAAAAAATATTTTCCAATTAATGCCATTCGAAAACGAACTGGTTATCGTTGAGATCCCAAACTCTAGTTTCGCAAAAGTATTAGAGTATTTAAAAATTAGTGGAGGACACCCAATAAGTAATATCAGCTTAAATATTACAGACAACCAAGTAGACTGTTCCTTAAAAAGTGAGGAGAGCATACGAATTGTAACATCTGATTACTTAGCCAACGGAGGAGATAAAATGTTCTTTTTTGCTGATTCAATTTCTATGATTAAAACAGGTTTAAAAATTCGAGAGGTGCTTTTAGCAGAGTGTAAATCTATAGACACCTTAATAAGTACATTTGATAATCGTTTTGTATATGAGTAACAGAAGGAAATTTATACAGCAAATAGCAAGTGTAAGTGCAATAAGTATACTTAGCCCCACTAAATTATTGGCCAACACAGACACAATAGAGCATTTGTGTATTATGCACACAAACGATGTACATAGTCATATAGAACCATTTCCCATAGATCATAAAAAATATCCTGGCATGGGAGGTGTAGCAAGAAGGGCTGAACTTATTACTAAAATACGTTCTGAAGTAAAGCACACACTTTTACTTGATGCTGGAGATATGTTTCAAGGAACACCCTATTTTAACTACTACGGAGGCGAATTAGAATTTAAACTAATGAATGCCATGAAATATGATGCCGCAACAATTGGAAACCACGATTTTGATAATGGAGTGGATGGATTAGCTAAACAAGCTAAAATTGCAGACTTTAAATTACTGAGCGCTAATTATAATTTTGAAGACACACCAATGAAAGGATTAACAAAGCCTTATGATATTTTTAATAAAGGTAAATTTAAGGTTGGCGTATTTGGATTGGGAATTGAATTAAAGGGATTAGTCGATCCAAAAATGTATGGAGAAACGAAACATAATTCACCTATCGAAATTTCGCAAAAAATAAGCAGGTATTTAAGACATACAAAAGGATGTAATTTAATTATTTGCCTATCCCATTTAGGGCTCAAATATGAGTCTAAACAAGTGTCTGATATTGCACTTGCAGAAGAGTGTTCAGAAATCGATATCATACTTGGAGGGCATACACACACATTTGTTGATAAACCAATTGAAATTCGCTCAAACATAGGTAAGAGTACCTACATATCACAGGTCGGGTGGGCAGGACTTATGTTAGGGAGAATCGACGTTAAGCTAGAACTGGAGACTAACAGACTGGTTATTAAGAGTCAATCTGAACGTATATCACAAAAAACGAGTTTCAGTTGTCTTAGATAAGGAAAACAAAGTTATAATCCTATAGGCATTTCATTTTTTTCTTAACTATTTTGTTCACAAATTTGCCCTATCGAAAAACTAAAGTTTTACTCCCCTAAAACCGATAATTGTATAACCTTAATTGTTGCACATAAATTTGATGAAGAATACACCAGAAAATATATGGAATAATTGCCTTGATTTCATCAAGGATAATATTTCGGAACAGAGTTTTAAAACTTGGTTTTTACCAATCCGAGCAATAAAGCTTAAAGGTCAAATATTACACATTCAAGTACCGAGTAAATTTTTTTATGAGTGGATTGAAGAACACTATATAAAACTATTAAAAACAGCTATCGGAAGAGAATTAGGAGAAGATGCTAAATTGGTTTATTCCATCGTTATGGAAAATACTTATGGCAACTCTAATCCATACACTGTAAAAATACCGAGTAACAATAGAGCTCCATTACACAACCCTAAAGTTGCAGTTCCAGTTGAGATTTCTGCTGCAGGAGTAAGAAACCCTTTTGTAATCCCAGGATTAAAAAAGATACACATTGAATCTCAATTGAATGCAAACTACACGTTTGAAAATTTTATTGAAGGTGATTGTAATAGATTGGCTAGAGCTGCAGGATATGCAGTAGGAAACAATCCTGGAGGTACTTCTTTTAACCCACTGTTGTTATATGGTGGAGTTGGATTAGGGAAAACACACCTAGCACATTCTATTGGAATTGAAATTAAAGATAGATACCCAGAGAAAACAGTACTTTATGTTTCTGCAGAAAAGTTCACACAACAGTTTATAGATTCAATTCGCAAGAATTCTAGAAACGACTTTGTGCACTTTTACCAAATGATTGATGTCTTGATTATTGATGACATTCAGTTTTTTGCTGGAAAGGAAAAAACACAAGATGTATTCTTCCATATCTTCAACCACCTACACCAACAAGGAAAACAATTAATCCTTACTTCCGACAGAGCTCCAGTAGATCTTCAAGGAATGGAACAAAGAGTACTTTCTCGTTTTAAATGGGGTTTATCTGCAGATTTACAAACACCGAGTTTACAAACAAGAATTACTATTTTAAAGAAAAAACTATACTCCGATGGTATTGAGATGCCAGAAGAAGTTATAGAATATCTAGCCTATAGCATCACCTCTAATGTTAGAGAATTAGAAGGAGCCTTAATTTCATTATTAGCTCAATCCTCTCTTAACAAAAGAGAAATAAACATGAATTTAGCGAAAGAGATGATTGATCGCTTCGTGAAAAACACAACTCGTGAAGTTTCTATAGACTATATTCAAAAAGTAGTCTGTGATTATTTTGAACTAAGCCTTGAACTGCTCAATTCGAAAACTAGAAAAAGAAGAATTGTACAAGCACGTCAATTAGCGATGTTCTTCTCAAAGAAACTAACCAAGTCTTCTTTAGCTAGTATAGGTGCTCAATGTGGTGGTAAAGATCACGCAACCGTATTACACGCTTGTAAAACGGTAAACAACCTTGTAGATACCGACAAGCAGTTTAGAACATACGTTGATGACCTGAACAAGAAGTTAGAATTACAACAACTATAATTTAAAAGCAGGATTTAATCCTGCTTTTTTTTGGCTTATGAAACAGAAAACAATCTTAATGGTATGCCTAGGAAACATATGTAGGTCTCCTTTAGCAGAAGGTATTTTAGCTGCTAAATGCGAACATCTTCCTGTGGTGGTAGATTCTGCAGGAACATCTGCACATCATATAGGAGAAGGTCCCGACCATAGATCTGTTCATATAGCCACCATTAACGGAATTGACATAGGAGATCAAAGAGCTCGGAAATTGATGAAATCTGATTTAGAAGATTTTGATTTAATTTTTGCAATGGATAGCGCCAACTACAACAATATCCTGAAGCTAGCTAGTACTGACGAGGATCGTGAAAAAGTGAAATTAATCTTAAATGAGTCGAGTCCAGGACAAAACAAAGCGGTACCAGACCCTTATTATGGTGGAGACCAAGGATTCGAAAATGTATTTAATTTACTCGATGAGGCTTGTGAGCTAGTTAAAAATCAACTTGAAAAAGAATTCGATGTCTAAAGGTATATTATACATGATTCCGACAACACTTGGAGAAAGTGATGTAACAAAGGTTTTACCTCAATCGGTAAAAGATACCATTCATCAATTGGATGAATTTATAGTTGAGAACAGTAAAAATGCCCGTGCTTTTTTAAAATTGATGGATATACCAACGCCTCAAGACCAATTAAAACTTCACGAACTCAACAAACATACAGATGCACAAGAACTACATGCTTTTTTAGCAAATTGTAGAAATGGAAAAAACATAGGATTAATTTCGGATGCTGGATGTCCTGGAGTAGCAGATCCGGGAGCTGAAATTGCAAATTTAGCGCATAAAGAAGATATTAAAATAATTCCTTTGGTAGGACCTTCTTCAATTCTGCTATCATTAATGGCTAGTGGAATGAATGGTCAATCGTTTGCTTTTAATGGGTATTTACCGATTGACAAATCGGACGTAAAAAAGAAGTTAAAAGATTTAGAACGCATTTCTAGAACGCATAACCAAACTCAATTATTTATTGAAACACCCTACAGAAACAATAAACTAATTGAAACACTTTACCAGAGTTTACAAGGCACCACAAAATTGTGCATTGCTTGCGACATCAGCTTAAAAACTGAATATATTAAAACGAGAACCATTGCTGAGTGGAAAAAAACAGCAAAACCAGAACTCCATAAAAGACCCTGTATCTTTTTAATTCACGCTCAATAATTACTTAGTGTAATTGGGGATTTCTTTTAGGAAATGATAACATTTATTTTCGTGATCCATCACACATACATAATGCTGTAAACCATTGGTTACAATTAAAAGCTCGGTTTTTAGAGTAAGATTGTAGCGTGCTATTTGATCGAATGTATCTTGAGCAATTTTTATAGAAGGAGCCTTACACTCTACTATAATATGGGGTTTACCCATTGTATTATACAAAACTATATCGCAACGTTTTTTTGTATTCAACACATCAATTCCCATTTCTACAGCCATTAAGGAGGCAGGGTACCCTTTTTCTTTTACTAAAAACTGTATAAAGTTCTGACGCACCCATTCCTCTGGGGTATTTACTAAATATTTCTTCCTTATAGGATCGAATATATAAGTCTTCCCTTCTTGAGTTTTGAATTTTAAAGAATAATTCGGTAAATTTAAATCCTGCATAAAATATAAATGTTGAACGAAGATACATTAAACACTAAATCAAAATCAATAATATGAAAAATAAAGAAGAGATTGTAAAAAACTGGTTGCCCCGATATACCGGGATAGAACTATCTGAAATGAGTGACTATGTATTACTCACCAATTTTCAACATTACTTAAATGAATTTGCTGAAGTTCACAACTGCGAAATAAACGGATTAGACAAAGCTATGCCGAATGTAACAGCTAAAGGTGTAACCATGATAAATTTTAGTATGGGCTCTGCAAATGCGGCAACCATAATGGATTTACTTAGCGCCACACAACCTAAGGCAGTGTTGTTTTTGGGTAAATGTGGAGGATTAAAAAAGAAAAACAAACTAGGAGATCTCATATTACCTATCGCAGCAATTCGTGGCGAAGGAACCTCCGATGACTACTTTCCTCCAGAAGTTCCTGCACTCCCCTCTTTTGCCTTACAAAAAGCTATTTCTACTTCAATAAGAAATCACGCGAGAGACTATTGGACAGGAACTATATTTACCACAAACAGAAGAGTTTGGGAACACGATGAAGAGTTTAAAAATTACTTAAGAGAAACACGTTGTATGGGAATAGATATGGAAACAGCTACCCTATTTACAGTGGGCTTTGCGAATCACATTCCTTGTGGAGCATTGCTATTAGTTTCGGATCAACCGATGGTATCCGAAGGTGTGAAAACTACTGAAAGCGATAAAAAGGTAACACAAGAATTTGTTAAAGACCATATCCAAATTGGAATTGATGCTCTTATGGAATTGAAAAACCAAGGACTTACAGTAAAGCACCTAAAATTTGATTAGTAACAGAGTTTGTAAATAAGCTCTTTTAACAAATCTGCCTGACTAGTAGACGGGTTATTATACCCTTTAGATTTCATGTCTGCTTCTCTAAGAAGATCTAATGCACGAACTGCATATTTTAAATTGTAAGCTTGTGCAGCTTTCTGATAATCTTTTACAAAGTAAGGGTTTACTCCTAAACTTTTAGCAACAGCTTGAGGGTTTTTATCTTTTAATGAATGGAAAACTAATACTTTACTAAATAGAGTGTACAAAACAGATAGTGTAACCACGATTGGATTATTACGTGGATTCGATTCGAAATATTTTATAATTCGATTTGCTTTTAAGACATCTTTATTCATCACTGCTTTTTGCAATTCAAAATTATTATAGTCTTTACTAATCCCAATATTCTCCTCTACAAGTTTAGCATTAATCTCGCTGCCTTTTGGAGCCAAAATACATAGCTTATTTAACTCTCCAGCAATCTTCGACAAATCTGTACCTAAAAACTCAGTAAGCATAGCAGAAGCCTTATTACCGATTGAATAATCCTTAATCCTTAAATAGCCCTTTATCCATTCTGGGATTTTGTTTTCGTAGAGTTTATTACTCTCAAAATAGAGTCCGTTTTTTTGGATACTTTTAAATAAAGCCTTTCTCTTATCAATTTTCTTACCTCTGTAACACAATACCAAAACGGTAGAACTTAAAGGTTGATCTACATAAGATTTCAATTCCTCAATTTTCTTAAGGTCTTGAGCCTCTTTCACAATAATCACCGTATTTTCCGACATCATCGGAAATTGTTTGGCAGCAGAAATTAAGGACCCTATCTCCACATCTCTACCGTACATAACGGTTTGATTAAATCCTTTCTCAGCCTCACCGAGTACATTAGCTTCAATATAATCACTCAACAAATCGATATAATAAGTCTCCTCTCCTGCTAAAAAATAAACGGGACTGTACTTTTTTGATTTTAAATCTGCTAAAATCTGTTCGTGTGTCATTGGAATCTAATTAAATCGAAGGAATTTGAATTTGAGGGATTTTGAATTTATTTAGTCGCATATTGATTTACAATAGACAATAACAAATACAAAAGAACCAATAAAGGGATGGCAGCAAATTGTAATAATCCGAGTAATACAACAGTCAATCCGATAAATGAAAATCGTAGTTTATTATCTGCAAATTTCAAGTTCTTAAACTTAAAAGCAAAAAGAGGAATTTCAGAAACCATAGCAATGGACATAAGAACCGTTAACAAAATTAAAAGTTCTGGTATTGCGATCCATGAATTCAAAAAATGATCGGCTTGAAAATGACTTATCAAAGGGAAAGAAATAAAGAATAAGGTATTTGCGGGTGTGTTTAAACCTATAAAACCATCGGTTTGTCTTTCATCAATATTAAACTTAGCCAAACGATAAGCAGATAAAGCAGGAATTAAAAGTGCAACAAAAGAGTATGAACTCATAGAGCTAGCTTCTAACAAATGAAAAACTACAGAACCTGGAACCACTCCAAAACTAACCATATCGGCAAGAGAATCTAGCTCTCTACCCATTGGACCTGACACTTTTAACAATCTAGCCACAGCTCCATCCATAAAATCGAAGAGTGCAGATAAGCCAATTAAATAGGCTGCAAAGACTAAATTATTGTGAAAAGTAAAGTACAAAGCAATACAACCACAAATAAGATTTGAGATTGTTAGTAGGTTTGGAATGAGTTTTCGCATCTGAAACTTATATTTGTAACAAATAAAAGCAATTTATTGCAATCAAACTATAAAATGAAATTTGTAAAACATATTCTTATTTGTCTTTTAACAGTGATGCTGTTTTATATTTCTTGGCCTCCAAACTCTTTGCCAGGATTTATATTTATTGCCTTTGTACCTGTACTTTATTTACTATTCAATTTTAAACCTAGCTTGTGTAAATTGTCTAGCACCTACTTATTCGGTTTATTGTTTTGTACTTTTTTTAGTTTAAACTTTTTGTTAACCTCTTGGCTAATTTACGCGCATTGGTTTGGCGGTATTTTTGCATCCATTGTTAATGGATTCCTTATGACTTTGGTTTGTTTACTTATTTACAAAATCAAAGTAAACTTAGGAACTAAGCAAGCTTATTTTGCATTTCCTATTCTATGGTTAGCCTTTGAATACCTTCACCTAAATTGGGATATGACATGGCCATGGATGAGTATAGGTAATGTATTTGCAGAACATCCTAATTGGGTGCAATGGTATCAGTATACCGGTGTTTTAGGTGGTTCTTTTTGGGTACTAATAGTAAATACGCTTCTTTACTTTAGCTTAAATAAGCTATTAAAAAAGGAAGGATTTATAAAGCCCTTATTATTTAGTCTTCTATTTATTTGCACCCCCTTTATAATTTCTAATAAAACTATTTCAAATACTAATTACTTCTCTGGAGAGGAAGTGAAAGTAGTACTAGTACAGCCAAATTACGAACCACATAATGAGAAGTTTTCTACTCCACTAAACACACAACTACAAGAAGTAGAAAGTCTACTAGAATCTGTATGGATTAAAAACCCAGATTTAATTTTACTCCCAGAGACTTTTATTACCGATTGGATTTGGGAGTCTCGAATAGAAACTTCTCCTTCGGTATTAAGAATGAAATCGTGGTTAAGTAAGCATCCTAAAACACAAATACTTACAGGTGCTTCTACTGGTAAAGTTTTAACAGATAAGGAAGCACAAAAATCAACGGCAAGAATTAGTAGAAATGGAACTATTTACGAAGTATTTAATTCTGCACTATTAATTTCTAAGCAAGAAGAGAGTCAAGTATTTCACAAATCTAAACTCGTTCCTGGAGCCGAAATGACACCATTTTCAAGTCTGTTAAAACCGATATTCAATAAATTCCCTGTTAAACTTGGAGGTACAATAGGGAATTTTGGAACGAACGATTCTCTACAAAACTTCAACACTACAAAAGGAAACTTCACGCCTATCATTTGTTACGAATCTGTTTTTGGAGAATATGTAAGTAGCTTTAATTCTTTGGGCTCTAGTTGGATTTGTATTATTACAAACGACGGTTGGTGGGGCGATACATTCGGACATCAACAACATAATTCTTACGCTCGTTTAAGAGCCATTGAAAACAGAAAATACGTAGTTAGATCTGCCAATACAGGAATAAGTTCTGTTATAAATCCACTCGGAATGGTGGAACAATTTTTGCCCTATGGGGAAAGTGGAATTATAGAAGCGACCATTACGAAATCGGATACCAAAACCTTTTATGCTCAACATGGCGATTATATAGGTAGGCTGGCATCTTTCTTGGCAATTATTTATTTCTTACAATTGATTCTGTTTTATTTAAAAACAGAAAAAACGGATCTAAAAAGCATTACAAAATGAAACTAACTATTAAAAGTAGCGTCTTCACGCTTTTGCTTATAATCCTTATTAGTTCTTGTGATAAAGACAAACCAAAAGCACAACACATTTGTAAGGCTCCTATAAGTATAGATTTAAATGCTGTTGTTGCAACAAATATTTTAGAACTACAAAGCACCTTATACCCCGATTATTTAGGAAGAAATTACAAGGTAGAATTACTCAAATTTTATCTATCGAACTGGGCAATAGAAAAAAGCAATGGAGAACTGATTTCTATAGACGGAATAAACTTAATAGATTTTTCATCTGACGAAAAACTAAATATAGAAGCTGAGGTAGACACTGGAATCTATTTAAATTTACATTTTGGCATCGGCTTAGACTCTCTTACAAACGCATCAGATCCTGCAGATTTCGAAAGCTCTCACCCATTAAGTATCGCACAAAACACATACTGGACATGGGCTTCAAAATATAAATTCTTTATGATCGAAGGTAGAGTTGATACTATGGATGGTATGAATCCGGACTTAGCTTTCTCTTACCATACTGGCTTTGACAATTTGTACAGAGAAGTTTCAATTCCTTTGAATAATTTATTTCTGGATACTGAGGGGGATAGCCTACATTTAGAGTTAGATATAGACAAATTACTAAATGGAACATCAGGTACAATCGACTTTATGACTACTCCATTCTCTCACACAATAGACGAGGTTACAGAAACCATTTCAAATAATTTAGTAACTTCCTTCACGCTTAAACAATAACAAAATGAAAACAAATTACTTACTCCTACTCCTTTTTGCATTTTCATGCAATGCATTTGCAACCGACACTACCACAGTAAGGATTCACGACCATACAGATATGACCTGGTATGGGAATTATGATGAATGGGGAGTATTACCAAGTACCGACAATAATTACAGAAAGGTTTACTTACACTATACTATGGGCTGTGCTACAGGCGGTTGTTCTGACTGGGATTATACAACACAAATTTTTGTAAGACATAGAACTGGAGAAGTAGATTCTACCTTACAAGAATCTCCGAACTTTACTGTAAATGGAACTACTGAAGACTCTCTCTTGTTTTCCGACAGCACCTTTGTTCATTTTTGGAATACGAGTACACAATCTGTAGATTCTACACTCTCGAATACTTACGAGATAGCTCAATACAACGACCCTACAAATCCTACTGTAGCAACTGATACTCTCATTAAATATGAATCAGAATTTTACAATATGGTGTTTGATACTGTAGGTTCTGTTATCGGTTCTTTTTATGTTGCTTCAACAGACACTTTAGTACTTGACTATTATAATTGGCATACTGTTTTTGATGTGATTGAAAACTACGAATTAGCTCGTGTTATTACTCCTTATGGTAATGGTTTATCTAACAACTGGGAATTTACGACCACATTTGATGTAACCGATTTTGCCAGTATTTTAAGCGATTCGGTAGAAATAAGATGTCATTATAGCGGTTGGTCTTCTGGGTTTAGTGCTTCACTAGACTTTGAGTTTATTGAAGGTACACCAGCTAGAGATGTTGTAAAAGTTGAAAATATTTATAGTGGTGGATACAATTACAATTCATCAACAGATTTTGAAGCGAACCAACTAACACCTCAGAATTTCCTAATTGACCCAAGTACTACAAGTGCAATGGTTAAGATGTCTTCAACAGGTCATGGTTTTGATAACAATCAATCTGCAGCAGAATTTAAACCAATTAATTATTATCTAAAAGTTGATGGTGTACAAACACACACACAATACAATTGGGATAATAAATGTGGAGAAAACCCAATTTACCCACAAGGAGGAACTTGGATATACGATAGAGCAAATTGGTGTCCTGGCACAAGGTCTCAAATATTCGATCATGAAATTACGCCCTATATTTCATCAGGTGATTCTGTAGAAATTAATGTCGACTATCAATCTTATTCTTGGAGTGGCACACAAACCCCTTCTTATATTGTTGAATCTCAATTAATTCAGTACAAGAATCCTAATTTTGAGAATTCTGCTGAAATCATCGACATTATTAAACCGTCTCTAAAAGATGAGCATAGTCGTAAAAATCCAATTTGTGGAAAACCACTTATTGTAATTAAAAATTATGGGAGCAATACACTTACCTCTTTAACAATTGAATATAATATAGTTGGAGGTTCTACTAATACTTTTGAATGGGTAGGTAATTTAGCTTTTAATGAAAGCGAAGAAGTAGAATTACCAAATCTAACAAGCTGGGAAGGAACAGAAAACACTTTCGAAGTTTTACTAAAAAAACCAAATGGATTATCTGATGAGTATGCGGTAAATAACAGTATGCAGTCTGCGTATGAGCCAGTACCAGATTACCCAGAAACTTTTTCTTTATGGCTATTAACTAACGATGGTGTGATAAATACTTCCACACAAGCATCAGAATCGTCTTGGGACTTTTATGACATTAATGGAACTGAAATTCACTCTAGCGGTACTCTTTATGCTGATGAGCAATACATAGACACTTTTACTTTTACTCCAGGTTGTTATGCCTTTGTTTTAGAAGATTCTGATGAAGACGGATTAAAATTTTGG